>DATAIH010000068.1:0-41727 GCA_036262755.1 Candidatus Acidiferrum sp.
GGACGGCAAGCTGATGCACGCGGAGGAGGCCATTGGCAACGGCATCGTCGAAACGGCAGACGCGAATGAGCAGGTTTCGCCGGCTGCAACCGACATCCACCTGTACGTCAACGACGCCGATGCGACCTTTGACCAGCCCTCGGGGCGGCGCTACCTCGATCTATAGGCCACCGACGACCTCAGGCGATCGCTGGGGCGCCCTCCAAGACGCATTTGGCAGTCATTGGTACATCGCGACGAGAAAAGGATGGACTCGCGGGCCCGAGGGAATCGTCACGCACGCTACCATGCGGATCGGCAACGCTACCCTCGAAATCGACGAAGCCCACGGAGAGTATCAGCCGAAGCCCAGCCACTTGAGCCGCCGACGGGTCAGCCCTATGGCGACCGCTCGGCGAGCGTGCGGGAACACTTGGTGCCTCAACACATTTCTTGGGAGGTAGCGGAGAGCACCAGATGCAACGGATAAGCTTCGAGACTGCTCCCGGAAGCTTTACTTGCGCTGGAGAAATGACTCACCGAGCGGATTCCGACCGAAAGACCCGCTGGAACCGCGGGCCGGTGAACTGCACGCCCACCAGCTTTTCCCCCAAAGAAGCGGCATCACGAACGTGGACGACGCGTCCAGACGTCGCGAAGTCTGCTTCGCCGCGCCGCGAAGCATAATTCGAGAACGGAATGCGAATCTCGAGGTCCGAGCCGATAGCCACGTCGAAGCGTGTCAAAAAAGCCGCGCCCCCGCGGCACAGGTTTTCGCTCGAAGTATCTTCCTCAAAGGCGACGCCGCGCGCGTCGCGTCCGCGTACGCGCATGGGCAGGTGGACAGCGATTCTACGTTCCAGGCGCGGCCTGGCAACCGACGGGCTCACCGGGGCCATGTGTTGAGTCCTCACTCCTACCGGCCCGCACCGGGTTAGGGCCAGTGAAAACGGCCGCGCGGCCGTCGAAAAAACTCTCTACGCCTGAGAGAATTTCGCCGGACGTTCGCGCCGCGTGTACGATTCTGCGAAGCTCGCTGCCGTTCCCCACGCTATGAGTAAACCAGCAAGCGAACTGTTTCATTTTGCCAACAGCGTCGGGCGGATTGGCTACATAAATTCGGCGATAGTAGTCAATCAGTAACCGGAAGCGGTCCGCCTCGGTAGGGATCGAATAGCGTCCGGTTTCCGCGAACTCCTGCATCTGCCTGAAAATCCACGGGTTGGTGGCCGCGGCGCGGCCGATCATCACGGCGTCGCAGCAGGTCTCGCGGAACATGCGGTCTGCGTCTTCCGGGCGGTTGATGTCCCCGTTGCCGATGACGGGAATCTTCACCGCTTGCTTCACCGCCGCGATGATGGACCAGTCCGCAGTGCCCGCGTAGCCTTGCATGCGCGTGCGCGGATGCACCGCGAGCGCCTCAACGCCGACGCTTTCCGCCAGTCGAGCGACCTCGACCGCAACGATGGATTTATCGTCCCACCCGGCGCGCAGCTTGATGGTTAGCGGAATTTTCACCGCCCGGCGCACGGCGCAAAGGAGCTGTTCGAGCAGCGGCAGGTCGCGCAGCAGTCCCGACCCGCCGCACTTCACCACTTTCTTGGCGGGGCAGCCGAGGTTGATGTCCACCGCGTCGTAACCGAGGTCTTCCACCATCTTGGCGGCCTCGGCCATAACCGCCGGATTTGCACCAAAGAGCTGCGCCGTGATGGGATGCTCGTCTTCTTGGAAATACAAATAGCGCAGCGTTTTTGCGGCACTTCGCGTGATGCCTTCCGAGCTGGTGAACTCGGTCATAAGCAAGCCGCACCCGCCCAGGCCGCGAATCACGCGACGAAACAGCGTGTCCGTCACACCCGCCATGGGCGCCAGCACCGCCGCCGGACGAATCGTCAAATCCCGAATTTTGTAATCCGCAGCAAGCATTGCTTTTGTTCCGCCTTTCAGGTTTCCCCGTTACCCTGGCGCGTGGGTTCCCGGCTTTCGCTGCTCGTTTACTTTTCAAAGCAAGTGTAGTTGCAGCAAAGGTCTCCCGGCAAGAGCAATGCGCTCCCGGTTGCTATAGGGCAGGACTCTTATTTCTTGTCTGGCGGGGTAAGCGCGAAATCCTTCAGAAACTCTTCCAGCCGCAGGAATTTACGTCCGAGCGCGCCCGAGTACGCCGACCACTCGGGTTCGCCGGTATCCCGCTGGAGCGCCGCGCGAACCGCGGCTAGTTTCGAATCGAGATCGTCAAGATAATGGAACACCAGCGCCTCGCGAATCATCGGCAGCTTCGGTGAACCAAACTCATACTCGCCGTGATGGCTGATGAGCAAATGCTGCACAACCGTTTTCAGTGCCTTCGGAAACCCTTCGATGGTGTCTATGGCTCGCGAAACGGTTTCCACCTCCATGACAATATGCCCAAGCAGATGGCCCTCGACGGTATAGCCGATGGTCCGTTCGTAGCAGAGCTCATCGAGCTTGCCGACGTCATGCAGCATCGCCGCCGTGAGCAGAAGGTCGATGTCAAGTTCCGGATAGTGGCTCGCCACCACCTTGGCCAGCTCGCAAAGGCTGACGACGTGCTCGAGCAAGCCGCCGAGATAGGCATGGTGCATAACTTTCGCCGCGGGCGCGCGCCTATACTTTGCAGCAATCGACGGTTCGTTGAGAATGTCGGTGACGAGCTTCTTCAGCCACGGATTCGAAATGGAACAGGCGTATTCCAGCAACTGCGCGTACAGCTTTCGAACGTCGGCCTTGGTTTGCGGCAGAAAATCAGCGAGGTCAATTTCTTCGGGCTTCGCCAGGCGCACCTGGATCACCGAAAGCTGCGGCCGGTTCTTATAGATCTCGACGCGCGCCTGGACTTTCACGAAATCGTCTCGATGAATGCCCTTGGCTGCCGCTTCGAACTGGTCCCACATTCGCGCTTCGATGGTCCCGCTGCGATCGCCAAGCTCCAAGCGCAAATAAGGCTTTCCTTCTCGGGTACTGCGAATTTCTTTTTCGCAAACGAGGAAAAACGTGGTGACGTTCTGCTCGGAATTCAGGTCAGAGACGAGCGGAGTCTTCATCGGGCGGTGTTTTTAGCTCCGTCTCTCCACGAACAATCGATTCCGCAAAAAACGGCTCGTCATTTCCCGGTATCTCCGCTGGACTTGTCGGAACTCGAACCCGGCTTCTTGCCGAAAAGCAGGTATTTCTTGTGACCCTTCTTTTGCTTGCTGACCTCGGGCATGGCACTCACTTCCTGGATTTCCGAGCTGCTCGGGCCCGCGATGTCCTGGTAACCAGGCTTGATGATCACGTAGCTTTGCTCGCGCAGCGTCTTGAGATAGTCGCGCATTGCGGGCTCCATCCGAGTGCTGTACAGCTTGTCCGAGATCTCATTTCTGACCTTGTCAAGCGGTTGCTGGCCTTCCTCGTAGTGCTCCAGCACCTGAAGAATCAGGTAGCCCTGCTTGGTCTCCAGGACGCCGGTAAGCTCGTTTCGCTTCATGTTGAACACTTTGTCTTCGAGCTCTTTGGCAAGTTCCCCGCGCTTGTAAACGCCCAAGAAGCCGCCTTGGTCTTTGGTGCTGCTGTCAGAGTATCGCTTGGCGATTTCGCCAAAGTCTTCGCCATCCTGAACTCGCTTGAGCGCTGTTTCCGCCTTCTTCTTGAGCACGGGGAGTTCATCCGGGCTTTTTCCCTGCGTGCTGACCTCAATTTCGCGCAGCGCGACCTCTTCCGGCCGCACATATTCGGACTTGTGCGCTTCGTAATACTTCTTGACCTCGTCTTCGCCAATACTGATGTGCGACCCAACTTCGCTCTGGATCACTTTCTGCTGGAGGATGCGGTTGCGGATGCCGTTCTTGAAGTCTTCCCAGTTCAACCCTTCCGAAGTGACCGCTTTTTCCAAGGCTTCCATGCTGTCCAGTTTGTTTTGGATGCGAATCTGGTCGAGCTGCTTGATCACCTCTGCCTCGACGTTCATTCCCATATCCTTGCCCCGCTGCACCAGCAGCGATTGGTCGATCAGCTCACGCAGCGTATTTTTCCGGCGGTCTTCGATATCGGTTTGTAATTGCTCCGGCGTGCAGTGGCCCTGGCACTCCTGCTTGGCGTCTTCTTCAGCGCTTTGGCGCGCCTTCTCATACTCGGAGAGCGTAATGATCTCGTTGTTGACACGCGCAATGATTTCTTCAACGGTTTTGCCCGCGGCGTCCGGGTCCGCAGGCCGCGTGGCTTCCGCGCCTTTCAGCTTTGGAGCTGGCGGAGGCACAGGCTTCGCCTGAGAAGGGGCGGGCGGAAGCGACTGCGAGCTGGACTCCGGCTTTTCCTGAGACTGCCCTGCGGCGGGCAAGGCCGCGAGGGCCACCGCCGCGCAAAGCACAGCTAGATCTAGTTTTCGCATCAAAGTCCTCACCGGATGAGTTTAGCTCCCCCCTTGAAGCCCGAGCAATACGTTTCTCAGCACCACCGGGACCGGCTCGCCGCGCTTCAATTCGATCCACAACACGCCGCTCGGATCTGGCTTGATGCCCGCGCGGGAGCGCACTACGCTTACCAGCCTGGCCGGATCCAGGGTCGTCTCGGTGTGGAAGCGCACCGCAATCCGGCCGCCCTGACGCTCGACGGAGGAAATCCGCAGCCGCTCGCACAGGGATTTGAGGACAGCATAGTCCAAAAGGTTTTCCACCGACGGAGGAAGAGCGCCGAAGCGATCTTGCAACTCCTTGCGGACGTCCTGCCTTTCCTCCTCGGTGCCGATGGTCGAGATGCGCTTGTAGGTTCGCAAACGAAGGTTTTCGCTCGGGATGTATTCCTGCGGGATGCGCACATCCAAGCCCAGGCTGAGCGTCGTGCGCAAGTCCGGAGCGGCTTCCTCGCCTTTGAGTTTGGCCACCGCACGCTCCAGCATTTGGCAATACATGTCGAACCCAATGGCCTCGATATGGCCATGCTGCTGGCGGCCAAGCATGTTGCCTGCGCCGCGCAACTCCAGGTCGAGCGCTGCGATGCGAAAGCCCGCGCCCAGTTCGCTGAATTCTTTCATCGCTGCGAGGCGCCGACGGGCGATATCGGATAGCGTGGTTTCCGGCGGAACGAGCAAATACGCATACGCGCGCTGGCTGGAACGGCCCACGCGGCCCCGCAGTTGGTAAAGCTCCGCGAGGCCCAAGCGGTCGGCGCGATTGATCAGGATGGTGTTGGCGCGAGGAATGTCCAGGCCATTTTCGACGATAGTTGTAGCCACCAGAACGTCGGCTTGGTCGCGGATGAATTTGAGCATCACGCTTTCCAGTTCTTTCTCGCTCATCTGTCCGTGACCCACGACCACGCGCGCCTTAGGAACCAGCTTCTGGACCATCGCCCCGAGGGAGTAGATGGATTCCACGCGGTTGTGGATGAAAAAGACTTGCCCGTCGCGCGCCAACTCGTTCTCGATAGCGCTGCGCACGAGATCTTCTTTGAAGGGCGCGACCACCGTTTGAATCGCCAGGCGATCCCGCGGTGGCGTCTCGATCAACGACATGTCGCGCAGCCCCACCAGCGACATGTGCAGCGTCCGCGGAATCGGCGTGGCGGAAAGCGCAAGCGCATCGACATTCTTCCGCATCTCCTTCAGCCGCTCTTTGTGCGCCACTCCAAAGCGCTGTTCTTCGTCCACGATGAGCAGTCCAAGCTCCGCAAATTTCACGTCTTTCGAAAGCAACCGATGCGTGCCAATCACGATATCCACTCTCCCGGCTTCGAGATCGGCAAGAACTTTCTTTTGCTCCACCTTGCTGCGGAAGCGGCTCAGCAATTCGATGCGCACTGGAAATGCGGCAAACCGTTTCTTGAAGGTTTCAAAATGTTGAAAGGTAAGGACGGTGGTGGGCGCGAGAACCGCAACTTGCTTGTTATCCATCACAACTTTGAAGGCCGCGCGCATCGCTACTTCCGTTTTCCCGTAGCCCACGTCGCCGCAAAGGAGGCGGTCCATCGGCTCGCTTTTCTCCATGTCCTTCTTGATGTCGGTGATAGCCGCGAGCTGGTCCGGCGTCTCTTCGAATTCGAAAGCATCTTCGAATTCGCGCTGAAAATTACCGTCCGTCGAAAACGCAAAGCCCGCCGTGGTTTTCCGCTGCGCGTACAACGCCAGCAGCTGGTCCGCCATGTCTTCCAGTGATTTGCGCACACGCGTCTTACGCGCGTTCCACGCCGTGCCGCCAAGTCTGTCGAGCTGAGGATGTGCACCTTCGAGCACCCGGTAGCTTTGCACCAGGTCCATGCGTTCCAAGGGAACGTACAGCCGGGCATCCTCCAAATAGCGCAGAAGCATGAATTCGCCGCGATGCCCGTCCGATTCGATCTGGCGAAGTCCTTCGAATTGCCCGATGCCATGGTCCACGTGCACCACAAAATCGCCCGGCTTGAGCTCGGCAAAATCGCTGAAAAAACCGGAAGTACGGATTTTCTGGCTGGGCCGCTCGACCGTGGGGGTAACGTCAAAGAGGTCCGCATGCCCATAGATGGTCAGATGGACTTCGGGAAACGTCACCCCTTCTGCAAATGGCGCACGAATCAGCAGCATCCCCGCGGATTCTTGCGCGCCTTCGGCGGTAAACCCGGCGGCCGCCTCCTCGGATTCACCCAGTACATAAGCCACTTCGTACTCGCGGCAAATGTCCGCAAACCGTTCGATCTCTCCGGTGCTGGCGGCGGTCAGAAAAACGCGGCCGCCCGCAGCCAGCTGCGACTTCACGTCGCCCATACAAGCGACCACATCGCCGTGAAACCGCGTACTCGGGCGGGAAGAGATTTCGAATTGCGGTGTCGAGCCGATACTGAGCGCGAGTTGCTCAAGATGAATTTGCGACGCCTTCCCGAGCGCCGCGGCAGTCTGCTCTTCGCTCCAGAAGTAGTGAGAAGCCGGCGGCGAATTGGCCCGGCCGTGACGTTCGTAAATTTCGGTTGCCGCCGCGAGGTGTTGCTGCGCCGCTTCGCGCAGAGTTTGCGGCTCGTCAAGAAACACAATCGGCCGCAGCGAGCTCTCGGCCAATTCGAAAAGAGAAGCCGCGCCTTGTTCCGCGGAAGGCCCAAACGCTGGGGCGGATTCCCAATTCATGGCACCTTCCGCGTCCGCATCTCCCAAGGCAGGCACAGCCCATTCCGTTAGCGGCAGCAGCGTGGTTCGAACCACCGGTGCAATCGAGCGCTGCGTCCGCGCATCGAACTCGCGCACGGATTCCACCGTGTCGCCCAGCAGTTCGATGCGCACGGGCCGCGGTGCTTCCGGTGAAAACACATCGATGATGCCGCCGCGGACCGCGAATTGCCCGGGCAGCTCCACCATTTCCGTCCGCGTGTAGCCCACCGAGCCGAGATGCGTGATCAATTCCTCGTGCCCGATCTCGGTATCCTTCGCCAAAGTTTTCGTCAGATACAGGTAGGCAGCGGGATCTTGATAGCGCCAGAGGGTCGCAGCCATCGGTGCAATCACCAAAGAGACTTGCCCGTCCACCAGGCGAAACAACGTTGTGGCCCGGCGCTCCAAAATGTCGGCGTGCGGGCTTTGCGATTCCCACGGCAGTCGATCAAAGAACGGAAGCGTGGCTACGCTGCTCCTGGCTCCGGGAAAAATTGTTGCGAAGAAACGAAGCGTTTCCGCAAGCGCTTCGGCGCGGCGATTCGAATCGGTCACAAAAAAAGCGGGGCGCCGCAATGCGTGCGTGAGGTAAGCGGCCACTAACGCTTTCGCAACATCGTGGAGCCCGGTGATCGAAACCAGGCTTGCGTTTGCGCCGAGCTCCGCCAGTGCGCCTTCCGTGGACGGATGGCGCAGCAATGCTTCTAACCTTTCGCGTGCTGCCGGAAGTATCATGAGCGGATGATCAGGAATCTGCGCGCGACGCGCGCTGCCCGTTTGGCTCAGACTCTTTTTCAAAGACCGCGCGAATCTTTTGTAGAATCGCGCTCGTCGAATAGCCCGGGACAAATGGCATGGAGACGACGCGCCCGCCGGCCGCTTCCACTTCCTCGCGGCCAACGATCTGGTCCCCGGGCCAGTCGCCGCCCTTCACCAAAACATCAGGGAGCAAACGGGAAATCACTTCCCGTGGAGTCGGTTCGTCGAAGATCACCACGGCGTCAACGGACTCCAATGCCGAGAGAATTTCAGCACGCTCGGCCTCGGGAATCACCGGCCGTGCAGGCCCTTTCAATTGCCGCACGCTCCTGTCGCTATTCAGCCCCACAATCAGCACATCGCCCATCCGGTGCGCCTGCTCCAGGCCGCGAATGTGCCCCGGGTGCAGCAGGTCAAAGCAGCCGTTGGTGAAGACGACGCGGCGCCTAGCCGCGGAGCCAGGGTCATTGCCTTTCTCGCGGCCAAACCGCAAAATCGCCTCCTCTAACGTCATGGCTTTCGAAGGCAAGGGATCACCATGTAGGCTCAAGGGATCACCGTGTAACGAGTAGAAGAAGAAATCGGGGCCACGCCTGAGTCTGTATTTTATCACGCGCGCGAGACTCGCCGCTTGGGAGCCTAACTTTGACCACAAAATCGCGAAAAGCACGCGCCATTGCGGGAATCCTTCTTGTCGGAGCGGGTTTCTTGCTGGCAGTCTCAAAGCCTTACAGCGAAAGGACATATCTCATTCCCGCGGGCGGCTGCCGCCTGGAAACCACCATCTTCGACAAAAAAGATGCTGCGCCGCAAGGAACGGTGGTGCTGTTTCCCGGTCTTGTCGCGAACAAAAAGGTCATGGCCTTTCTCGCCGGCGGGTTCGCTGAGCAAAACCTGCGCGTCTATGTTCCGGACTTACCCGGACACGGCCACAGTCCCGGCCCTTTCACGCCGCAACGCGCCGAGGATTGCGCCGAGGCCCTTGTTTCCGGCCTAGTGTCGCGCGGCATGGCCAATCCCGATCGAACGATCCTGGCCGGCCACTCCATGGGCGCTGCTATCGGTCTGCGCGTTGGAGCAAAACTCCCCGTGACCGGAGTCGTGGCCATTTCCCCGGCACCGATGCGAGCCGCGCACGGCGTGCGGCCAGAAATGCTGCTGTATCCGGACCCTGGGCCGATGCCGCAGCGGTTCTTGGTCCTCAGCGGTGGGCTCGAGTCGGAAGCCATGCGCGGGAACGCTCGGGACCTGGTAGCTTCCTCGACGAACGACGTCGCCCAATACCTTGTTATTCGCGGCGCCACGCATGCAAGCCTGATCTTCAGCCGCCCGGCCGTCCGCGTGTTCCAAGATTGGACAGCAAGGACGCTGCACCTCGAAGGAACGCCCGGAATGCCGTCGCTCCGCGGACTTTACGGCAGGCTCGGGGGATTCGCGGGATTGCTCCTGCTGGCCAGTCCGTTTCTGCGCGAGATCACGGGAACGAAAGAGACTGGCGAAAAGGAAACGGCTACAGGAAATTCCTTCGCTTGGTCCCGTTTGCTTCCGGAATTTGCATTGGGAGCCATCCTCGTGGTCATCCTGCTGCGTTACTGGAATCCGCTGCACGCGATTCGCTTGTATGAAGGAGACTACTTGGCAGGTTTTCTTTTGATCCTCGGCATCGTGCTCGCATCCTTGCATTGGAAATCCCTGCGGGAGCAGTTCTCGCGCTGGAAATCGGGCTTGCTCGTCGCCATTTTCGCCGCGTTGATTCTGTTTCTCTTGTTCAGCGCATGGCTCGAGCTATCCATCTACGAAGCCTGGCTGACCCCGGCCAAATGGGCGCGCTTTCCTTTTCTTCTGCTGGCCTTCCTTCCCTACCACATTGCGGAAGAAATTTGTCTCGGCTCCGCCGCCAACACCAGCCCGTGGCGCCGCTTCGTTGCCGGATTGTCGCTGCGCGCCGTTACGTGGCTCGCCCTGGTCATCGGTCTCTTGTATTTCCGGAGCGGCGAAATCCTCATGCTGCTGCTTTTGCCTTATTTCGTGGCGCTCCAACTGCTCGAGCGCCGGGGGATGGACATTGTGCGGCAACAGACCGGCTCAGCCGCTGCAACAGCGCTATTCGGTGCTATACTCCTGGCTGGTTTTTGCCTGGTGATCTTCCCCGTCACCTGAGGACGTGTTACCCGAGCAGCCCATTATCTGCAGCCGTGAGGGATTCGTGTGAGGGAAGCGTTCGGAAGAGGAAAGTAAAGGGCTGCGGCGAAAGACAAGCATGGCGCAAATTGCAATCATCGGTGGCGGGCCCTCTGGGGCCATGTGCGGCGAGCAACTTGCTCGTGCCGGTCACAAAGTAAATCTCTATGACGAGCACCTCGCCTGGGAGAAGCCCTGCGGCGGCGGCCTCACCCACAAAGCCATCCAGTGCTTCCCTTTCCTGCTCGACAATTCCTATCCGAAAAAGCTCGTCCATTCCGTCGAGCTGATCAGCAGCCAGGAGCATCGCGCGACGCTTGAGATGCCGCATCCCATTGTGATCTATTCGCGAAAGGTGCTGAACGGCCTCTTGCTGGATCGCGCGCAGGCCGCCGGCTGCAAGGTACAGCGCTCCCGAGTGCTGAGCGTGGATATCGAAAAAACCAAGCCGCGGTTCTCGGTCGAAGGCGAATGGCAAGAAGCCGATTTTCTCGTCCTCGCGGCGGGCGCGCGCAACCAACTTGTTCCCGGCAGCCGCGCGCTCGAGCGCGACGAGTTGGAGATGACGCAGGGCTACTTCGTACCGCAGCACGCGGACTCCATCACCATCAAATTCCTGCCGCAATTCGAAGGCTACATCTGGTCGTTCCCGCGCAGCGATCATCTGTCTGTCGGAATCTGCGGCAGCATGTCCTCGCATACCAGCGCGGAGCTTCGCTGCCATCTGCAAACGTTTGTCGAGAAGCAGAACATTCCAACGGAAGGCGCAAGATTCTACAGCCACGTCCTGCCATCGCCGCAAGAGCGCACGCTTTCGCAACGCAACGTTGTCGGCAAGAACTGGGCGCTGGTCGGCGACGCCGCCGCCTGGGTCGATCCGCTCACCGGTGAAGGCCTGTTCTACGCCATTCGCTCGGGCGAACTTCTTGGCCGTTCGCTGGCACAAGGCTGCCCGGAGAAATATCCGACGTGGATCAAAACCGCATTCTCCAGCGAACTCGAATTTGCCGCGCGCATCGTCCGCCGTTTTTATCGCGGGTCTTTCCTTGGAAACGCCGTGACCACGCGCATGGTGCAATTCATCCGACGCAGCCCTGTCTTCCGGCAATTGATGGGCGACCTCTTCAGCGGCACTCAGGACTATTCCAGCCTGAAGCGCCGCCTCTGGGGCCAACTAGGCGTCACCATCAGCGATTTCGTCTCGAGCGTGCTGAACCTCGATCGCCCAGCCCGGGCGCATGCAGGCAATACCGGCGCCATCGGCGATTGAGCTCGATTGCCGGCAGTCGAGCGGGGTCGGCGCGTCACCAACCAAGCGCCGAAGCCTAGCTGCGGCGCGCGATTTGACAGCATCTAACCATGTAGTTATGTCGGCCCCTCCCGCATCCAACAGCGAGGGCCGGGTCCCGAAGAGAATGAGCACGGACATCAACGCCAAGGCGGTCTCCAAAGAGAAGAAGCGCAAGAACGCGTGGAAGAATCTACCCGACGTTTGGGCGCTCATGAAGCCGCGCCGCGGCCTGCTGATCCTCGGCTTCGGATTGATGGCCATCAACCGCGTCTCCGGCCTGGTGCTGCCTGCTTCCACAAAATATTTTGTGGACAACGTCATCCTCCACCGCCAGATCCGTCTCCTCACGCCGCTCGCGCTAGGGGTTCTCGCCGCAACCATCATTCAGGGCCTCACGTCCTTCAGCCTCACGCAGCTGCTTTCCAAGTCCGCCCAGAAGATGATCACCGAGCTGCGAAAGCAGGTGCAGGCGCACATCGGCCGCCTGCCCATTGCGTTTTACGACGCCAACAAAACCGGCGCGCTCGTCTCGCGCATCATGAGCGACGTCGAAGGCGTCCGCAATCTGATCGGCACCGGCCTGGTCGAGTTTGTTGGTGGCCTTATGACCGCGGCTATCGCACTGGTGTACCTCATTCACACCAGCGTGGAGATGACCGGTGTCGCGTTCGGCATCCTGGTGTTGTTCGGTATCGGCATCAGCCAGGCGTTCAAAACCATTCGCCCGATTTTCCGCGCCCGCCCGAAAATCACCGCCGACGTCACCGGCCGGCTTACCGAGTCCCTCAGCGGCGTGCGCGTGGTGAAGGGCTACCACGCCGAGGAACGCGAAGAGAAAGTTTTCTCCACCGGCGTGCACCGCCTGCTGGAGAACGTGCTCAAGACGCTGACCGCCACATCGTTAATGAGCCTCTCCGGCGCCATGCTCTTGGGCATCGTCAGCGTGCTGATGATGGAGTTAGGCGGGCGGAAGATGCTCTCCGGAACCATGACTCCCGGCCAGTGGTTTGCCTACAGCGCGTTCCTGGCGTTCCTCATCGCGCCGGTTTTTCAAATCGTTGCCATCGGCACACAAATTACGGAAGCCATCACCGGCCTCGAGCGCACACGCGAAATCCTCAACGAAAAGCCGGAAGACGAAGCTCCCGGCCGCACCGTCACGATGCATCGCCTCAACGGCCTTCTGGAAGTGGAGCATGTCAGCTTTTCTTACGAAGCGCCGAAGGAAGTCCTACGCGACATCAGCTTCACCTCCGAGCCTGGAACCGTGACCGCGCTCGTCGGCCCTTCCGGCGCGGGAAAATCGACGATCATTGGCTTGATTGCCGCTTTTTACGTTCCTTCGAGCGGTAGAATGCTCGCGGACGGCGTGGATCTGTCCACCGTGCAGCTCAGCTCCTACCGCACGCAGCTCGGCGTCGTGCTGCAGGAAACGTTTCTGTTCGATGGCACGATTCGCGAGAACGTGGCCTTCTCTAAACCGAACGCTACAGAAGAAGAAGTCCTCGCCGCTTGCCGGATCGCTCGCGTCGATGAGTTCGCCGAATCCTTCGAGCAGAAATACGACACGGTGGTCGGCGAGCGCGGCGTTAGGCTTTCCGGCGGCCAGAAGCAGCGCGTCTCCATCGCGCGCGCCATTCTCGCCGATCCGCGCATCCTCATCCTGGACGAAGCCACTTCGAGCCTGGACTCGGAGTCCGAGGCGCTGATTCAGGAAGGCTTGCGCTACCTGATGCGCGGCCGCACCACGTTTGTCATCGCGCACCGCCTCTCCACCATCCGCCGCGCCGATCAAATCCTTGTCGTGGAAGCCGGCCGCATCATCGAGCGCGGCACGCACGAAAGCCTCTATGCGCTCGGCGGCCGCTACTACGACCTCTACACCAAACAGTACGCCGTGGAGAGCAATCTCTTCCTGGCCCCCGGCGAAAGCACAACCCTCGAAGAAGCCGCGCCCTCTGGACGCGGCAACGGTCGCGCCGACGGTGACGGTAGCGCCCGCGGTGGCTCGGGTCTCCCCGACGCCATCCGCATCCTCCGCGGCCAATCCGGCTAACGCGAGTCCGGCGCTTTCCGGTCAATAACGAGCGCAACGAGGAATGGCCAAACCGGAAGGACCGCGCGAGGGCGGGTGAAGCGGCGAATTCGCTTTCCCTTCTTGATCTCGCGACTGGACGGCAGAGCGCCCAAGGCCAACGATCTTCGAAGACCTGATGTCTGCAATGATAGGAAGGAATCAGCCGCGCCCGCGGCTGTCAACTTCGATCGCTCTTGGGGGAGGAAGGCGAGCGGCTAGGTGGGGTTGTCTTGTACCTCCGCTCGCCCTCGCCCCCTCACTGCAAACCCGTTGCCGTCGAGGCTCCGCGGTGATGAAAGCCAGAATCGTTTTTCTCAAACTCGCCGCCGAGCTGGAGCGAGATCGCATGGTAATCACTGCCAATAGACTTATGCAGAACTTCCCCGAGCCTCCTTATCGAAGTGATGTGTTTCTCCATCTTCTCTGTCTCTGTCATGTCCGCTTACCCCCAAAGAGCTAGGCCCGGCTGTGCGACTTACTTGGATTCTCGGTTGAAGTTGTGCCCGCAATGGAAAACGCGGTGACGGGATCACAGCGCGCAAAATGACTCGACGATGCCGGGGAGGCAGCCGACTTTTATGCCATTCCCAAAATGTTGACGATAGTACTTCTTGCTGTTCTAAGAGGGGACCGAGATCATCTCAAGAATGAGCAGCGTTCGATCGCTGCTGTTGGCTTTGATTCCACGCCCACTCCCTGACAGTTCTTCGTGCGCCCGTTCCTCGGTTCCTTCGTCCAGCGCCTCGAAGTCGTATCCCGTCAAGTTGAGATCGACAAAATCGGAGTCGCCCGCCAGTTGAAGGGTGATGCCGGTGTCGAAGAATCGCACAAGCGTGCAATCGAACGCAAATTTGCCGTCAGGGGTCGACAGCAGAATACGCAAGGGCGTCTGCCGGTCATGCCACTCCAAGAGGTAGGTCAAAACGTCAGATAACTTCAGCATCGCGGACACTGCCGACTGCCTCCGAGTCTATCGATCGGGCGACTCGGAGAGACCCAGGGAAGTTCGTAATGAATTGACACTTTACTGTGCCCCAATTGAGGGAAAACAACCGCGCGTAAGGTTCCCGTCCCGGACTCATCGCTTGCGACCTTAAAGTGGAGTACTTCAAATTGGAGTGCTTCCCAAGGCCCCGCTCCATCCATGTCAAACACCATGAACTGCGCCGCCTTCTTAGACACCGCAGACCAGGCTGTCTCGAGGAGTTGTTCGATTGGGGACATCGTCCAATGGCCAATTAGCGGCATGGTGCGAAGCGTACCCACAAGTTCCGGGGCGCTAAACTCTCTCGACACCTCTGAGGCGCTCGGTGGTTCACTCGCTGCGCCCGAGAACGCTTGGGCTCTGGGCTTTTGCATCCAAGAAAATGTACCGTACATAAAAGTCTGTCGAGAACGGGGACTCATAGCGAGGCGGCCAAAGCCCCGTCCGTATTTCCTGCCACCTGAGCGGCCATCGTCCCCCGGATTCGAGGCGTCATGGCACGGCCACGGAAACGGGTCCTGCTGAAGCTGACCGGGGCTCGGCTACTCCGTGAGGGCTTGTCCTCCGGGAATCGGAGAGCTCCTCTCGACCAATTCTGTCGAGCGCTTGCCCGCCGCTCCAGTCCCTCTTTAGCACAATGTGTTGGGGACATTAGCTGGTCCCCCGTACAGGTACCCGTACGCTTCCCCTCAAAAAGAATGTTCTTGGCCCATGGAGCGTCCACACGGTTGCCCTTCTCGCGCTGGCGCGTAGCCCTAGACCAATTGGATTGTGCTTTTGCTCCAGCTTGCCCGGGGGTTCGGGCTGCTCGGCGGACACGATACTCTCCTCTCACTCGTCGCGCGTACATCAGGAATTTGTGCCCGGGCAACGGATTAGAAGCTATCGGACGAAGCGGCGTTAGACGAGCGCCGGCAGGGTGGGGCCATTTCTATTCGTAGCGCAACGCCACCAGCGGATCCACGCGCATCGCGCGGCGGGCGGGGATGTAACACGCCAAAAGCGCCACCAACACGAGGATCAAGACCACACTTCCATAGGCCCACGGATCATAGGCGCTGACGCCAAAGAGCAAACTGGAAAGTTGCCGCGTCAAAGCCAGCGCAACGAGGACTCCCAGCACAAGGCCTGCGGCGGTCAGCTTTAGGCCCTGACCCACAACCAACCCCAGCACGTGGGACCGTTCGGCGCCCATGGCCATGCGAATACCGATCTCGCGCGTCTGCTGTGTCACCGAGTAGGCCAGAACTCCGTACACCCCCACCGCCGCCAGGACTAACCCGAGACCCCCGAATAGTGCAAGCAGAGCCGCACCCATCTCCGGCGCCCAAAGGCCTTGATCGACAATCTCGCCAATGGTTTGCACATTGGTAATCGCCAGATTCGGCTCCAAGGATTGAATTTGCGCCCGCACACCGGCAATCACCGCTTCCGGCTTGCCCGCCGTTTGCACCTGAATCGTGGCGGCGGGCGCATAGTCCTGCGTCACGGGCAGGTACACAAGCGGAGGGGGCACCTCGCCAATGGCGTTCACCACGCTGTTCCGGGCGATTCCCACAACTTCGAGCAATCCGGTATCACCGAAAAAATGGAACCGCCTGCCGATGGCTTCCTGGTTCGGCCAGAACTTCTTGGCCATGGCTTCGTTGATAATGGCAATGCGCGCCGTCTCTTTGCGGTCCGCATCGGTAAAGCGGCGGCCACGGACGAGCGGAATTCGCAAAGCGTCGAAATATCCGACGCTAATGTCGTCCAGTTGCGTTAGCGTTCCCCGGTATCCGGTGGATTCGTCTTCGCCTTCCGGGAAGACCGTTCGCGCAAAACCGCCGCCGAGCGGGAAGTTGGAGGCGACAGCCGCGGCCTTCGCGCCGGGGGTCGCGTTGGCTCGCTCGATGGCGGATCGCAAGAATTGTTGTCCGCGGCCCTCGTCGTAATGCAACGCACCCAGGTCAAAGGCCAGCATGAAGAGATTTTTCGATTCGAAACCGGGATCCATTTTTTGCGCGTCGCGCATGCTGCGGATAAACAAACCGGCACCAATCAGGGCCACGAGAGCCAGCGCAATTTCCGAGACCACCAGCAGGCTGCGCAGCTTGTTTCGGCCCCAGCCGGCCGATCCTCCTCGGCCGCCCCGTTTTAGGGTTTCCGCCAAGTCGGGAATGGAGGCGCGGAAGGCTGGAGCCAGGCCAAACAATAGCCCGGTGAAAATGGAAACTCCCAAGGTAAAAAGCAACACGCGCAAATCAAACGACAAATCAATGTCATTCTGCTGAATAAACGGCGGGCGGAAGGACCAAAGCACGGTTCGGCCGACGTACGCGACGGCCAAGCCTGCCGCGCCCCCGAAAAGAGCAAGCAGGATACATTCTGTAAGCATCTGCCGAATCAGCCGCGGCCTGCTTGCGCCCAGGGCTGCCCGCAGACCCATCTCTCTTTCGCGGCGCGCTGCGCGCGCAAGAAGCAGATTGGCCAGATTCGCACACGCAATCAAAAGCACCAACCCCACCACGGTCATCATCATCGTTCCGGCAAGCGCGATTTGGTCGTGCAGGTTGACTCCCACGGCCGCTTCGGTCAGGGACGTCAGCGCGATGCTGCGCCCCGCATTGTCCTTCGGAAAGTCCTTTTCGAGCTTCGAGGCAATGGTCTTCAGCGAAGCCTCGGCTTGGCGCAACCCTACCTCTGGCTTGAGCCTTCCGACTGCCAGAGCGTTCAAGAATCTCCGGTCGTTGAAAAACTCTTTGCCGAATCCCGTGAGAACCTGGGGATACATGCTCGTGGGAATCCAGATCTGCTCGGCGCTGGCGAAAGTAAATGTTCCTTTGAAACCCTTCGGCGCCACCCCGATGACGGTGTACGGCATGGCGTTCAGCGTCAGCGTTTTGCCAACTTCATCTTTGTCCGAGCCCAGCTTGTTGGCCCAGAGGCTGTAGCTGATGACCGCCACGTTATTCCCGCTCAGCCGGGTGTCTTCGTCGGGAAGAAAAAAGCGCCCGGCGGCGGGCCGCAAGCCCAGCACGTCAAAATAGTTCGCACTGACCAACTGCCCATTCACCTGCCGGGGCTCCGCGCCTCCGCTCCACGTCAGTGGAACCACCACGAAGCAGGTTATCCCGCTGAAGACGTTGTTCTGCTGTTGATAATCCTGAAAATTGCGAAACGACAAGCCCAGTTTCGTCCCGCCGGCAAACCCTATGTGGGTCTTGGCGTCAATCGTATCTACCTCGACGAGTTGGGAGATGTCCTTCACCGGCAGCGGATGCAGCAAGACGGCGTTGACCACCGTAAAGATCGTGCTGTTCGCGCCGATCCCCAACGCCAGCGACAAAACCGCCACCACGCTGAAACTCGGGCTCTTCAGCAACACACGTGCGCCATGACGCAGGTCTTGCCAGAAATCTTTCACTTTTCGCCTCCTAGCAGTTTCAGGAGTTCCAGGTGACATGGGTCAGTTGCTTCTTGCGCGACTCCCACTCGGAGCCGGTAAGAAGGCGCGGCGCAACTTCGATCAGGCGGGGAATAAGCTTGAAGATGCTGGCAGCGTTCCAGGGCTGCCCGTCGCGCGTGCGGTAATCCCGAGCGTTGAGCGCGTCGGCCATGCTTCGGAAAGACACGTCCTGGACGACCATCTCGCCCAGGAACTTGAGGGTTTGCGTCTCCAGTGGATCGTCTTCGAGGTGGCGGCAATCGGAAGCAATGCGCAGTCCGAAAGGGATCTCTTCGGCGCCGGCCTCGGCGACGGGCGGCGCCGGCTCGCCGGAGAATTCGATTTCGCGTTCCCACTCGAGCGCCACCAGATGCCATCCCGCGTCATGCATCTTGGACAGGTAAACAGAAGTTGGAGGTATGGTGACCTTCTCTCGAATACGATCGATTCTTTTCACACCCCACCTCCGCGCAGTTCTGCTTTTGGCCGGCTACACCTAGACGTGAAGGAGCTGAGCAACTTCAGGACCGCTTCGAGAACTCTCGTAAGGCAAACAATACAAAAGGCTTACTAGCCATGCACGCAATTAACGCGATAACCCTCTGTCCGCCTGGGGGATAGGCCTGTCGCGTTCTCGGACAGTTCCGGCAAACGCTCGGGCTCAGATTTGCGGCGTGTCTTCCGGTCTCGGAGCCAGGATTTCCTGGATCGCCGGATTCTTTATGACTGCGGCAAAGGAAGGATCCATTTTGATGGCCGCCAGCTCCTTGTACCCTTCGTCCTTGGCTTTGCGCAGATAGATCAGGCAGCGGTCCAGGTTTCCCGCCTCGGCAAATGACTTTGCCAGCAAGAAATAAAACTTCCCGCGGTCCCCGACGGTACGGTCCTGCAGGATCGAGCCATTTCTGGAACTGCTGCGCTCGAACAGTTGCGGGTCCAGGACCAGCGCCTGCCGGAAAGAAGCAATAGCCTGCTCGAATTTCTTGTCTTCAAAGAAGGCATAGGCCAGGTTGCTGTAGAGCACGGGCATGTCATTCCGGATGGCAATCGCTCTCTGGTACGCCTTAATGGCTTTCCCGTATTTCTTCCGCTGGTAGTAGATCGTGCCGATATTGTTTTCAGCGTCGGCATAACTCGGGTCGGCCTTGACGGCGCGCTCGTAATACTTCAGCGCTGGGCCTAGCGCCGCTTGCTGATGCAAGGAAATCCCCAGTTTATTGAGATAAACGGCGTTCTGCGGATTCTGGTCCGCAAGCCGCTTGTAGAGTTGTGAAGCCTCGCGGTATTCCTTGCGCGCCATATACAGGTCCGCCATCTGCTCTTCGGTGAGGTCCGGACGCACCACGATGGTGGAGGACTGCGCGGGAGAGGGCGGCTGCGCTTGGGGCGAATGCGGTGCGACCGTTGAGGCAGGCGGGGCACCGGGGCCGTCTACCAGGGATTGCGATTGCGCCGCTGCGGGAACGCAAAGGCTGAGGAGGAGAACGCTTGCTGGAAACGCCAATCGAGTACGTGTCATGGCGAATCTCCCTTCTCCGGCTTCGGCTTGGCCTTGTCGGGTTCCTTCTTCTTACCCCCAAAGATACCAAATATTTTCTGCAAAGGGTTCTTTTTCTTGTCCCCATCCGCCGAGGGGTCCGCCGGTTGCCCAGGTTGCCCCGTCGCGTTTGGCGGCCGGTTGGGATCGTACTTCGTCACCACCTGCCCGCTCGAGTCGGTTTGCGTCTTGGTTTGTCCAAAGATTTGAGATAGCACCGAGCCTGCTGTCGAGGCTACCGTCCCTTGCCCGCCGTGAAGCGGGCAGAATTCCGTGGGAGCCGAGCCCGCCACGTATACTTCCTCTCGGGTCGTCGGGCAATTAGGCGTTGCCAGTTGCAAGGATTCCGGATCGATCACCACCGACTGCACCCCATCGGGCATGGCGAAATCTTTCACGTCCCGGTAAGGTGACATGGAGGTTGCCTTGATCATGAAGTCAGCCCAGATCGGCGCATCGGCCTGGCCTCCGGTAAACCCCAGGTCGCGGTTGTCGTCAAAGCCAACCCAGACCACGCACAGCAGGTTCGAAGTAAAGCCTGCGAACCAGCCGTCTCGCGACGTTCCGGTTTTTCCTGCCGCCGGCAAAGTAAATCCGCGCGCCCGCACGGCTGCGCCGGTGCCACGATTCAGCACGTCCTTCAAGACGCTGTCCACCAGAAACGCCACGCGCGGGTCCAGTACCGGGTGTGTTTGCGGCGCGAATTTTTCGAGGACTTCGCCGTCCGAATTGACCACGCTGCGGATGAACTGCGGCTCGGCGCGCGTTCCCAGGGTCGCAAAGGCGGTGTAGCCCGCGGCGACATCCACGGGCGTCATTTCATAGGCCCCAAGCGCTACCGCCGGCGTCGGCTTAATATTCGCACTGAGACCCATCTGCCGGGCGATTTGCACGACTCGGCCGTAGCCGATGAGTTCTGCCACCTTTACCGTGGCAACGTTGAGCGAGTTGGTCAGTGCGTCGCGTACGGTCACCGTCCCCATGAACCTCTCGCCGTAATTGTTGGGGGTATATGGTGGTTGCCCTTCGAATTCGAATGTGGTGGGCTCGTCGTCGACGGTGGTTGCCGGGGTGATGATCGGCTGGACCCCGTCCACGGCATTGTCAAAAGCGGCCGCATACACAAACGGCTTGAAGACCGATCCCGGCTGTCGGTGCGCCAGCGCGTGATTGAGCTGGCTCTGCCCGTAATCCCTGCCCCCCACCAGCGCCTTGATCTCTCCGTTCCGCGGATCGAGGGCCACCAGCGCCACTTGCACCTCCGGGACCGGTTCGTTGCTTCCCTTCTTCGCCTGTTCGCGCCGCCATTTGTCGTATCTCTTCGCCAGGAGCGTGTCCACGTTCTTCATGCCGGCTTCGACGGCAGTGACCGCGTCGCGCTCGAGGGCCGGGTCGAGCGTCGTGTACACACGGAAGTTCTCGCTCAACAGTTCGTTTTCCGAGTACTTGTCCAGCAGGTGGTCCTTCACCATGTCAACGAAATACGGCGCTTCTCTTCCCGAAGTCGCCGCGTGGATAATCCTGAGCGGCGTTCTCTTGGCCTCTTCCAGGTCCCCTGCGGAGATGTATCGGTTCTCGAGCATTTGCGTCAGCACGCGATCGCGCGCTTGCACGCCGCGATCCGGATGGCGGTCCGCCGACGAATAGTAATTCGGCGCACGGATGATTCCAGCCAGGTACGCGCACTCCGCAAGGGTCAGCTCCCGCATGTCCTTCCCGAAGTAGGCCACGCTGGCTTCCGAGAATCCGCGAATCCCGAAGCTGCCGCGATTTCCCAGATACACTTCGTTCGCGTACATCTCGAAGATCCGCTGTTTGTTGAAGCGCTGCTCGAGCTCGAGCGAAATCAACGCCTCGGCCAGTTTTCGCCGCCAGTTCCGGTCGGTCGAAAGAAAGAAGGTCCGCGCCACCTGCATGGTGATGGTGCTCGCGCCCTGGTAGTGCTGGCTGGTGTGCCGGAGGTCCGCCCACGCGGCGCCGACGATGCGAATGAAATCGAATCCGCCGTGCTCGAAAAAGCGCTTGTCTTCCGCGGAAACGATCGCATCCACAAGGGTGACCGGCAGGTCTTCGTAGCGCACCGGCCGGCGTTTTTCGCGCGCGCTGTCGAAAAGGTTGGTGATCAGCTCCGGCTCGATTTCCGCGGTATCCATTTCCGACCCGCCCTCGAGCGGCCGGATGCTGCGAATGCTTTTTCCGCGGAATTGCACCGCCAACGCATTCTTGCCGCCGAAATAAGACAGCTTCGACGGCCGAATGTCCACGGTATTGCCCTGCACGGCGTATTGCCCCAGTGCATTGGGGTCGGCGTCCGGCCGGTACCCCACGCGCGTCAGATAATCCGTCAGGTCGTCAGCTCCCCACGCTTCGGCAGCGGAAATGTGCTCGGGGGCGGAGAAAATCTGGGTGGTGTTTTGCAGAATGTTCCCGGACAGGCGCGCGTCAATGATGCGCGAGTACTTGGTATACAAGAAAGTGAAGATTCCGCCGGCGATGATGAAAATTCCGAACAGAATCCCAAGAATCGTCAGGCCGATAGTGGAAGTAAAAAAACCTCGTTGCACCCGGATTTGCAAAACATGTCTCCCTGGGCTGGACCTCTATTGTCTCGCAACGCCGTCCGCTAGGAAAGACCGGGTTGCACGCCGCGGGGTTGCCCACGGGCAACCCCCCAATGCCATGCCGGGCATGCGAACTGCCTCTCGTACCTCAAAAGAGCGCTTTGTCCTCGCTATTCGGAGAAAAATGAATGTCCGTGTGGTACATCAACACATCCACGGGAACGCTGTACTCGAGCGAGATTTTCACCATGGAATTGTTGGAAACCACTCTGATGTCTTCCCGCTTCGCGGGAATATCCAGGTCCTGTATGACTTTGAAAACATTCTCGCGTATCTGGTCCTCGGTATAGCGGTTCACCACCGCATAGCGCGCCTGCTCCTGCATCTTGTCGGAGAGTTGGTACTCGTCCACGTAAGCCGGCACGACCTTCCACGCGGTGTAAATCGCCAGCACCACCATGACGACAATGATGATGCCCTTCAACCTTCCTTCGCCGCGTTCGGACCGCCGCTGGTGCGGTTGGCGTGGCGCGCCGATGCCTTCCGTATACACTCGCATCCTCTCCCTGGCCGTCTCGCCGTGACCCGCTTTGCGGCGAGGAACGCCAGCCGGACATTTCTCCCTGTAGATTCAAGCTAGCACTCGGCGGCAAGCGTGTCGAGAAAATGGCGATGGTGTGTTTCGGGAAAGGAACGGTCTCGCACATCGGGCTCCGGCAACCCCGGATCGCCGCGAGAAGGCGATCACGCGCCTTCCCGCAAGTGGGTATCAGTAAGCCCGGGCAAAAATCGCGCGGCTCACCGCCGGCTGGCTGCAGTACACACACTTGCCTTTGCCGCCTTCTTGCTCCAGAGGAATACAGCGCATCGTCGCGCGGGTTTCCTCCTTGATCTTCGCTTCGCACTCGCCGCTTCCGCACCAGAACGAATACGCAAAGCCGCTCTCCACCGCGTTTTTCAGCTCGTCGTAAGTTTTCGCTTCGTGGGTGTTGCTTTTGCGAAACGCCAGCGCCTTGTCGTGCAGTGACTGTTGAATGTCCACCAGCAACTTCCCGATGGTCGTCGGTAAATCGGTCAGCGACGCACTGACCTTTCCTTCCTTGCCGGGACGGTCGCGCCGCCCGAGTATCGCCGACTGCTTGGCCACGTCTTTGGGCCCCAGCTCCACACGCAGCGGCACACCGCGCATCTCCCAATCGTTAAATTTCCAACCAGGGCTCTGCCCTTCGCGCTCGTCGAGGGTCACGCGCACGTCCGCCTTCACCAGTTCCGCACGCAACTTGCGCGCCGTCTCGAAAACCGCTTTCTTCTCTTCGTCCGTTTTGAAAATGGGAACAATCACGACCTGGTAGGGCGCGAGTCTCGGCGGCATCACCAATCCTTGATCGTCCCCGTGCACCATGATGATCGCGCCCACGACGCGCGTCGAAAGCCCCCACGAGGTGGTCCAACAATGCTGCAACTGGCCGTTCTGATCGAGATACTTCACATCGAACGCTTGGGAAAAGTTCTGCCCGAGGAAATGTGATGTACCCGCTTGCAGTGCTTTGCCGTCGCCCATCATCGCTTCGATCGAATAGGTCACATCCGCTCCGGCAAATTTCTCGGCGTCCGATTTTTTCCCGGGAATCACGGGAATCGCTGCATCCGTGATGGCGAAATCCGCGTACGCGTTGAGCATCTGGATCGTCTCGGCTTCCGCCTCTTCGCGCGTAGCGTGCGCGGTGTGTCCTTCCTGCCAGTAAAACTCCAGCGTGCGAAGAAACAGTTTCGTGCGCAGTTCCCAGCGCACCACGCTGTTCCACTGATTCATCAGCACCGGCAAATCGCGATAAGACTGAATCCACTTCGACCACATGTGACCGATAATCGTCTCCGAGGTGGGACGAATCACCAACGGTTCGGCCAGCTCTTGACCGCCGCCAATCGTCACCACCGCCAGTTCGGGTGAAAATCCCTCGACGTGATGCTTTTCCTTGTCGATGAAACTCCGTGGAATCAACAGCGGAAACGCTACGTTCTGATGCCCAGTCGCCTTAAACCGCCGGTCTAACGCTTGCTGCATGTTCTCCCAGAGCGCCCAGCCGTAGGGCCGCACGATCATGCAGCCGCGCACCGGCGCGTAGTCGGCCAGTTGCGCCCTTAGCACCAGTTGGTTGTACCATTCGGAAAAATCCTGTGCGCGTGTTGGAAGCTTTTCGTCAGCCATGAAGAGCTCGCCCCGGTCCTCTCAGCCGCAAGCTGTTCCCGCAACGTAAACTTTAGAGCGTATCGGACGCCCCGAGGTGTGTCAAACCCGAAGCATCATGCATTTCCGCGGGAAAAGGACGAAACAGCACTGCGTGACGTGAAGATCCCTTCCTCCCCCCTTGGCAACTCCGGCGGGTTTGGCTCGAGCCCTGGCACGGCACAAGACCAGGTCCACCCGGAGGTGTCCGCAAAACCGCCCCGCGTCGCCTCGGGCATTGTCTTTCATTTCTAATTTGGCTTATCTTTGCGTTGCCCGTTTTTAGGGGCCGCGTCTCGGCGCGCCCCAAGGGTCGCAACTCTTCCGGAGGGGGACACCACGCCATGAAACGCCTCACGCTGTTTGGTCTGCTTGTTCTTTCGACGCTGTTCGCCTCGCCCTTCACTCTCGCCCAAGACTGGGCCAAAGCCACAGTCGAAAAATCCCCGCGCCACCGCGAGTTTGTCACTGTAAAGCACGGCGACCGCGCCGTCGAAACTTTCCTGGTATACCCCGAATCGAAAGGCAAAACGCCCGTCGTGCTGGTTATCCACGAGATTTTTGGCATGACCGATTGGGTCGAGGATCTCGCCGACCGGGTCGCTGAGGCTGGCTACATCGCCGTCGCACCCGACCTGCTCTCCGGCATGGGCCCTGGCGGTGGCCGCAGCAACAGCTTCGCCGAAGGCAAGACCATGGAAGCCGTCAGCCATCTGAATCCCGACCAGATCACCGCGGACTTGAACGCTGTCGCGGATTATGCGCTGAAGCTGCCCGCTTCGAGCGGCAAGCTGTTTGTCGCCGGCTTTTGCTGGGGTGGCAGTCAGTCGTTCCGCTTTGCCACCAATCGCTCGGACCTAGCCGCCGCGTTCGTCTTTTACGGCGGCCCGCCGGACAAGGACGCCATGGCGCGCATCAAGGCCCCGGTGTACGGCTTCTATGCCGGCAACGACGCGCGCATCGGCGCCACGATTCCAGACACCATCACGGCGATGAAGGCTGCGGCCAAAACGTACGATCCGGTCACTTACGAAGGCGCGGGACACGGCTTTATGCGCGCGGGCGAAGCTCCCGACGCCTCCGACGCCAACAAGAAAGCCCGCACCGACGCTTGGGACCGCTGGAAATCCCTGCTTGGCAAATAGCGAAAATGTAGCCAACTCTCGCTCAGGTAGTGCCCATGGAAAGCGGCAAGGCCCTCTGCTGGTGTCAAGGCACCGGCAAGACCGAAGACGGCGCTCCGCTCGAAGCCACGGGCAACTCGCGATTGAGCGGCGGCCAGGGCAAGCGCAAGGGCATGGAAGGCAAAGGCACGTCCAATTGCCGCCTTCGCGGCGACGAATACTCCGGCGAAGTCAACGCCGAATCCGAGCTCCCGAAATAGCCGAAGAGCACGCTCCGCAAGACGAACCGGCCTCGAGAGGACAAAACTAGGCCTCACACCCTGCCCGGGCCGCTCGTCGGCTCTTGGCTTACGCGCCCTTGAGTCGCTTGAGCAGTTGGATTTGCCCCGCGTGGCAGCTGATTCCGAGCACCAGGTTGAACCGCTCAGCGGCGGAAACGCCGGAGTGCGTGCGTCCCGCGGCGATCGCCGCGACCACCTCTGCCAGCCTGCTGTGCTCTTTTTCCACGGCTCCCTGGATTTGCGGCCACGCGAGCCGCTCAGGCCCCGGCAACTCGAACCAGTTCTCGCCTTCCAGCATGAAAGGTTCGGGCGTCGTTCCGGAAAGTTGTCCGCGTACCGAACGCGCACAATACGCGTGATGGAGCGCCACTTCGGCAACGTTATGCCGCTCCGGCGATGCCCGCCAGAACGCAAGTCCTGGCGAAACATCGGCTAGCGCGGCCTTCAGGTCCGGTCCATGCCACGCGCCCGGACCGTATCCTTCGTCCAGAACACGCGTTAGCAAACGCGCTTCGGGTATTGCGCTGACGGCTGCTTTGCCGCTGCTCATAAGAACCTCCTACGTCCAAAAAAACCAATCAACGGATGCGCCGCGCGCGGAACTCGCCTTCGAGCTTCCACGTCTTGCCGTCGGGTTCGAGTGCTTCGCCGATCCAGTGAAACGAGTCCGCAGTGATCTCGGTGAACTGCCAGCGCGTCGGCGTCCCATCGGCGCGCGCGCCCACTTGCACAATGTCCCTGCCAACACGACGGCCAATTTGCTGCTCGCGATGACCGCCCACGGGGTTGACCCAATTAACGCGCCATGCCTGGATTGTGGGATCCCAGACGCGCAAGGTCGTGCCATACATGTTGTTGGTCTTCTCCAAGCCAGCGTGACGGAGGGAACAGCGCGGCATGATCCAGACATCCTGGAGGGCGCGCCCCTCGAGCACCCAGCCAAAGTGCGCTTCGCCTCCGATGCGCTCGGCCGAAACGTCGACCGCCCGGTAATGAAGCACCTGGAGCTCCCAGCTGCCAACCAGCCAGCCGTACACATCGCTCGATTCGGGAATTTCCGCCGAACGCCCGGCGGCTGCCAACAGCGTCGTAAAACCGTCCGTCTGCCGAACATCGGTTGCGTGCATAAAAGTAGACCTCGCATTTCCTTTTAACGACGGCGTCCCTTTCGGGACGCTTTCGGCATCGAATCGCCGTGGTTCTCGGATTTGCTAGAATCCTTGTACCGCGGTTGGGGAGGGCCATTCTTGGCAAAAATTGCGGTCGAATTGGAGCGAACCCTCGCACGCCGGGCCGCCGCTGGCGCGCCGGGCGGCATGGCCTCGCGTGTGCTGGATCAGGGCGACGAGTGGCACGTCGCCGACGTAGTGTGCACGTGCGGTCCACAAGACCGCAGGTTTGAAGAGCAGCACCCTTTCTTCACGGTCGCCGTTGTTGTGGCGGGTACGTTTCAGTATCGCGGCTCGCTCCCTCGCCCGGGGATCGCCGAGGAGCTGATGACGCCGGGCTCCTTGCTGCTTGGCAACGCACGCCAGTCGTTCGAGTGCGGCCATGAGCACGGGTTCGGGGACCGCTGCCTTTCGTTTCGCTACTCGGGGGATTATTTTGAGCGCGTCGCCGCCGATGCGGGGATTCCCCGTGGGCAGCGAAAATTCGGAAGGCTGCGGCTGCCGCCCCTCGCAGGCTTGTCTGCTGTGATTGCGAGGGCCTGCGCCGGTCTGGTTCGCGGTTCCCACGCGCCGTGGGAAGAACTAAGCGTCGAACTCGCCGCCGAAGCAGTGAAACGGGTGCATGGCTTATCAGCCCGCGTGAACGACGCACCGCCAAGCACGGTGGCTCGGGTAACCCGGACGCTGCGAATGATCGAGCGGCATGCCGGCAGTGAACTGCCGTTAGGAAGCCTGGCGCGAGAGGCGGGGCTCAGCCCCTACCACTTCCTGCGCACCTTCGGGCAACTCACCGGCATCACGCCCCATCAATACCTGCGGCGAACGAGGCTTCGTGAAGCGGCGGTGAGATTGGCATCGGAAAAAGAGAAAGTTCTGGACGTCGCGCTCGATTGCGGCTTCGGCGATGTGTCGAACTTCAATCGCGCGTTTCGCGGTGAGTTTGGCTCCAGCCCGCGGTCCTGGAAGGCTTCGCTAGAAAATCGCTTAGAAATGGCGCCGGTGCGGTGAAATCCTGGCACAAAACCTGCAAATTGCCCTTCCGGCGAACGATGCGGATCGCGATTCCCAAAAAGCCATGAAGAGAATTCTGCCGACGGCAGTGACTTCGCTGTGGCTGATTTTTCTGGTGGCGCTCGCAGCGCGCCTGAGCTTTGCCCAGTATCAGGAAAGCAAATTTCCTCACGACCGGCTCGCACCTGCGATGTTTAGCCAGGAAACCGGAAGCATTGCCAAATCGCTCGCGACGGGAAAAGGATTTAGCTCGCCGTTTGGCAAAGACACGGGACCCACCGCTTGGCTCACGCCGGTGTACCCGTTGCTGGTGGCAGGGATCTTCCGCGAATTTGGAATCTTCACCCGCGCCTCGTTCTTCGCCGTGGTCCTCCTCAACGCTTTGTTCTCGTCGGGAGTGTGCGTGCCGATTTTTTATGCCGGCAAGCGAATCGCCGGACCAGGAGTGGCCAGCGGAGCGGCCTGGCTGTGGGCCCTGTTCCCCAATGCGGTGATGTTTCCCTTCGAATGGGTGTGGGACACGTCGCTCGCGGCGCTCCTGGGCGCCTCGACTTTGTGGGCGACCATCGAACTCGCCGAATCGCAGCGCTGGCGCGACTGGTGCCTGTACGGATTGCTCTGGGGCTTCACGCTGATGACCAATCCGTCCCTGGGCTCTCTGCTCCCGTTTCTGCTGGGATGGGCAGCGTACCGAGGGTATCGCCTGCAGCAACTTCGCGGAACTGCATTTCACGTAAAAAAGGCGGCGCTTGCGGCTGCGTGCATCGCCATTTTGTGTTGTCTCCCTTGGACCATACGCAATTACATCGTTTTTCATCGACTGGTTCCTTTGCGCTCGAATCTGCCGCTCGAGCTGTACATCGGAAACAACGAAAACTATGCGCCGCGGGCCACCTGGCCGCCGCAAATCACCAAGGAACGCGAGCTCGTGCGCTACTTCCACATGGGCGAGATCCCGTTCATGGAGGAAGAGAGGCGCAAGGCGCTGGCTTTCATGCGGGCTTATCCCGGAGTCGAAGTGAGATTGATGGCCGACCGATTTGTGGCTTTTTGGACGGGACTTGTGGACCCCTGGCAGGCATTCTTGTCGGCGGATTCCCTGGTTCGCGTGTTATTGCTCTGCAGCACGGTCTCAGCTGTAGGCGGGCTATTGGGAATTGCGGCGCTCCTGCGGAGGCGCAGCGCGTATGTAATCCCGCTTGCAGCCTACCCCGTGGTCTTCCCGTGGCTCTATTACCTAACGCATTCAAACTTAAGGTACCGGCATCCCATCGATCCGGTAGTGTTGCTGCTGGCGGCTATCGCAGTAGGCAGTGTGGTGAAGAAGGCCGCTCGGCCGAGTGGATCGGCAATGGAGCCCGACGGAGGAAGGGTCGAGAGGGCCGCCCTGGCCGATTGATTCGCGGTCACGCCGAGAAGGGACTTTTTCTCGGGCCCGTTAGGGCTCGGGAACGCCTGCGTTCCATTGGTCTTGGCTTTCCAGTTGACGCAGTTCATCGCGCAGGCGGGCGGCTGCGTCGCGATCGTTCTCCGCCTGGAGGCGGAACTTGGCAGCAGGAACGCTGCCAATCGCATTGAAAACCTTGGTGATGGCATCTTTCTTGCCCTTGCCTGTGTGCTCGAGTTCGTAGGCTTGATCTTCTTGCTCTTGGGCGTCGCCCTCTAGTCCGTCGATGCGGGCGCGAAGACCCGACATCCGCGCGCGCCGCTGTGCCTGCGCGATCGCAGCGTCTGTGATTGGGGAACTGCCGGTTTCACACTCCTCATCGCCACGCCGATCGAGTTCGTCGCAGAAAGCGTGAAGATTGTCCCTGCCGTGTACATTGCCTTGGTCGGCGGCCAAGCCATACCAGGCCAAGGCATTGGCATTGTCCTGCTTCACGCCTTGCCCGTACTGATACATCCACCCAAGCTGGTTTTCCGCGTCGGCATTGCCTTCGGCAGCCGCTTTGTAATACCAGGACAGAGCCTTGGCATAATCGGTGGCCACCCCCACGCCGTTCTGAAACAGGTAGCCGATGTTTTCCGCGGCGGTGTCGTTGCCATGTTCTGCGGCTTTGTCGTACCAGGAGAGAGCTTCGTTGTAGTTCTTGGGCTCGCCCCATCCTTCCTCGGCAAAGTACCCGAGTTGGTTTTCGGCCATGGCGTTGCCGTGGCTGGCGGAGCGGCGATACCAACTCAGAGCCTCGGCCAAATCCTGCTTGACTGCAAACCCGCACTGGTAAAAATAGGCGACTTCTCGTTCGCCATCCGACCAATTCTGATCCGCGGCCTTGCGATACCAGGCGAAAGCTTGCTTGTAATCGCGCTTTACGCCGTAGTTGCCGCTCTCGTAGGTAACGCCAAGATTGAACTCGGCGGGCGCATAGCCCTGGTCCGCCGCTTTGCGGTAGTAGGCGAGCGCTAGCTTGAAATTGCGCACCACGCCGAAACCATGTTGATACATGGCGCCAAGCTGATTCTCCGCGGGGGCGTAGCCCTGCTCGGCGGATTTGCGGTACCAAGCGAGGGCTTCGGCGTGTTCCAGTGTCAGCGAGCGACCGCGAAAATAGTAATTCCCGAGCCCGTATTGCGCCTGAGCGTCGCCAGCAGCGGCGCGCCCAAGCAGCGCGGAAAAGTCATCGGCCGGCGGCGCCGTCACGGGAGTTGGCGTTTGTAGGGGCGCACGGGCTGGTGCTTGCGAGCGCGCTCCCGACGCAAGAGCGAGACCAACAAGGGTTCGGACGATGGCCTTCGACGGAAAGCTCATGGTGGCGTCAAGTTTAGCTTCTGAGGCGGTAAGCAGGGATGGGCCGGGAGTACCAGGGGGACACCCTGTGCCCAAAGTTGCATGTGCGGCGAGGGGGGGTGCCGCATTGCCGTTTGCCGAATTTAAGTTGACACTAACGAAAGCGTATACTAACGTCTCGTGCGAGAGAGTCCGCAAATCGATCCTAAGGAGCGGACCGCATGGAGACCAGAACCGTCACCCAGGAAGTCTTTCTGAATGCCACGCCACAAGAAGTTTTTGAAGCGTTTCTCGATGAAAAACAGCATGCAGCATTCACCGGCTTGCCGGCAACGATCGAGCGTAAGCCCGGCGGAAAGTTCACCGCCTGCGGCGAGCACCTGAGCGGCACCACCGTCCAGATCGCGCCGGTCCATAAGATCGTGCAGAATTGGCGCGCGTCTAAATGGCCCGTGGGACACTATTCCGAGCTCTTTTTGACACTCCAGCCAATCTCGAGCGGACAAGGAACGCAGCTCTCCCTGGTGCAGGCCGGTGTGCCGGCGGAACACTACGAGAACATAAACACGGGCTGGAGAGATCATTACTGGAACAAACTCGGCCCGTATCTCCGCGAGAAGAAAGTGGCCGTGGTGCGGCGTTTCCTGGACGAGTTCAAGAACCGGGCCAACCTCGATGCGGTGGATGAGACCTGGACGCCGGACGGCGTCTTGCACGTGACCGGAATCCCGATTCCCGCCGGGCGGGACGGGCAAAAGAGTATCGGGCGAACCATCTTCGCGGCGTTTGGCGACGTGCACGTGGAGGTGAACGACACCATTGTGGAGGGCGACCGGGTTGTCGAACGTCATACTGCCCATGCGGTGCACCAAGGCGAGTTTATGGGCGTCCCCGCTACCGGAAAAAAAGTGTTCTGGACGGAGAACCACATCTATCGCTTGCGGAACGGCATGATCGCGGAGACCTGGTCAGAACCGAGCTTTCATGATTTGATGGCGCAGATCAAAGGCACGAAGGCTGCCGGGCAGGCCGCGGACTAGAAACTCTCGGAGCATCTCGGCTAAGGAAGAACGGATTGAGCCAGACGCAAGCAGTGTTGAGGGCCTTGGCGGAACCGCGACGCGTCGCGATCCTGAAATTGGTAGGGTCGCGCGAACTGCGAGCCGGCGAAATCTCGCGGCAATTCCGCACGACCCGGCCCGCCATCTCTCAACACCTGCGGGTTTTGACCAAGGCCGGTCTTCTGACCGAAAGGCGGGAAGGCACGCGAAGGTTCTATCGGATTCGCCGCGAAGGGTTTGCGGAGCTACGAAGCTTTCTCGATTCGTTCTGGACCGAGCGGTTGGGCGTGCTGAAGGAAGAGGCAGAAAAGGAAGCGAGGAGCACGCGTGGCCGCTGAGCCGATCGTCAAGGAAATCTATATTGAGGCCTCGCCGGAAACCATTTTCGAATTTCTAACCAACCAGGAGAAATTCTTGAGATGGATGGGCATTCGAGCGGAGCTGGACGCGAGACCCGGAGGAGTTTTTCGCGTCGATCCGAATGGCCGCGACAGTATTCGCGGAACGTACCTGGAAGTGGTGCCGCCCTCCCGGGTGGTGTTCACCTGGGGCTGGGGAGAAAAAGGCCACCGTGTTCCCGCCGGATCGACGCGCGTCGAGATCGAGCTGAAACGCGCGGGGAACGGAACGTGGCTGCGGCTGACACATCGTGATCTGGAAGGCGAAGCTCGCGACGCGCACGAAAAGGGTTGGGCGCACTATTTGCTCCGGATCAAGACCGTCTGCGAGGGCGGCAATCCCGGCTCCGATCCTTTGGCCGACCCAACCGTGCGACATGGCTAAGCCGATGGCCGGGAATCCGATCGGGGGCGGTCACCGCGCTCTGAAAAGGAGTGCCCAAGATGGGGGACATTTTGCATCGCCTGGGAATCCGTTCATCTCCCGAGAAAGTTTGTCAGGCGCCCTGCGAAGAGGGCGGGCAAAGGCAGGCCCTTTCCCGAGGACATCGATATCGGCCGGATTTCAAGGTCAGACGGAGCAAGTCAGGAGGCCAAACCAATGGCGCAAATCAAGCATCAGATCGTCATCGAAGCTAAAGCCGCCAAGGTCTTTCCCCTGGTCTCAACGGGCGGCGGGTTTAAGCAGTGGTGGGCGGCAGACGTCACCGAAACATCTACCGCTGTCTCCAAAGGCACGACCAACCGAGTTAAGCCGACGTTCGTCGAGCTCGGGTTTTTCAAACGCAACACCCTGTACCGGCTGCAGCAAAGGCGTGTGGCCGAACCCAACAAAGCCGAATGGCGCTGCACCGCGGGCAAAGAATGGGACGGCACGCGGATCGTCTTTGCTTTGAAGGAAGACCAGGGAAAAACCACAGTGCGCTTCGCGCACGCCGACTGGAAAGCCCAGACGGATTATTTCGTGAGCTGTAACACGACCTGGGGTGAATTGATGTTCCGTCTAAAGGCTGCCGCTGAAGGCAAAGCGCCAGGACCGCTTTTCAGCGTGGATGGAATGGCGTACTGAAACGCTCATGGCAGACCAAACGCGAAAAGCGTTGTGCCCGCCGCGATGGCCACGTATTGCCGCCCATCGATTGCGTAAGTCATCGGCGACGCGTATACGGACGCACCGCACTGAAAGTGCCACAGAATCTTGCCGGAGGCGGCATCGAGCGCCATGAAATTTCCCTCGGCGTCTCCCGTGAAAACCAGGCCACCTGCGGTGGAAAGTACGCCGGACCATGATGGCGAGAGGTGTCGTAGCTCCCACTTAACCTGGCTGGTGGCCGGATCGATGGCGCGAACCGCTCCCCAAAATGGCTGCGCGTCGTCATTGGGAAAATAGGCGCTTCCGTAAAATGCGTGGCCCGCTTCGTAGGGCTGCGGTGCGGTGCTGAAAATGTCGCACTGCTCCCGCGCGGTGACGTAGAAGAGCTTGGTTTGCGGATCGTAGGTCGGCGACATCCAATTGGTGGCGCCGATTGCGCCGGGACAAACGGGCACTCCCGTCAACGTTGGCGAAGCTTCTTCGCGCTCGACGGGTACGCCGCTTGCGTCTTTCGCATTGCTCCAGGTGACTTTCGCGTAGGTTGTGGCGGATAGAAGTTTCCCGGTGCTGCGATCCACCACGTAGAAAAACCCATTGCGGTTGGCCTGCACGATCAGGTGGCGGCCGCCGTCGTCCACCAGCACGGGAACTTGTGTCGCGTCGTAATCATGCTCATCGTGCCTGGTGAATTGGAAATGCCATTTCAGCTTGCCCGTATCCGGATCGAGCGCGAGCAACGAATTGCTGTAGAGATTGTCCCCGGCGCGGCCGGCGCCACGATTCGAGGGTGAAGGATTGCCGGTGGTCCAGAACGTGGTATTCGTCGCGGGGTCGTACGTACCGGTGATCCAGGCGGGCGCGCCGCCGATCTTCCAGGAGTCGCCTTCCCAAGTTTCGTGCCCGGGTTCGCCCGGAGCGGGAATGGTGTAGAACCGCCACTTGCGCGCGCCGGTCGCGGCGTCATAAGCATCGATGAACCCGCGAATCCCGTATTCGCCGCCGGAAACGCCGATGAGCACAAGACGGTTGATCACCAACGGCGCGAGCGTGATGCTGTAGCCCTTACTGTAGTCCGACGTGCCTACATCCCAAACAACGTTGCCGGTTTTTGCGTCAAGTGCGATCACGTGGGCGTCGAGCGTGCCGAGAAAGACTTTGTCGCCCAGAATGGCCAGGCCGCGATTGACGCGGCCACAACAGGGGCGAATGTCCGGCGGCAAGGAGCGCTGATATTGCCAGATAGGGCGGCCGGATCGCGCATCGAGCGCAAAGGCGCGATCGTCGGCACCCGTGGCGTAAAGGACCCCGTCGACGACGAGCGACGTGGTTTCGAACTTTCCGCCGGCCATGGTTTGATAGGCCCACTTGGGAACGAGCGCAGCCGCGCTTTTGGTGTTGATCTGATCGAGAGAGCTGTAACGACGTCCCGCATAATCGCCCGAATACATCAGCCAATTCTGCGGCTCCTTGGCAGCTTCGAGCAGCCGCTCGGGCGTCACTTGCCCCTTCGCTGAAGCCCCGGCCAGGCAGACGCCGAGCAAGATGGTTGCCCGTCCAAGCATTCTCTTCATGTTGCCCCCTTCTGACTCCGTCGATAATCGCAACTTGCATCGCCTCAAGCCTGCGTGCCTTCGACCAGAATCACGTTGGAGCTGGATGCGGCTTGTCTCTGTGCTTTTAGATCCCGATAGTCTTCGGAGTGATACCACCGCTTCGCCTGCTCAACGCTTGGAAACTCGAGAACAACCACTCTTTTTGGCTGCCATTGGCCCTCCACGACCTCCCACCGGCCGGCGCGGACCAGGTAGCGTCCCCCATACTTCTGGATGGTACGGGGAACAGCTTCTCGATATTCCCGCATTCGATCCATATCCTTGATGTCGATATCGACGATAAAATACGCAGCCATGCCCGTCTCCTGATCAAAACTCCTCGCTTCGGTTTTTCATTTGCCGGCAGCTTCAAAAAGATAGGCGAGAAGGTCTTGGAGGTCCTTGTCGCTCAGCGCTTTTTGGTCGTAAACCGGCATCGCCGATTCGCGCCGCGTTTCAAACGAACGCAACTTGTCCTTCTCAAACAGGTGCAATTGTTCACGGCTATCGAGCATCTGTAACGTGAACTGGTCTTGGTTCAACACGATGCCGCTAAGCTTCCCTCCATCCGCGGTTACGACCACAACCGATTCATACTCTTGCGGGAATTCCTTCATCGCTTCGAAGATCCCTTGTGCAAGCCGGCGGCTGGGCTTGCGCACCGATTCGGCGAGATAGTCGGTCGACCGAGATGCGGCCACGGTGCTGAGGTCCGGGCCGAGGCGCCCTCCCTTCCCGTCGATCATGTGGCATGTTGAGCAACCCAGCGGGCCGTTGAATAGTTGTTTGCCGCGCTCGGGATTTCCCGCGGGTTGCGCCGGGGCCCTCACCTGCACGCTGCGAAGATAAGTGACTACTTGCCAGATTTCCTCGTCGCTCATGCCCACGCCGATGCCGCCGTTGGTGGCGGCAGGCATGGCCGTGCCGGGAATGCCGTCATGAATGTTGTGGAACATCTCCGTGTCGGAGTTGCCGTGACGCTTTTGCGCGCGTGTCAAATCCGGTCCACGCCCGCCGCCGCGCGCGCCAAGCCCGTGGCAGAAGGCGCAGTTCAAGCGAAATTGGTATTCACCGAGCTTTGCGATTTTCGCGTCATCCGCATACGGATTCTTTTCCTGCGCGAGGGCTCGGAATGCCGCAAAGCCCAACATGAGCGTGAACAGAAGCGCCAGGCAGATCGGACGACGAAAACGATTCACTACCACTCCAAAGAGGGACGCGGCCACTCCCTCCAAATTGCTCAAGGCGGGCATCTTGGGACCTCCCTCGATTGTGGAAGTTGCCGTCACTATACATCAGCGGCCGAAACTCTGGGCGCTCAAGGCCTCCAACGCTGTTATTGTGCCACTCGGCGGAAGAAAATATTCCGCACGCGTCCGGCAAAAACGTTGCAACCGGTGACGTGTCCCGCGGCATCGCGGCGGAAGACCATGGCCACGCCAACCGGGCTCTGGAATTCGTCGCGCACCGTCGGTTCAAGAACAGACGGTTCTTCCCAGTTTGTCGCCAGAGCGAGTTTCCCGTCCCTCACAGCGAAGCGATAGGTAGCGTGAAGTTCGGAACTGGCATATTCCCCGGCATACTGCGCGAGGTCTGCTGCGGAGGGTTTCAGGGGTTCGAATCTCTCAAAAACTTGCGGCGCACCGTCCTCGAGAGTGAGCGTGGCGCGGACGTCCCCGTTTTGCAAACGATCAAAAGTGATTTCTGCCCCGGGCGCGGCGACAAAATGATTTGCGTTGTGCGGCTTGAAGTGCGTGCCGAGCGCTACAATGTCGCCGTCGGCCGCGGAAAGCTGATGCGCGGAATGAGATTCCGGGTCGCGATACCAGCCCGTGAAAGGCTGCGGGTCAACTTTAGCGTCCGCGGCGGGCTGCGGGTCAGGTGCGAGTTGTCGCTCCAGATAAACGTCCGCAACCTGGTAAGACAAGCGGAGCGGATTGCTTGTACCGAGATTGCAGAGGCAGATCACCGAGAATTTCTGCTGCGGAAAGCGCAGCAGCATGGTGCGATAGCCGAAGTTCGCCCCGTCGTGCGCGACGATCGGCAGGCCGCGGTATTTACTGATGAACAGACCCAGGGCGTACTGGATTTGCTTGCTGTTGTTGAGCACGCCTTGCGTCTGCATTTCCTTGAGCAAGGTCCCTTTGCCCAGTTTGTTGTCGTAAAAATTGCGGTCCCACAGCTGAAGATCGTCCACGCTGCTCATCAACCCGCCGCCCCCGACCATGTCGTAATTGGTGGACCAGTCGACGCGAAAGCCGCCGCCTGGGCGCGGCGCGTACGCGGCGACTCGGCCGGGCAGCACCACCGTGCGGTCGTCGTAGAAGCTGGTGTGCGCCATCCCGAGCGGCTTGAAAATGTTTTCTTCCGCGAACTGAGAAAGCGGCTTGCCCGTCGCGCGGCGGATGACTACGCTCATCAAAAAGTAGTTGGTGTTGCTATAGAGAAATTCATCGCCAGGAGTGAAGTTAAGTGCTTTTTGTCGCGAGAGCAAATCGAGCAGTTCGCTCGTAGGATGGATGTCCTCGGAATTCCGGCCGGCGAGAAAGAGCAGGCTCAGGATGTCCCGGAAGCCGCTGGTATGGTGCAGCATTTGGCGCAGCGTGATGGCTTTGCCGTAAGAGGGAAGTTCCGGGACATGCTTGCGAATGTCGTCATCGAGCGAGAGGAACCCTTGCTCAGCGGCGAGAACCACGCTGGCTGCCGTGAATTGCTTTGAGACGCTGCCCATGTAAAAAACGGATTCCGGCGTGAGAGGAACACCAAGCTCGAGGCTGGCGGCTCCGTAGCCCTTCTTGTAAACGAGGTTTCCGTCTCGGACGACTCCGAGCGCGCAGCCGGGCGAGCCGGGCTTATCGTAGGCGGCGAAGATTTGGTCTACGCTGCGCTCGAGCGCCTCATCTCCTTTCTCTTTCCGCGCCACCGCGATGGCGGCTGCGAGTACGATGACCGCTAACGACAGGATGGCTACGGGCCGCAGTGCACGCATCTCCGATGCTCCTTAAGCGACAGACTCAGCGCGAAAACTATATCCAGCTTCCTAGGAAAGCAAAAGATTGCGGTTTTCGCTGTACCGCATGGCTTGGCGAAATTCAGCAAGCATTCGGACGAATCGAAGCGATCAGGACTGGGCAACGACGGCCTCATCATATACAATCGCGCCGGGTTTAGCCAAAAAAGACCATGACCATTCCATCCGCCAAGCCGCGCATCGCGATTGGTTCCGACCACGCCGGATTCTCTGTCAAGGAAACCATTCGCACCTATCTCGAGAGTGCGGGCTACGCGGTCAGCGACCTGGGAACTTCTTCGGAACAATCGGTGGACTATCCGGACTATGGCCAGGCGGTGGGCCAACGCGTGGTGTCGAGGCAAGCAGATTTTGGGATCGCCGTTTGCGGGACCGGGATTGGGATTTCCATTGCCGCCAACAAAGTGCCGGGCGTCCGCGCCGCGCTGGCACATGACCTCAATACGGCACGCCTGGCGCGCGAACACAACGACGCGAACGTGCTCGCCCTCGGGGGCCGCGTCGTTACCGGCGAAGCCGCCATTGAAATGGTGCACGTTTTCCTGACCACGGCCTATCTTGGTGGCCGCCACCAACGCCGGCTCGACAAAATCGCCGCCATAGAAAAAGAAGAACGAGCCGAAGCCGCGAAGCGTTAGGCGAAATTGGCATTCCTCAACTCCATCCGATAAAATCGCTGTTCAGCCCATTCCGCACCGGCTACAGCAAAACGATGACCCGCGAACGAGGTGTCTAATGACGCGAACACCGCCCGCCGAGGAGCGCATGAATCGGCCGCTAGACTCCGTGGATCCGCAAATCGCGGATCTGCTGCGCGAGGAAGCGGGGCGCCAGGCCACCGGGCTCGAGCTGATTCCCTCGGAGAATCTGGTCTCCGAAGCCGTGCTCGAAGCGATGGGTTCGATTTTCACCAACAAATACGCGGAGGGCTATCCGGGTAGACGCTATTACGGCGGCTGTGAGTTTGCCGACCGCGTCGAACAACTGGCAATTGATCGCGCGGAAGAGCTTTTCAGCGCGGAGCACGCCAACGTCCAAGCGCACTCAGGGACCTCGGCCAACATCGCGGTATACATGTCCCTGCTCCAACCAGGCGACACCGTGCTGGGCATGAATCTCTCGCACGGCGGCCATCTTACTCACGGCCATCCGCTGAACTTTTCGGGCCGGATGTACAAATTCGTGGCCTACGGAGTAAGGAAGGAAGACGAACGCATCGACTATGACGAAATCGAAAAGCTCGCCCACGAGCATAAGCCGAAAATGATTGTGGCTGGCGCGAGTGCCTATCCACGGATCATCGATTTCGAGCGCATCGCGAAAGCAGCCAAAGCCGTGGACGCGATTTTCTTCGTGGACATGGCGCACATCGCGGGACTGGTGGCCGCAGGCGTGCATCCTAGCCCGATTCCGCACGCCGATGTCGTATCCACGACCACGCACAAGACGCTGCGTGGCCCCCGCGGCGGCATGGTTCTCTCGAAGGCCGCCTTCGCCAAAGACTTGGACAGGCTGACCTTCCCGGGGACGCAGGGCGGCCCGCTCGTGCACACGATTGCCGCGAAAGCGGTATGCCTCAAAGAGGCCATGGAGCCTTCGTTTCGGGAATATCAAAAGCAGGTGGTGGAGAACACCAGAGCACTGGCCGCAAGCGTTGCCAAGCGCGGATTCCGCATCGTCAGCGGCGGCACGGACAATCACCTGTTCCTAATCGAAGTGCACTCGCGAGGCATCACCGGTTCCGACGCGGAGAAAGCTCTGGACCGCGCCGGCATCACCGTAAACAAAAATGCCATTCCCTTTGACCCCCTGCCGCCGATGAAAGCGGGCGGCATCCGCCTGGGCAGCCCGTCGATCACCACGCGCGGCATGCGCGAACCCGAAATGGAGCAGATTGGCGGCTGGATCGCCGATGTCCTTGCGAACATTGGCAATACGGAAGTCGAGCGGCGCGTGCGCGGGCAAGTGGCCGACCTTGCCGGAAGGTTTCCTGTCTATGAGGCGCGCATCCACAGGGGCAAAGTGCGGTCCGAACCCGCCCGCGCATAGCAACGGCGGCATTAGTTCCTTAAATGGACATCTTCAAAGCGACCGTTGACTTCGAGCGCTGGCTGGCAAAGCGCCTTCCCATCGTGCGCCAAGACATTGCCCTGAAACATCAGCACATGGCGGAAGCCGCGTTTCCCTTCTTTCGCGCAACCTTTTACCGCTGGCTCCAGCTCTGGCCGGAAGTGTGCCCCGAGCTCGCCAAAGCGCCCTCGGTTCTGGCGGTCGGCGACCTGCACATCGAGAACTTCGGCACCTGGCGCGATGACGAAGGCCGGCTCATCTGGGGAGTCAACGACCTCGACGAAGCCTGGCCTGCCGACTACGCGCTCGATCTCGTGCGCCTGACGACCAGCGCTTACTTGGCGAGTTCCGCCGAGCACCTCTCGCTGACGCGCCGGGAGAGCGCCGAAGCCATCGAGGAAGGCTACCGCGACGGGTTGGCGGCGGGCGGCAAAGCGTTCGTCCTGGCTGAGCACCACCAATGGCTGCGCCTGATGGCGCTGAGCAAATTGCGCGATCCGGTGCGCTTCTGGGCAAAAATGCAGCAGTGCCCGCCATACACCTCCAGACCCCCGGACGAAGCCCGCACGCTCATCGAGGCATCCCTGCCGGAGCCCTGCCGCGACTACCTGTTGAAGCGCCGAGTCGCCGGCCTCGGGAGCCTGGGACATCCCCGAATCCTCGCACTCTCCTCCTGGCAAGGCGCCTTCATCGCTCGTGAAGCGAAGGGGATCCGCACCTCCGCCTGGGCCTGGCACGAAGGCAACTCCGCTGAAGAACTTTACGGCGCGAAACTGGTGAACTCCGCCATCCGCGTCAAGGATCCCTGCGTACAGTTCCACGGCCACTGGCTCGTCCGGCGACTGGCGCCGGACTGTTCCCGCATCGAGCTTTCTTCACTGCCCAAAGAAAGAGATGAGTCACGGCTGCTCTACGACATGGGCTGGGAAACAGCGAACATGCACTTCGGAAGCCCGACGGCCATCGCCAAAGTGAATCGCGATTTGTCGTCGCGCCGGGGCCGCTGGCTGCACAAGGCCGCCAAGGCCATGTATAAAGCCACCCTGCAAGACTGGGAGGAATGGCGCCGCGGCTGGAAAGAGGTGACCAGGACGAAGGCAAGCTAGCACGCCGTCGCGCGCGGCGAAGAAACCACGACTTTGAGATTTCTGTAACAGCTACGCGTGACCCAGAACCACGGACCCAGAGAGTACTCCCTGTCCTGGCCGCGTCCCTTACAACCCCGGTCCCGCTGCACCAAGACTGTCCTCCTGGTCAGTAGATTCCCCGCAAAACGTGCGGTACGTTCCAGAATGACTGGGATGGGAACCTTTCTCGCAACCGTCGCGCTGGCCGTTAGCCGATCCCTCGAGTTTCGCGGAACTTTCCTTTCCGGGGTTCCTCAACACGGTTTGGCGCGCACACCCCCCGTCCCCGCGGAAGTCACCCCCATTCCCGGAAATCCAATTCTCCTGCAACCCCCGATTCGCGCGGGGCGACTGAGGTGAAACGATGATGGATACGGAAGCCTTCAAGGAGTTCAAGACCGGGTTGACCCTCTTTCGGGACAGACGCGCGGACAAGGCCCTTCCCCACATGCGGCGCGCCGTTGAGCTTGACAAGAACAACCCCTATTACTTGTCCTACCTGGGTGTGGTCCTGGCGCGCTCGGAAGGCAAATGGGGCGAAGCGGAGAGGCTGTGCGACTCCGCGGTTCGCATGAAAAGAAACCAGGCGCAACTCTATTTGAATTTGGCGGAAGTCTATGCCGCCGCCGGACGGCGCGAGGATGCCCGTGAAGCCCTGGAATCCGGATTGAAATTCGCGCGGCGCGACGTACGGCTGACGATCGCCATCAATAAGCTAACTCAGCGGCGCCCCCCGGTTTTGAGCTTCCTCTCGCGCAGGCACCCTTTGAACCGGCAACTTGGCATGCTGCGGCACCGCACCATGCGGCTCTTAGGACAGGCCTCGTAACGGGTTCTCTCCACCCCCCAAACACAAGGACGGGCGTCCCATGCACTAGGGACGCCCGCTCTTGTTTCAAGCCGTTCTAAT
>DATAIH010000069.1:0-67872 GCA_036262755.1 Candidatus Acidiferrum sp.
TTGGCTGCATCGCGGATGTTGTTCTCGGGTTAGTCGGCTCCTTCGTGGGAGGCTGGGTTTTTGTGAAGCTCGGAATTTTCGGCGGCGGTTTCTGGTATTCTCTCGCGGCCGCGACGCTCGGCGCCGTCATCCTCGTCTCCATCGCCCATCTCTTTACTAATGGCCACAAACACTAAGCCCCGGCTTTCGATCGCTCGTTCCGCTTCATCGACGTCTCTACGGCATGGGTGTTTCGAGAATGCAGCTGGAAGGATCTCTGAGTGACGGATCAAGCGACATGGCTGTCCTGTCGCGGCGGCTGTCGTATGATACGATGCTCGTTTAGGATGCGGAGTCGATTCTTCCTTGAGCAAGACCCCAGGTAAAGCCGCCGGTAAACCACCGCAGTCTCTCACCGCCATTCCTCTCGGGGGACTGGGCGAATTCGGCATGAACATGATGGTGTTCCGGCTGGGCGATGACATCATCGTCATCGACGCCGGCATGATGTTCCCAGAATCCGAGCTCCTTGGCGTTGACCTTGTCATTCCTGACATTTCCTACCTGAAGCAGAACCGCGCAAAAGTTCGCGCAATCGTTCTCACCCACGGCCATGAGGACCATATCGGCGCGCTTCCCTACATCCTTCGCGACTTGAACGTCCCGATTTACGGGACGCGCTTTACCCTCGCGCTGGTGAAAAAGCGGCTGGAAGAAGCAGGACTTCTGGATTCCACCACACTGCGCGAAGTCATGCCAGGCCGTACGATCGAAATCGGCCCGTACGAGATTGAATTTGTTTCTGTCACGCACAGCACTTTGGATTGCGTGGCGCTGGCGATTCGGACGCCGCTCGGTGTCATCATCCACACCGGCGATTTTAAGATCGATCAAACCCCGGTGGACAACGCGTCTTTCGATTTGCACACCCTTGCAAAGTATGGACGGGAAGGCGTGCTGGCGCTGTTCAGTGATTCCACGAATGTCGAGCGCCCGGGTTTCACGCCTTCCGAGCGTGCGGTCGTGGCGCGCATCGAAGACTTGTGCCGGTCAGCGCCCCGAAGAGTGATTCTGTCCTGTTTCGCCTCCTCGATCCATCGCATTCAGCAGGTCATTGATATCGCCGTGCGCGTGAATCGCAAAGTGGCCTTTGTCGGGCGCAGCATGATCGACAATGTTGAGATTGCGCACTCGCTGGGCCTGCTGCAGATCCCCGACGGCATGGTGGTGCGTCCGCAGGACATTCGCGGGTTCGATCCGAAGCGCCTGGTCATCCTGGCCAGCGGCAGTCAAGCCGAGCCGATGTCGTCGCTTTCGCGCATCGCCGTGGACAACCACCGCCATGTCTCGGTTGAGGAGAATGACACGGTCATTCTTTCCGCGCGCATTATTCCGGGCAACGAGAGACCCATCTTTCGGATGCTTGATCACATGTTCCGCCGCCGGGCGCTGGTGTATTACGACAACTCCGGAGGCATGATTCACGTTTCCGGGCACGCCAGCCAGGAAGAACAAAAACTGATTCTGCAACTGATAAAGCCGAAGTATTTTGTCCCTGTCCACGGCGAATACCGCCACCTTTTCCGCCACGCCGCCCTGGCGCATCAGCTCGGGGCTGTTTCCGCAGAGATTCTCCTGGTGGAGAACGGTCAAGCGGTCGAATTCACGGAAGAAGGGGCGCGCCGGCGGGATCCCGTACCGGCGGGCCGCGTGCTGGTGGACTCCGGTTCGCTGGAAGAAATCGAAGAGGTGGTGATCCGCGACAGAAAACACCTTTCCGAAGACGGCGTCGTGGTGCCGATCATTGCAATTGATAAGCACACGGGGAAGCTTGAATCGCAACCAGAAATCGTGACCCGTGGGGTGATGAGCGAAAATGGCCAGGAACTATTGGTCGGTGCACGCGAGGTCCTGATGAAAACCGTGGCCGAATCGAGCTCCGAAGAAAATTCCGACTGGGGTGTGATCAAAGAAAAAATTCGCGTCGACCTGAAAAGGTACATCAACAAACAAACTTCCAAGCGTCCGCTGATTCTGCCCGTGATTCTCGAGGTTTAGCCGCCGGGCCGAATCGTGGATTCTCCGACCCTCCTCCTGGCCCGGCAGCCTTCAGCCGGTGTCGATTCGTCCCGCTAAACCCCGAGCAATCGGCAATGCCCGATGAGCAACGGGAATCGGACTTGGACGAGCACGGGCATGAATTTCACCACACTATTGAAACGTGTTGCGGTTACAGGAGATAATCCCCGCCAAGCGATCGGAAAGATCGGGCGGGGCGCCCCAAGAGCGTTCACGAGACCGGACACGCTCTACGGAGGCGAGACGGAGGAATCCCGTGAGTGAGATTAATCAGGAAAACAACAAACCGGGCGCGACGGGAAGTGGAAATGGCCGGAGGCGCATGCCGGAACCGTCGCGAGAACTGTGCGTGTGCGGACACCGCGCCACGGTCCACGCCGCTTACCGGTACGCTTGCCAGGCCCCGGGGGACCGCAAAGGGTTTTGCGAGTGCATGAGGTTTATTGCGCGGAACTCGCCGGTGGGAAAGAGATTACGAACTTTAGAACGGTCCAAGCTGGCAACCGGCAAAGCTGAGTAAGAAAGCGCTTAAGCTTCTTCAATGCTCACCCTGATTGCGCCTTCGGCGCAATGGCGAGAACCCTCGAAGACCAAATCATCCGCCTGCTGCACCTCGGGAGCAACATCGTCCGAGGAGAGCGGCAAACGGTTCGGCCTTTGGCCGTCATCATAGGGGAAGGTTTGTTTTGCCGCGAGCGCCTCGCAGGTGCCCGCACTTGTTGGCCAGCGAGGCCAATACGGCGCGTTGCTTGCTTGCTCCGCGCCGGCGGTATAGGCTTCTCGCCTCCAGATGGAGCTCGTTGGAGCAGCAACTTGAGGCCTGATGGCTGACGCGGCGAAAAAGGACTGGGTCCCACGTGCACGTCTTATCGGAGTGGCGCTCGCTATGACGCTTTCCTTAGGAAGCGCGGCTTCTGGGCAAACTTCTCAGGATTCCAGCCTACCGCGAGGCCGCGCCGCGCATTTGCGACACGGGATCAACCTCAGCGAATGGTTCGCGCAAGTGTATGACCAAAAGGGCTACACCAAGGAGCATTTCGAAACGTGGACGACCGCGCAGGACATCGCGCTGGTCAAAGCCATGCAGTTCGATCACGTGCGGTTGAGCGTGAATCCGCAGCCCATGTTTCGCCGGAAGCAGGCAGACCGCATCCCCGAGGATTACCTGGGATATCTGGATGCCGCCGTGAAGATGATTCTGGATCAGGGGCTGGCGGTGATTATCGATATCCACCCGGATTCAGACTTCAAGGAACAATTAGCGACCGATAACGAGTTTGTGGAACAGCTCGCAGACTTCTGGCGGGCACTTGCCAAGCACTATTCCTCGTGGAATCCGGATCTTGTATTTTTCGAGGTTCTGAATGAACCGGAGTTTCGCGACCGCTACCGTTGGGAAGGTGTGCAATCCAAGCTCGCTGCCGCCATCCGTGAGGGGGCTCCGGCGAACACGATCATCGTTGCCGGAGCAAACTGGTCATCGGATAACGAGTTGCTCTTCATCGAGCCGCTGCGCGATCCGAATATCATTTACAATTTCCATTTTTACGATCCGCACGTTTTCACCCACCAAGGCGCGAACTGGAGCACAAACTTCGTGCACTATCTGAAAGACCTGCCTTATCCCTCGAATCCGGAAAACGTGCAACAAGCCGCCGCGCTGGTGCCCGACGCGGCCAATCGCCTCCTGGTTATCCGGTACGGAATGGACCGGTGGAACGCGGGGCGGATTGATGAGGAGATTTCCCAAATTGCTCGATGGGGGAAGCGCTGGAATATCCTGTTGACCTGCAACGAGTTTGGCGTGTACCGCAAGGCGGCTGCGCCCAAAGATCGTGCTGCTTGGATTTCCGACGTGCGGACCACGCTCGAAAAGTATGGTATCGGATGGACCATGTGGGACTACAGCGGCGGATTTGCAGTCGTACTCAAGCAAGAGGGCCGCACCATACCCGATGAGTTGACCATTCAAGCGCTGGGGCGAACCATACCGCGGGGGCAGCCTCAGAAGTGAAGCGTCGTACCGGCCCCCGGCCAACCACGGCCTCGAGACCGCCTCCCAAAGCCGTCGACCGCCTTTCTGGACTACAATCCGGCCATGCCGCTCACGCTTCGGTCCTACCAGCCGCACGACTTCGCGGCGCTGCACAGGTTGGATCAGTCGTGCTTTCCGGCGGGGATTTCCTATTCGAGGACCACGCTACGCTATTTTTTGACCTTGCCCTCGGCCGATTGCGTGGTTGCGGAAGAAGGCGGGCGCATTGTCGGGTTCGTCCTGAGCGAGGAGAATCCGCCGCTCGCGCACATCATTACTCTCGACGTGGAAGCGAAGCAGCGCCGACACGGCGTTGGAACCGCGCTTCTGGATACCCTCGAATCAAACCTTGCGCTACGCGGCGTGCGCTCCATATTGCTGGAAACCGCAATCGATAACGAACCTGCGGTTGCCTTCTGGCAGATGCACCGCTATCGTATCGAGGCCACTCTGAAGCGCTATTACCTTGGCCGGATTGACGCTTACGAGATGCGGAAAATCCTGCCGGCAACGTCGAAGATGCAGCCGGCGCGAAAGGAACCCTAATCCCGATGCCGCTCTATCAGGCAATCATCCTGGCGCTGGTGCAAGCGCTGACGGAGTTTCTGCCCGTTAGCAGCACGGCGCATCTGATTCTTTTCCCGTGGTTCGCGGGATGGCAGGACCCGGGGTTGGCGTTTGACGTCGCGCTGCATGCCGGGACATTGCTTGCGCTGGTGCTTTACTTCTTCAAGGATTGGTTGACGTTGCTTTTGTGTGGGTTTGGACTGAACTTTCCTGCGACAGCAAAGCCTGAAGACATCGTGCACAACCGGAAGATGTTCTGGTATCTGGTCATCGGGACAATTCCCGCGGGAGCGGCCGGGCTGCTGTTCCATCACGAAATCGAGGACAAGCTGCGCCAGCCAAAAATTATTGCCGTTTCGCTCGTGCTGATTGCCTTGCTGATGTGGTGGGCGGATTCCAAGAAGGACCTCTCGCGCAAGGAAGGCGAAGCCAACTTGGGAGACGCGCTGACGATAGGAACGGCGCAGGCGCTGGCCTTGTGGCCCGGAGTTTCGCGCTCAGGCATCACCATTACTGCCGGGCTGTTTCGCCGGCTGACCAGGGCCGCGGCCACACGCTTTTCGTTTATCCTGTCCGTCCCGGCGGTTGCCGGAGCCGTGGTGATGGAGTTGCCAAAACTCATCAAGATGCACAAGGCTGGGGGCCTCGATTTACCCTTCTCAACCTTGGCCATCAGCGTGCTCGTTTCCGGCATCGCCGGGTATTTTGTCATCGCCTTTTTCCTCCGTTACCTGCAAACACGCACGTTGAAAGTATTTGTTGTCTACCGCCTCGTCTTTGGTATCATGATCTTGGTTTGGGCGTTCCTCCAGGCGGGATTGCGATAGCGCCAGCACCCGCTGCCACACTCAGCCTTCCCCAGAAGCTGAGGAGATTTCGTGCGCTTTCTTACTCCGACCGAAAACAAGCGACTGAACGAATTGGTAGGCTTTTTGTGTATTTCGCTGGCGGTTTTGGTTGCGCTGGCGCTGATTTCCTATTCCTCCCGCGACCCCTCGTTTAACGTTAGCGCGCAAACTGCCGATCCTAGTGTGACCAACAACTGGATGGGGCCGGTGGGCGCGTATGCCTCGGATTTGCTTTTCCAGATTTTTGGCTTTGCCGCTTTTCTCCTGCCCATGGCGATCGCGGTGCTGGGATGGCGATGGTGCCGCAACCGCACCATCGATTCCCAAGTCGCCCCGCTGACCGGCTACTTTCTGTTGTTGGTTTCCCTGCCGTCGCTGCTGGAGCTGTTTCCTTTCCCTGCCGTGCGCGGTGCCATTCCCGCGGGCGGCATTGTTGGCTCGTTGATTTCGAGCGAACTGCTCGCCGGGTTCAACTTCTGGGGAGCCCTTTTGGTTGCCGTGGCGCTTTTGTTCACGTCCTTGTTTATGACTACGCGATTCTCCTTTGCCGGAACACATGCCTGGGCTACCGGGCCGAAAGGTCCGATCGGCGCCGTCGAGCGCCTGGGCCTCCTCCAGAAGGCGCAGGCGCGCTGGCACGACTGGCGCGAACGCCGCGAGCAAGAACGTATGCGCCGCCGCGTAGAAGAATCGCGCCTTTCCGGAAGAAAGCCTGTGCCGTCACAGGCGATCAGCAAAACTGCCCCTCTCGAGACGAGTAACACCTTGAGCGAGGAGTCCGAAACGGAAGACGCTGACGAGAAAGATGGCAAGTCCAGCGCCGCGAAAGCGCCGATTTTCGTCTTTCACCGCGACACCGAAAAACCAGCCAAGAAAACCGGCGAGCCCAAGATTGCCAAGGGCAGCCAGAACTACAAACTTCCTCCGGTGTCTCTGCTCCGCGAAGGCGAGCGCGGCCAGAAGCTTGACGAAGATGAATTGAAGCAGCGTGCGCGCGCAATCGAGGCCAAGTGCCAAGAATTTGACGTAGAGGGCCGGGTCACGCAGATCAACCCGGGCCCGGTCGTCACGACGTTCGAATTCAAACCGGAAGCGGGCATCAAGTACAGCCGGATTATTAGCCTCACCGAAGATTTGTGCCTGGCCCTGCAAGCCGAATCCATTCTGATCGAGCGCATTCCTGGGAAGTCCACCATCGGCATCGAAGTGCCGAACGATAAGCGTCAGACTATCGCCCTGCGGGAAATCATCGAAGCACCGGAGTTCATTCACTCCCCGAGCAAGCTGACGCTGGCCATGGGGCGCGACCTGCACGGGCGGATTCGCGTAACCGAATTGGCGGCCATGCCGCATCTGCTCATTGCCGGTTCGACGGGTACCGGCAAAAGCGTTTTCATCAACTCGCTCATGATGTCCATCCTGTTCAAGGCCAGCCCCGACGACGTGAAACTGGTGCTTGTTGATCCAAAGCGTTTGGAACTGAGTCTTTACGAAAACATTCCGCATTTGATAGCGCCGGTCGTCACCGACCCGAAAATCGCTTCGAACGTGCTCCGCAACGCCACGCGCGAGATGGAGAACCGTCTCAAACTGCTCGCGCAGCGCGGCGTTCGCAACATCGACCAGTACAACCGCACGTTCAAGAAAGACCAGTCGCTCTCGCTGTTCGACAGTGTTGAAGAGTCCGAGCACAAGCCCCTTCCCTACCTCATCATCGTCATCGACGAATTGGCGGACTTGATGATGGTCGACACCAACAACGTGGAAGAATCCATCACGCGCCTGGCACAGATGGCGCGCGCTGTGGGCATTCATTTGATTCTCGCGACGCAACGACCATCGGTTGACGTCATCACCGGCTTGATCAAAGCAAACTTCCCGGCCCGTATCTCTTTCCGCGTGGCCAGCAAGGTCGACTCGCGCACGATCCTCGATTCGAATGGCGCAGAGTCCCTGCTTGGCCGCGGCGACATGCTCTACCTGCCGGCGGGTTCGGCGCGGCTGCACCGCATTCACGGCCCGCTGGTCAGCGAAGATGAAATCAGCGAAGTTTGCGACTTCTGGCGCGATCAAGCGCAGGCAAAATATCAAGAGGAGCTGCTGGAAGCTCCGAAGGAGGAGAATGGCAAGGCCGGCGAAGGATCAGGCGACGCGGATCCCGACGGCGGAGACGATGTCGACGACGATCTGTATCAGGACGCGATTCGCGTTGTTTGCGACGCCGGACGCGCCTCCACTTCCACGCTCCAGCGCCGCCTACGCATCGGCTACGGCCGCGCCGCCCGTTTGATCGATCTCATGGAGAAAGACGGCATCGTTGGCCCCCCTGACGGCACCAAGCCGCGCGAGGTTTTGAAAAACCGGAACTGGATGAAAGAATTCGATGAGTCGCAACAGTAGATGGGACACATGTGGAGTTGTGACACTTCTCTCGTTCGTGACGCTGCCAGCGGCCATTTTTTCCTGCTCTGCCAGGAATGACTCGCAAGCCTTTGCGCCAGTCCGCCGCGTTCCGTGCCCTGTTTGACTCTTCTTTCTGCCAACCCTAGAATTGAAGGGCCAAAGGTTGCCGGGGTAGCTCATTGGTAGAGCGCTGCCCTGAAAAGGCAGGCGTAGCCAGTTCGATTCTGGCCCCCGGCACCATCCGAACGCCCGCCCAACAAGTTCCAGTCCCCGCTTATCTCGTAGGTCTGCCCTTCCGGAGTGAGAGTGATTTCCGTGCAGTGTTTCGCCAGCTCTGACTTGGCCCGCTGAACGTCGCCAGTCAGAAGGCCGTGAATATCGCCAAGGCGCCGCATTACGAATTCCTCGATCTCCTTCAGCTTGGCGTCGAGGCCGTTCTCGCTCGAAGAGAAAATTTCGTCACTGATTTCGGTAAGACGCCGCTCCCTCTTTTCCAACTCTGCGAGCAGGGCTGGCGATTGGCGTCCCTGCGCGATCACCGCAGCCAAGTTGCTGATCTCCAACTTTAGCTTTTCGCGTTCCTGTTGCATCGTGCCGAGGTCCGAATGGGTGGTTTTGAAAGCTCCCCACCTGCGAATCGTGTCTGACGAGGTATGGAGCGCCGTAGAACGTAGGTTGGCTGTGGTCAAGGCCTTTTTCGCCGCTGGCTCTTCGCCAGGGCTGTGTTGCCGATCCTTCTCGGCAGAGTATTTGCTCTCCGGTTTCTTGAAGTGCGGAGTTTGCGCGTCGAAGATGGTCGTTGTTTCAGGTCGCGGGCAATCCGGGCGAGCGCGATACGGCTGCCCAATGAAACATGCGCGCGGCATCTGCACGAACGATCTCCACATCAGGCAAGACCGTTTGGAGAAGGAAGTCATTGGCGGCCTTCAAAGGCAGGTGCTTAGAGAGGACGTGGCCGCCTACGCTCTGGCCGAGTTCAAACGACAGTACAAAGCGAAACTCGAGGGGGTCCGGTCACATCTTGGGGCGCTCACGCTGCACTCGTCGGCCAGTTTTCGGGTCGCGAACCTTGCGGGTTCGATTCCACACCACGACGCCCCGATAACGGTCATTGCGGAGCATCACCGAAATGGCGGATGGCGCCCATGACGGATGACGCTGGCCACGGTAGGGCGATGGCGGAGGAATGCGCTCAGCATTGAGCCGCTTCGCGATGGTCTTGATTGAATCTCCGGCGGCGTAGTCTGAAAAAATTCGTCTTACGATGGCGGCCTGATCTGGCTCGATCTCAAGCTTCACTCCAATGATCTGCGGACGGCCATACGCATCCCTTCGCGTGGGATCCTCTATCGGCACGCTCCGATAGCCGAAGCATCGGCCTCCCGTATGGAACCCTTGGAGGGCGCGGCCCTCAACGCCGCGGTGAGTTTTCTTCGCCAGTTCTTTGATGTAGAGGCTATCGACAATCCCGTGGGTCGCGAGAAGTACTTCGGCCTGCTCGGAATCCGTGTCGATTCCCTGGGACACAAAAATCAGGCGGACGTCGGCGAAACGGAGCTGCTCGAAAATGCGAAGCGAATCGGCGAGCTTGCGGCTAAGGCGACTTGTGTCGTCCACCAGGACCGCACCGAAGGCGTGCGCATTTGACGTTGCCGCCTCGATCAACCGTTGCAGACCTGTCCGCTCGTCACTGGCACCGGTGATTGCCTCGTCGGTGTAGATGTGACCGTCGAGCACATCCCACCCTTGGCGCTGGCCGAATTCGCGACACTTACGGACCTGATCATCGATAGAAAGGGGGTTCTGCTTGTCGGTGGAATAGCGAGCGTAGATGGCGCAGCGGAGTACCCTCACTTGTGACCCTCTCGGCTGAAGGCCCTGCTGTCGAAGGACTGTACCACGGAAGTTGCTACCTTGGAGCCATACGATTCTGATTGCTCCAAGAATTCGCGCACCATAGCCGGAACGATCACGTTGTCGATCCAACTCTTCAGCTCCGGGTCGAGCGGCGGATGGCGAGGCGATACGAGTTTTGGTGCGGTTGGCATTTTGGGAATCGAGATTGCAAGGCTGTGCATTATGCGTACCTTCGGAGATAACCAGTGGGCTGGAACGACCCCGAAAGCCTTTTTGGGCGCGCAAGCGGAGAAAAAGGGGGGTCGTTCCAGCCCACTTCGGTGTTTTGCGTGCGCCCAAATTTCGCCACGCCGCGCGTTCAACTGGTTCTCCTTGCGAGAGTTGCTCGAATCACCGAGGTGAACGCGAAGGTGAACGCCCCGGTGAACGGTATGTTTCGGGTGGCGTTCACCTTCCAACGTGCAGAAAACCCGCATAAAATGCGGCGATCCTCCACGTTAGCGGAGGGAAAAATTTGCTATCGTGGGGCAATTTCTTCTCTCCTCACAGGAAACCTGTGTCGCGGAGGCGTCAAAGCTGGAAGAGATCCGGAAAATCCGCGTGAGCCTTGACGCCAGCCAGGTGTGACGTATCGTCAGCGCAAATACCGTCCGGAGCTAGTCAACAAGGAACGCGGCGCCCTCAGGGTCTGGACCTAAAGCTCTTGGCGATCGCCAGGACGAACTGAAAAGGGCCCCGCCAGGCTCGGTGAACTCACGATTTCGCCTGGCAACCAATGTCACGAGCCGACGTGAAACGTTTTGCACAGATCAAGGCAGGCAGCTACCGCAAAGGGAGAGGCCGCAAAGAGTTCATTCTTGGCCAAGTTGGAGCACCTACCTGCATCACACAACGCAGCGGCTTGCCCAAAATCGTATGAATTCTGTTCTTTCAATTGTTCCGGGATACCTGGTTCAGCTTTAGGCACTTACAAGATCTTGTTTGGATTGTGGGCAAGCTCCAGTACCCAACTTACCGATTAGCCGACAAACCAGGCACGTAGGAAACCGCCAGACGATATTGTGGACCGTAAATATCGTACCTGGAGTACGCTTAGAACGCCTCGAATGCGAGCAGTGCCTTGTAGACCGAGCGCGGAGGCGAGCGTATGTTCCGCAGCCTTCTCATTCTAGCCATTGCCGCTCTTTCAATCGCAGTGCAGGTTCCGGCTGCTTCGCAGGAAATTCAGCCTGGAGCTGACACACAGAATTCGCCAGTAATCCGCAGCTCTACGTTGCTTGTGAACGTAAACGTGCTGGTGACGGACAGTAAAGGCCAGCCGATGCAGGGACTTGACAAGGATGATTTTCAGATATCCGACAATGGTCACCCGCAGAAGATCGCCTTCTTTTCGACTCGCGAGGACAAGAGCGACGCGAGTTATCGCGTTCGTTCTCTTGCGCCCGGCGAATACAGCAACGATCCGAAGAGGTTGGGCATAGCCGACTACCGCGTCACCGCAATTCTATTTGATACCATTAACACCGCTTACCTGTCGCAGGCATACAGCTTGGGAAAGATCAGGATGTTCCTCCGGCAGCTCCAGCCGGAAGACCGGGTTGGGATCTACGTCCTGAGCGAGAAGGGCTTGAAGGTCGTTTATGACGTCGGTCAGCCGGCCTGGGCTCTTCTAGAGGCGATGCAAAGACACGACGAGGCCCACAAAGGTGCAACAAGTAGTAAGGGCCTTGCGGCCGCCGAGAATAGCTCTGGCGTGCCGGAACTGGACCGTTTCCTTCAGGGAAAAGACGACCAGCAGCCAATCAGTGGGTTGAGAAGGTGTGACCCGCAACGAATTCGGATCAGCATTGCCGCTTTTCAAGAGATCGCGAGAAGGACTCTCGGATTGCGGGGGCGCAAAGCGCTCATCTGGGTGACCGAGGGTGTGCCGGGGCTATTAAGCGAGGAGAATGCTTTCGATAGAGAGCGCGGGCTGAGTGGACTCTGTGGGATGGAGCCTTACGATCCGGATCTCATCGTTCTCGAAGAACCAGCTAACCTCAGGTCCAGTTTTCGTCGCTCGCGATCTGCAACACCTGGTGATTCGTCATCCGGGTCAGTGGCCGGGACAGTGCCGACGCGCGGCGGTACGCGAGACAGGGAGCTCAGCGAATATGATGAGTTTGATCTGGAGCTTCGTTTATTGACTCAGAACAACTTCGCGATCTACCCGGTGAGCGCCGAAGGGCTGCAAACGGTTCGTTTGTTCGGGCCTGAAGGGATGGATACCACTGCACCGCTCATACATGACCCGGGTGCAATGACAAACAGAGTACTAAGCGCCGTTCATGCTGTTGCGAACGGTTATGCGCATCAGCTTATGGAGGAGTTGGCGCGCCTCAGCGGTGGCCGCGCCTATTACGACCGGAATGATCTCGAAACCGGCATCCGCCGTGCCCTGGACGACGCCAAATACGGCTACGAGCTGGCTTATTACCCGGACCACGACCGCTGGAATGGAGACTGGCGCAAGATTGAGGTGAAGGTGGATCGGCCCGGAGTCACCGTGGTGGCACGGGGAGGATATTACGCTTTTCCAGAACCAAAACTTCTGCCGCCGAAAGCCAGCAAACAATTGCTCGAGGAAATCGCCGCCAGCCCGCTGGAAGACACCGAGATTCCCATCACGGTGAAGCTGACCCCGCCCAGCGGTGTCCGCTCCTCAGTCGTAGAGGCGAGGGTTTATCTTAGCGCGCAGAATCTTTTCACCAACCATTTCGGGGACGCATGGAAGAGCAACTTTGAAGTGCTCTTCTTCCAGCTCACCACGAGGAACAAAATCCTCGATGTGAGCACGGAGAATGTAAACCTTGAGCTTACTCAAGCGAAGTACCGCGAAGCCTTGAAGCTGGGGATCGACACGCTGGGAACACTACAACTGAAGCACGGAGCGGCATTGCTGTATGTGATTGTCCACGATAAAAGCACTGACGCTGTAGGTTCCGTCCGCATACCACTGAACCAGTACGCAGACACTCTGCCAGCAAAGCGGAGTCTGTGAGAACAAATCGCGGAGGTTTCCAAGGCGATCACTTCCAGCCCTGCGGTTAGCGCGGCCTAGCATTTTCTTAGGCGCTCGTATCGCAAGAACCTAGGCGCCGTGAAATAAATTGGCTAAGTCCTGATGAACGGCATAATCGGAAAGGTTGAGTACCAGCCGCCAAGTTTCCGATTTGCCTAATCAGGAGTTGGGCCAATCTACGCGCGGATGATTCGACAGAATCGCATCATTCTGGATGCGCACGCTGAAAATATCTTGAAGTCGGCGGCCCTAGCAGGAAATAGCCGACGACCAATAGAAGCACGACGTGTGGCATAGCATCCGTCAGTGAGTTTAATGCGCTCACGACAACGTGAAAGGCAAGCCAAGCTAAAAGCAGCCAGCGAGCCCATCTTGCACCGCGGAGCAAGAAGACGCCGGCCACTATAGCGATTATTCCAACCAGCACGATTAGGACCATCCAACGATCGAATGAACCTTTCCATAGGTGATAGGCGGTACTTAGGATCCCTACGACGATGAACAGCCAACCTAGTATCGTGACCTGAAAAGGACGTTTAATGGAATTGAGATTCCTCACAGAGCCTTCCTCACCTCGCCCGCAAAACTAGTCCACAAACCTCCGACCCACCACGTATGGACGGAACGGGCTATGGGCTTCGCTCATTAACGCCCACAAGCGCGACAGGCAAGCTCCGAGTCTGCATCTCACCCCGCTAGATTTTCAGAGTGCACTCTCTGGTCGATCTTTGCGGCCAGGATGAAATCGCTCTCTGTCAGGCCGTTGATCTTGTGCGTCCAGATCGTAATCTCGACTTTTCCCCAGCTGAGGAAGATGTCTGGATGGTGGCCCTGTTCCTCCGCAAGTTCACCCACGCGGTTTGCGAACGTGAGGGCTTCGCGAAAGTTGGGAAACTTAAAGGTCTTCACAATGTGATGCTCTTCGATAACGCTCCAGCCATCCACCTGCCTTTGCAAGGCGATGAGTTCCTCACCCTTGAGCGGAGGCACGCCTCCTCGGCACGGCACACATGTTTTGGCTGAAAGGTCGGACATCCTGGCGATGATTTTAGCACTCCCCTCACAAAAGCGTGGAAACGGTTGACCAAGTTACGAAGCCCCGCGAGGCGGCCATCAAACAATCTTGAACGCTGCGAAGGAGGTTCGGATTTAGCAGGATATTCAGGACCGAGTTTCGCGGTTTTGGGTTCGGAAATGGGGTTGGAGCAGATCCGAATACCTTAGTACTAGCCGCCACTCTTCCGGTTAGCTCTATAAAAGGAGAAGTCAAGAAAAAACACCCTCCCGCCGGCTGGAATTTTTTCTCGCTTCGCAGCCCGGGTAAATGAGCGGGATCTGTTTTGACTGGCCGCACCATGTACTCGGTTGCTGGACACGTTGTTCCAGTGGTTTGGGTTTTCCCTGTCAGCGGTTTCCATTGCGTGTTGGCAACGAAGCCGGTCCGTTGACAAAATCAGGCAAGTTGAATTACTTCGTTACTTGCCGTTTGCCCGTGATACGTCCGGTTCCCGCATACTGCACGGAGCGCGCAGCAAACGGTAGTTTTTCACTAGAGCCCTGTCCTTGGCTCCACAGACTTCAAGGGCGGCATGTAAATCCATGCTCCGTTGCTACTTGGCTCAACATTCTCGCCATAGCCGCCGGCGAGGAGCACGCGACCGCCGCTGAGAAGCGTTGCGGTGGAGAAGTATCGCCCGTCCATTTCGGGCCCTGCAACCACGCTAAAGCGTAGCGAAGCCGGGTCGAAAATCTCCGCATGCCCGCCGCCACCGGCAACCAGCACTTTGCCGTCCGGTAGCCGCACGATAGCATTGGTCAGTTTGAATCTTGCCTCACTCATTTTTCCGGCATCGGAGAATCCTCCCGTGGCTGGGTCATAAATTTCCGCGGAGTTCATTTTTCCGCGCCAGTCTCGATTGTCCGAGCCTCCCACGATGAGCACGCGCCCGCTGTGGAGCAGCACGGCGGCGTGTTTGTGCCGAGCAATCCTCATGCTTCCCGCAGGCGTAAATCTTCCTGTTTCCGGATCATAGATCTCCGCCGCCGCGGTCAGCTGCGCATTCGGATAACGCCCTGCTACCGAGCCTCCGGTCACGAGGATGCGACCATCGCGAAGGGCACAGATCGTGAAGGATAAGCGCGGTAGACTCATACTCCCCGTGGCACGGAACTTTCCCGTGGCCGGATCGAAAAGCTCCGTGCTGGCAAGGCGATCCCAATCAGCGCCGGAGCTACCGCCTCCGATGAGCACCTCGCCATTGCGCAACAGCACGGCTTCGGCATCGCTGCGGGCAGTAATGAGACTACCAGTGGCCTGGAATCGCCTTGTGGCCGGATCGTAGATTTCCGCCTGGGCGACATTCTGATAGGGCCGGGCAGATCCGCCGACGATCAACACCCTGCCATCCGGGAGCAGAGTGGCTGTGTGGCCGACACGGGGTGACGCCATTCGGCCGGCAGGAGAGAATCGACCAGTCGTAGGGTCGTAGACCTCGGCCTCGGCGACAAATTCGCCGTTCCTGACCATACCGCCGGTGATCAAGACGTCTCCGTTGCGCAAAGGGGTGGCGGTGTGTCCCGACCGGCGCGTCTCCATCGTGCCGGTGGTAACGATCTCGCCCTCGGCCTGTGTGCTGGGCGCCGATTTCGTCGCGGACATCGGAACCAGTGCGGCGGTGGCCGCGATTGTCGCCGCTAAGACAGAAAAGGCCCTGCTGCGGCGCGCTGCAAACGAGTATTCCATCTCATCCCCTCCCTGCACTGGATGCTCTCTCGGGGTTGTCCGGTTACCAGCGCAATTCTCACTACCATCCAAGACGGATGAAAAGAGCGAGGTGTTATCCGAGTTTTTCACCAGGCGCCTCGAAAACGGCGTTATCGCCGAAGTGTTGATTTTGAGGGTTGATTTTGAGGGTCGGGGCTCCGCTAATCGGGTAGTTGATTCACTTTCTCGCAAGCAATGGCGGCGCTGGGTCATCCAAACGGTGCAGGTACCAAACGGGTTGTTGGTCGTCAGGAATCGGGTCATCCGTAAACAGAGACCTAGTCCGGCGGAAGCCACTCGGTGTCAACGTGACCTTGTCCGGCAATGTTACGATCCAAGTCTTGCGATTTGAACTCACCGCAAATGCATCAAGGACGTCTTCCACCAGGCAGTTTTCCAGTTCCACAGTAACCTGCGAATCCCCAGGCCCGGCAACGCTGAGTTGGTAGGGTGCTCTCCACGGTGTCACAGCCATGTGCAACTTAAACGAGGCAACCTCAACCAACGTGTCCTGTGTGTGGAATCCGCGCAGTTTTATTTTCAAAAAGCTCTCAGCATCGGGAAGTCCCGCGGGGAAAATGTGTACGACGCCGTTTCTCACTTTGACTTGGTAGCCGGGCTGAGTTTCTGTGATGGCCTGGATAATTTCCTCGATGGTTGCGCTGTTCCACGCAAAGGGCTTCTCGGCGCGCTCAGTCGGCGAGTCCACCCACGTAATGCCCATAGGAATCTGAAACTCGTTACTCACATGGAGTAGAGCACCAACGAAATTGAACACTCCAGGGGTGTAGTTTGAAAGACGCTTATTCAGCTTGACCGTGAGTTCCTCTCGAGCGTCAATCGCCAACGTGAACTCAGGTGCAGGCGTCTTGGCCCTTCCCGCAAGCCAACCGGAAGCGACCAGCGATAAGGCGACAACCATCTGAATAGTTTGGCGTCTCATGTTTGTTGTGTCTCCCCCGAACAGAATAACCGCACAGAAGGCCTCAAGTCCTGGTTCCCGACTTATCAAGGCTTAGCGGCCATTTCTCTAATGATGATCTGCGTTGGGTGTAATCTAGCCGCAAGACTTGCTAAACGTTAGGAGGCTCCGATGCTTCGCGAGCGTGTGCTAAAGGTTGTGTTGGTGCTACTCGGCTTGTTTTTCTGTGCGGGTATTTATCCTATCGCCGACGCTCTATGGCATCCCGCTGCCGGAGAAGCTTATGGCGACTACATGATGCTGAGCCTTTACGTCACGCTCGGTGTTTTCCTGTTGATCGCTGCGCGCGCCCCTTCCGCGCATCGAAGCGTCATCGCCTTCGCCGCGTGGTCGAGTTTCGCGCACGCCCTGGTGATGGGCACGATGGGCTTCCAGTTTACGAGCGAACGCGTAGGATTTATTGGGGGGTCTTTCGTCTTGGTGGTCATCGGCGTAACGCTTATCGTGCTCGCGCCCGCAAAGGCATCCGCCGGTCTCGCCTCCGCCCCTGCGGACTAGTGCACGACAAGGCTGCGATTTCGCACTGACGACGGATTTTCGTTATGTGATGGGCGAGGTTCTCGCCACGGGTTCCCGGTAACCGGTAAAGGGACCATTGCCCATCTCCTTTGGCTTGCCCAAAAACCTGAGCCGCACGTTGCCTGTAAGTGGCTGATTAGGCGAGCCGAAAAAACTTCGATTCCCTTGCCCACAAACAAGTGTTTTGAGACGGAGGGGCACGCCGCTCCTGTGCCTTCGCAATCGCACCTGCGCCGTGATCCTTGTGCCGAAAGAGTGCCGCGTAGCTTATCGGAACACGTTCGCTATGTTTCGTAGCCGCTCGCCCGCGACGAGCCTTGTCAATCGCCTCACGCTAGGGCCTTTTGCAAGCTAGACAGGTTCGTGGCGTCGGCCACGCCTTCGGGGCCGGGGAAAAGGGCGTTGCTGGGATGCCGAGTGTAGAATACGGTCGTGGCTACGCCCTTCAGTTTGCCGATCTTCGAGCAGGTTGGCGTGAATCAGCGCTCACCCGCCCAGGCTAAAATTGCTCTCTTCCGCTATCTGTTTCGTGGACGAGAGGATGTTTATCCGCAACGCTTCGAAAGCCGTAAGACAGGCAGAGCTGGTTACTCGCCAGCTTGCGGCAATGAGTGGGTCCGGGGAATTTGCGAGAAACCGAGAATCAAGTGCTCCGACTGTCCGCACCAACGTTTTCTTCCGATAACCGACGAAGTAATTCGTTGGCATCTCTGCGGTCAGGACGACAACGGTCGGGAATTCGTGATGGGCGTCTATCCGATGCTTCGGGACGAAACCTGTTTTTTTCTCGCCGCCGATTTTGACAAAGCAACATGGCAGGACGATGCGGGCGCGTTCTTTGAAAAATGCCGCCAAGTGAACATGCCAGCGGCCTTGGAGCGGTCCCGGTCGGGCAACGGCGGCCATGTTTGGTTCTTTTTTAATGAAGCCGTTCCCGCCGTATTGGCGCGCAAGCTGGGTACATACATTCTGACGAAAACCATGGACCGCCGCCCCGAAGTCGGCCTGGAATCGTACGATCGGCTCTTTCCGAATCAAGACACACTACCGCAGGGCGGCTTCGGCAACCTGATCGCTCTGCCTCTCCAGAAGCGGTTCCGAGAATTAGGCAATAGCGTTTTCCTGGACGGGCGATTCGCGCCGTATCCCGACCAATGGGAGTTCTTGTCCTCGATCCGCAAAATCAATCGGAAAGAAGTTGAGGAAATCGTCCGGCATGCTGACGCAAAGGGCCAAATAATTGGCGTACGTCTGGAGCCTGAGAGTGAAGAGGACGAAGACACGCCCTGGAAGAGACTGCCGTCACGGAGTCGGACAAACGCCTCAATCGCCGGCCCCCTTCCGGAGAGCGTGGAACTCATCCTCAGCAATCAAATATACATTCCTAAAGATGCGTTGCCGCCTGCCCTTCGCAACCGGCTGATCCGGTTGGCGGCGTTTCAGAATCCTGAGTTTTACAAATTGCAGGCCATGCGGCTTCCGACTTACGACAAGCCGCGGATTATCGCCTGTGCCGAGGATCACTCCAAGCACCTAGGACTACCGCGCGGTTGCCTGGATGAGGTGCGTCAAACTTTGTCAGACCTGAACATCAAGGCAGTGGTCCGGGACGAGCGCCACGAGGGCCAGCCGCTGAAGGCGAAATTCCAAGGCGAACTGCGCCCCGAGCAGATCGTTGCTGCGAATGCGATGATCGCCCATGATACGGGAGTGTTGGCAGCCACCACGGCCTTCGGAAAGACCGTGGTGGCCGCGTGGCTGATTGCGCAACGAGGCGTGAATGCACTCGTTTTGGTACATCGGCGGCAGTTGCAACATCAATGGATCGAGCGCCTTTCCACCTTCCTTGGAATGCCGGCGCGCGCGATTGGCGGGATCGGCGGTGGCCGCACAAAGGCAACTGGCTTGCTCGATGTAGCAGTGATACAAAGCATGGTCCGAAGCGGCCTCGCCGACGATCTCGTGAGCAATTATGGGCACCTCATTGTGGATGAGTGCCACCATCTCTCGGCCCAAAGCTTTGAGCAGGTTGCCCGCCAGGCTAAGGCGAAGTTCGTGACGGGTCTGTCTGCGACCGTCACCCGGAAGGATGGCCAGCATCCGATCATTTTCATGGAGTGTGGTCCCGTACGATACCGGGTCAGCGTCCGGCATGGTGTCGCAACTCAACCCTTCGAACATAAGGTAGTGGTTCGTCCTACTGGTTTTCGTCCGCTACGACCGGCGGATCCTGATGTGCGGGTACAATTCCACAAACTCTATGAAAGAGCTGATGGCCGATGAGGAGCGCAATCAGCTCATCTGTCAGGACGTCATCCATGCCCTTCGAGAGGGGCGGTCACCACTGGTGTTGACAGAACGGAATGAGCATCTTGACTCTCTGACGAAGCAATTGGTCTCTGAGGTGCCGCACCTGATTGTGCTCAGAGGAGGGATGCGCAAAAAGGAGCTTGACGCTATTCAAGCTCGCTTGGCCGCGATTCCTGGTGAGGAGGCTCGGCTGCTCTTGGCAACTGGCCGGTATGTGGGGGAGGGCTTTGATGACGCCCGACTCGACACCCTATTCCTGACGCTGCCCGTCTCGTGGCACGGGACGATCACGCAGTATGTCGGTCGGTTGCATCGCCTCTCTGACAACAAACGGGAAGTGCGCGTCTACGACTACGCAGATCTCAACGTGCCGATGCTCGCGCGAATGTTCGACCGCCGCTGTCGCCGGTACGAAAGTATCGGCTACACGATTCAGCTTCCAGGAAGCGCGGTCCCGGGTTGGCCCGCAGATGTGCCACTTCCCGTCGATCCCGACTGGAAAAGCCAATATGCCGCCAGCGTGCGCCGCTTGGTGCGCGATGGCGTAGATTCCCCTTTGGCGAAATTATTCGTCCATGCTGCTGTAATTCCGCCGTCCAACACCGATGGCCCCGATCGCGCGCGAAGTGCTACCGAGGCATTTCTCTACCGCCGGTTGGAAACATTAGCCGAGACGGCCGGAAGGTTTCGCTTGAACGCGGAGCTGCCGATTGCGTTCGATGGCTGGGGCCGCATGGAAGTTGACCTGCTCTGCGAGCCGTCGCACATCGCCATTGAACTAGACGGCAGCCAGCATCTAGGCGACGCTGAAGCCTACCGGCGAGATCGTCGCAAGGATGCCTTGCTGCAGGAGAACGGCTATCGGGTTCTCCGGTTCCTCTCAGAAGACGTCGGCAAATATCTCGATCAAGTTCTGGATGCTATCCTGCGAGCTCTGGCACACCAAAAAGCCTGAGCAGAGGATTGGCCTTATTTTGGGCCTTTCCTCTCAACCGCTTTTCGGCCGGTGCTGGTCGGGAGCAAGTGACCGAGGCCCGCTCTTCCGCGCTGCCGCAGTTCTCTGACGCTGACTCTCGTCTCGTTTATTGAAGCCGATTGCCAGGATGTGATTTATAGGTTACGATAGAAAATGTGATCGAGAATTTCTGGACCCGGGAGGCGGCCATTGCTGCGCAAGAGAATTGCTGATTGCCGAGGCGCAATGAGGCTATTGATCGATGAGTGCTTAACTCGCGCAGTTTTTGATACAGGAGCAAGGATCGAATGGTCAGAAAGGAACAAATATGACTAGAGAAGCAGCAGAGCTGCTCAAAAAAGCACTCGACCTGCCAGCCGAGGAAAGAGCCGACCTTGTGAGCTCCCTACTCGAAAGTCTAGACCAAGCTCCTGAAGATTCCGCATCGGTCAAAGCTGCATGGAACGAAGAGATCGCTCGAAGAATCGCAGACCTAGATTCCGGAAAAGCGAAAACCATTCCCTGGAAAGAAGTACGCAACCGCGTTGCCGCAAAACTAGCGAATGCGCGTTAAATCGGTCGAGTTTCACGAGGAAGCAGACGCCGAATACGAGCGCGCTTTTGACTGGTACTTCGCACGAAGCGAGCCGGCCGCATTCGATTTTGTTCGTGAAGTGGACCGCGCGATAGATACTATTGTGCAGGCTCCCGACCGCTGGCCGTCAGACGCATATGGCACACGCAAGTTCCTGCTCCGTCGTTTTCCGTTCGCGCTCATTTATCGCGAACTGTCTTCTAAGATCGAGATCCTGGCCGTCGCGCACGGTCATCGCCGCCCCGGTTACTGGAGAGATCGATTTTAGTTTCTTGGCAACAGTGTAGCGCTGCAGTCTGTGCGGGAACGCCTGAACGCGCCAGTGGTCTAAGTGAACGTTCTCCTAAATGGGCTACTCTGTGGTTCTGCTTCCTCGGACAAATGGCGGATGCCCGCACATTGTCCGAGATTGCGACCCGAATCAACCGACTTGCCGCGGGGAACTTTGGCGATTGCAAATCGCTGCGGCTGGGATTGTACGAGCTACGGATTGATTGGGGACCGGGTTACCGAGTGTATTACGCGATGATTGGCAAAGGATGTGTTTTGCTGTGTGGCGGTGACAAAGGGAAGCAGTCCTCAGACATCGAACAGGCGTTGGAGTACCTCAAAGATTACAAGGAAAGGAGCGGAACCTGATGAAACGCAAAGCCAGCATTTCACAAGACGAGGCCATCATTCGTCGGCTCCGCAAAGAACCAGACTTTGCTGCTGAGTACCTCAAAGCTGCCTTGGAAGATGGGGACGAGCCCCGTGTCCTGCTCATCGCCTTGCGCCACCTAGCCCAAGCTCGGGGCATCGCCAAAGTTGCCAAGGCTGCAGGCATCGAGCGTGAGAGTCTTTACCGCGCTCTGTCCGTTCACGGCAACCCCCGTCTGTCCACGCTAGTCGCCGTCACCAAGGCAATCGGGCTGAGGCTCACTGTCGAAGCCACTGAATAGGCTGAGGTCGCGGTCCACCGCGTGGGAAGCGACAACTTTCTGGGGTCCGTGACCTGGGAAGCTGTTTCGGTTTTTTGTGAGATTCGTAGCAACATGGGTCAGGCCGCCGCCAGCCACTTGAAGTGAACAGGCATACGTTCGGTCCGATTCCCTCCCCCGGCACCACCATAGTAGCCGCTCCGTATCAGGCAACGGAAGGACCGGATCACAGGCTAAAAGTGTACTGATTTACGTTAAATGTCAATCCGTATAAGATGCTAGATAGAGTAGGAGTCGCTGAATCAACCATGAACGATATCCGATTATCACGCGCACTTGACGTGCCCTATGACGAGAGGAGGATTTGGCGGTCGAAACTGGTGAGAGAACTCGCCTGGAGTCTTGCAACGAAAAAGCGTCGCCTTTGACCGGCTGCAGGTCGGATATTCGTCGAAATGACCTCGCCACCGCTGTTAGCGACAAAATCATTCGTAGCGAAGGGCCACAACGGGATCTACTTGCGCAGCGCGCCTTGCCGGAATCACACACGCCAGCAAGGCCACAATCAGCAACGCCGCCGCTGTAGTCGCATACACGCCAGCCGCGACCGGCCTCACGCCATACAGCAGAGTCTCAAGCAATCGGCCCAGCACAAACGCGAGCCCCGCGCCGGCAGCCTGCCCTAATAGTCCCAGCTGTAGTCCTCGCGTAACGACCATCCGCGTCACATCCAACGGCCGTGCACCAAGCGCCATGCGCACTCCGATTTCGCGCGTGCGTTGCGCCACGGCATACGCCAGTACACCATAAACGCCGAAGCACGCTAGCACTAGCGCCAATCCCGCGAAAATTGCCAGCAACACCATCGGCCGTTTGCGGTCCGCCACATTGTTCTCAATGATGTCATCCATGCTCCGGACACGAGCCACAGGCTGCTGGGAATCCACGCTCCAGACCGCAGTTCTCACAATATTCACCGCGTCCAACGGATCCTGTTTCGTGCGCACAACCAGGTAATCAGCCCCAGGACGCTGCACCTGTTCCGTCGACAAATACACCGCGGGCTTCATCCCCAGCAGCAAACCACGTTCACGCACGTCCGCAACCACGCCGACAACTTCACGCCACGGCGCATGCGGTCCGCCAATTCGCAGATGTTTTCCGACCGCGCTTTGTCCCGGCCAGTGCCGCTTCGCAAGAAATTCGTTTACGACCACGACCGGTTGCGACTTTTCCACGTCGCTTTCTCCCAGGAAGCGCCCCCCCAGCAGTCTGGCTCCCACAGAGTGGAGGTACCCCGGAGTAACCTCGCGGTACAGAGCATCGTTTACCTTTGCAGGGTCGGACGGCTCGCCCTCCACCGCGTAGCCCTCGGTATCTCCCTCGGACGTGAACGGCGCATCCGAAGCAAAACCCGCGCTCACAATTCCGGGTTTCGTGCTCAAGTCCGCGAGTACATCGCGATAGAAACGGCGGATTTTTGCCTCCGTGTCGTACCTCGGACGCGGCAACGGCAGGACCGAGACCAAAAGATGGTCAGAACGGAACCCCAGACTCACTTGCCGCAGATTCCACAGCGTCTGAATCATTAGGCCAGCGCCAACCAAGAGGGCCAGCGCCAGGGCAAACTGACCGATGACCAGCGCATCACGCAGTCGTATCCCGGCTTTGGATTCCCCTGCGCGGCTTCCTTCCTTCAGTGCGTCGTGTAGCGAAACCCGAATGGCTTTCAGCGCAGGAAACAACCCAAAGAAAGCCCCGGAGACCAGCGAAATCGCTGCCGTGAAGAACAGCACTTTGCCGTTCAATGAAAGAGAAGTGCCGCCAATCTGCTCCGGGATTAGCCGGCGCAAAATTCTCCAAAGGACGTACCCGAGCCACAGGCCCAGCACTCCGCCCGCGCACGAAAGCAGCAGGCTTTCCGACAGAAGCTGCGTGATGATCTGCTTCGCCGAGGCGCCCAAGGCAACTCGCACCGCGATTTCCCGCCTTCGCCCCGAGGCCCGTGCGAGCAGCAGATTCGCCACGTTCGAACAGGCAATGAGCAGCACAAACGCAGAAGCGATCTGCAATACCCACAAGCCTACGCGCGTATCCCCCGCATACTCCTGTTGAATCGGCACGACCACCGCACCGATATTCGTATTCGAGTTTGGATACTGTTTCGTAAGCCGCTGCGCGATTACGTTCATCTCTTCTTGCGCGCGTTGCATCGTCACCTCCGATTTCAACCGCGCCACCACCGTCAAGTAATGCGAGTCGCGCTCGGCCAGCCTTTCCGGCGTGAAGTATCCCGGGATCCAGTAATCCATCTCCCGCATAGGAAAGAAAAAACCTTTCGGCATGACGCCAAGCACCACTGTGCCTTGCCCATTCATCAGAATGCTGCGCCCGGCGATATTCCGGTCTCCACCAAATCGCCGCTGCCACAAGTTGTAGCCGATGACCACAGACCTGCTTTGCGCCGCATCTTCTTCGCGAGTCCAGGCGCGCCCCAGAAACGGCTGGACCTGTAGCACATCAAAAAAATTCGGCGTGACGGCACCGCCCAGCACCTGCTCGGGCGCCTGATCGCCGGTTAAGCTGGCGCTTTGATACCGAAGCGCCGCCATGTCGGTAAACACGTGGTTCTGCGCGCGCCAGTCCACGAAATTCGCCGGAGCCGGTGTATTGTGCGTAAACCCGATGAAGGATGCGTCTTCCCAGACGATTACCAGGTGCGAAGGATCGCCGTAGGGCAACGGCCTGAGCAGCAACCCCTCCACAGCACTAAAAATCGCGGTGTTTGCACCAATGCCCAGTGCCAGCGCGGCGATGGCAATCAGGAAAAAACCGGGACTCTGCCGAAACTGCCGAAACGTATATCGAAGCAGCTGTTGCAGGTTCATGCCTTAGAGAACGTAAGGCGCGCCAAAAGGTTCCAGAAATTACGGCCCGAGCAGATTCTTTCCGAACCTTGATCGCGTCCAACGGGCGCGAGGCGATTGAGCAGTCGCGTTTGCCGCATCCGGATGTCACTTTGATGGACTTGCAGATGCCAGAAATGAACGGGATGGATGCCCTCATGGCGATTCGCAGCGAATTTCCGGACCCGCGGATCATTGTGCTAACCACTGATGAGGGCGATGCTTTGTGCCGGCAGGCGCTCGAAGCCGGCACGCAAGCTTTCGTCCGCCGCCGCAAACGTCGCGCCGTGAGCTGAATGCTGGCCGCGAATTGTGATTGGGTTACATGTAACCCCCTTTGTGGAGGGGTGAAATGGCGCGCACTAATTCCAAGTCATCTCGCGATAAAGTCAGGGCGCATCGCAAGCGGCTGCGCCAAGAGGGACTGCGACCTATCCGAATCTGCTCCGACCACCAGCGAACACGCGGAGTAGACGTTGCATCGGCAACCTGCGAAGCGAGCCAACACAGAAAAAGTGTGCGGAGCCAGGTCTTCAAAGCGAGTTAGATGGGCTTGACGAACGTGTGATGCGTTTCGCAGAAGGAAGGCGATCATGTGAAGATTACTGCAGATCTAAGTAACTCGGCCGATATGGCCGTTTTTAATGCGCAGCTCCCGAGAAAGAGGCTTATCATTGGGCGCATCAAGCGGATCTGGCCTTCGGCACCAGTGATGAGGCCACCCAACCACAGGCGCAGAAGCGGTTTGGTCTGTCCTCCCTGCGGTGGCCCCTGAAGAAACACCGCTGAAGGAGGAGATCATCGTGAGTGGCGATGAGATTGAGAAGAAACAGGAAGTCACAGTTACAGATATTCGAATGCCATTTGGTTCGATGGTTTTGTTCATGGTCAAGTGGGCCGTGGCGTCCATTCCGGCCCTGATTATCATCGTGCTCCTAGGAACTGTCTTCTGGGGAGTCACGATTGGTTTTCTTTCGTCAATGGGAATGACGCGATGGTCGTCCGCATTGGCAAATGCGATAACCGGAAAGGGCCAGGGAACCGTGCTGGAAAACACTGCGCGGCAAAACACCTACGCCGGAAAGACTCTGGAAATCGCATCTACGCCAGCATCTGTCTCCATGGACGCAAATAAGCGGCCCGCAGAGACTGCTGGTCGCGTGGACGCTGCGAGGCTCACAGCCCAGGAGCACGCCTACATCAGCAAAGTTCAGGTTAATGCCGTACATGCGGGCGGTCCCGTGGTTGAAAACGCTGTATTTGGCGAAATAAAGAACAATGGGAATCACAGGCTGTTGAATGTCGAGATGATTGTCTATTGCCTCGACTCGGACGGAAAGCCGATTTTCCAGAAGAAGTTCCAACTCTTTAGCGAGAATCAGCACGCATCGCTGGAATCTGGTGAGATCAAGGCTTTTGGAGTATCGATGAATGATGCCCCGCCGGAGTGGAAGCACAGCAAGCTGGATGTGAAGGTCTCGCAAGTTAAGTTCGAATGAGGCGCGAGTCCGAAAGGGCAAATTTTCAGGCGAGTTTATAGGCGGTCTCAAAGCACTTTACGAGGCGAGAGGAAAACGCAATTAGCGGGCGATTTTGTCGCTTGCTTAGCGTTCTTTCTGGTCCTGCAGTTCCAGCTGGCACCGCTCAATACCGGCTAGAATCAGCTCGCGCAATGGGTCATCGTGAGAATTTGCCGGGATCGCCCCTTGCCGTCTGTTTCCTCTACGCCGTCAATCGCTATTCGTACACAATGATCCCGATAGTCGGCGGGAGATGCGGTTCCTGTGGCCATCGCCTCGACCAGCATTTCAATTCCGCCGCTGCTTGTCGTCGCGCAGCGCCTTGCGGCATGATTCAAATTCTTCGCGCCCCTTTCGCGGTTCCTCTTTGAGTCCGGAGATCACGTAATCGATGAGCTCGCTCGTACTCGCCGTTGCATCGAGATTTCTGCGGGAGCGCGCGCCACGTGGCCGCTCGGAGCTGATATCACATTTGACCGGAGCGCCCTTGCGAGCGCCTCCCGGCATCAATGCGATATCACGAGCTATCAGATGGTGATATCACGAATTACGACTGCCGCGTCTCCGGGGAAACCGATGAGCGTCCGCAGCGTGACCCTTCTTCCAATGAACCCTTTGCGCGAGACCCTTAACGTAGCCATGTCGTTGCCTGATTTGTTCTGGTTTGATCCAAATCACGTCGCAAACAAGCGACCTCGCCACTGATTGTTTTGACTTTGAGACTGAGCCTGGCTTCTGCGTTGCGCGGAGTAATCCCAAAAGCACCGGTAAGGTCACGGCCATCAGCCCAACGACGGTGAGCAACAGCTTTCGATTGAAATCGAGTTTCCCTGCTACACGGTCAGTCGCGAGTCTTCAGGATGCTGTTTGACCCTATTGATCATAGTCAATAGGATTTTGGAAAGTAACAACTCAGCATCGTTGGTCCGCGCTTGCGCAGCGTGTGAGTTGGATGCAAACTGGCAGCGGGCGTCGGGACTGGGCGATGTGCTATTCGCTGGCTCGATTCAATCACCGCTGCCACCCCCAACGGTTGGTACGTTCGAGAAACTTTTGCCGGTACAGGCTTATACTAAGCGTCTCCCGAGAGCTGGCCGCGGAGGAGGATTCGGTTTGCTTTACTCGTCCTTAGCTTGTCCATGCGGTGCGGCTGGGGCGCTGCCCGCTGATATCATGCGGGGCCACATCATCCCGCCCTTCGTGGTGATATCAGACTTGAGTCAGAGGACGGCAGAAGTCAGAGGGTGATATCAGAATGACCGACTCCAAGCGTATTCCCGTGACGTTAACCGGCGATCAACATACTCGATTGATTTCGGTTTCCAGGAGGCTCCACACGAGCGCAGCGGAGCTTATCCGGGAGGCGGTGAACAGTGCGCTCCCGGTATTCGAGAAAGAAGCTCGGCAGGCGGAAGCACAAAAGGCCGGAAGGGCTACTGGAGGCACCACCGCTAAGGAGTAGACGTAAACGCAACGAATGGTTTGTGAAGCGGTGCCGACGATTTCCTGCGGCGTTGCTTTCTCGTCCACGCTCGATAGTCTCCAGCATGCGTGCCAGGGAAAGATCTGTGTTCGCGCGGCGTCACTGGTGTCCTCGCCCTGATCCTCCGGTAGAGTCCCCTGGCCTCGGCTATCGCGGACTGCCTGCGCAACAGGTCGTCGTTCATGCGTTTCACGTATTGCCCTAGCGGGCTTGAAAACAAGGGGATCCGACTCTATCCCGAGCCGAGGAACGCATAGCGCAACATGAACAAAATGGCGAGGATCCAAATCAGCGGACTCACTTCACGCCGCTTGCCGCTGCCGAGCTTCACGAAGGTAAAGGACAACACGCCCAGGCTAAGACCGGTGGCAATGCTGAACGTCAACGGCGTGGCCACAAGCGTCAGGAAGGCAGGAAAGGCTTCGCTGAAATCGCCCCACCGGACGCGCGCGATGGTTCCGCACATCAGAACTCCGACGAGTACGAGCGCCGGAGCTGTTGCATAAGCCGGAATTGCCGCGACCAGCGGCGCGCAAAACATAGCCAACAGAAACAGCCCCGCGATAACGATGTTGCCGAGACCGGTACGCGCGCCGGCTGCGACCCCGGAAGCGCTCTCGATGTAGCTCGTAACTGTGGAAGTACCGGTGAGCGCGCCAAACATCGTCCCAATGGCGTCAGCGACCAGAGCCCGGCTGGCGCGTGGAAGTTTCCCATCTCGCAGGAACCCGCCCCCTTCGCAAACACCGATGAGCGTCCCCACGTTGTCAAACAGATCCACGAAGAAAAAGACAAAGATGAGTTCGCCGAGTCCGATTTTGGCCGCCGCTCGCAAATCGAGCTGCAGAAAAGTACCGGAAGGATGTGGCAGAGAAAAGAATTGCGTCGGCCAATGATTGAGGCCGAGCGGAATGCCCGCGAGAGTGATCAACACAATTCCCAAGAGAATAGCGCTGCGGAATCGTCGAGCCATGAGAATGGAAATCAGTACAAGGCCGGTGGCGGCAAGCAGGACCCGCGGATCAGAAATCCTTCCAAACCCGACATAGGTAGCGGGATTAGCGACGATCATCTTCGCGTTGCGCAAGCCGATAAACGCGATAAACAAGCCGATGCCGGCGGCTGTTCCGTGTTTGAGGCAATCCGGAATCGCATTGACGACCTGCTCGCGAATGTTGCTCAGCGTAAGCAATAGAAAGAGAGCCCCAGACAGAAATACCACTCCGAGCGCAGTCCTCCACGGCACGCCTCGGCCAAGAACAATGGAATAAGTGAAATAAGCGTTCAACGACATTCCCGGCGCCAGGGCAATCGGATAATTCGCCCAGAGTCCCATAACGAGCGTGGCCACCGCAGACGAAATGCAAGTGGCGAACAGCACGCCGTCGACCGGCATCCCGCTCTCCGAAAGAATCTGCGGATTCACGATTACGACGTAAGCCATGGTCACGAAAGTCGTCAGACCCGCGAGCAATTCGCGGCGCACGGTGGTCTGGTTTTCCTTCAGGTGAAAAATGCCTTCAACCAAGCGGAATCTCTCCCGGTCTCCTGATATGCTGTGCGGCGCGAGCGAGAGTGTACCTCGAAGAACGCTGTTACCAATTAGAATTCTGCCGCGCTCAGAAAATACTAGGGGAAAAGAATATGACGGAGCCTCGAACGACTCGTTCCAGCGATTCATTCCATCTCTTCCTGCCAAAAATCGCTTGTCTGGGGGTCGCTTTTCTCCTTTGCTTTGCCTGGGCCCGGGCGCAAACGAAAGCCCCGCATTCCTCCACCGTCCTGTCCGAAGGGGAGCGTCGCGGCACGCTCAATTTGGAGGCCGCCCGCACAAACCCCCTACAACTCCGCGACTTCCTCAAGAAAATGCCCAAGGGCGGGGACCTGCACAATCATTTAAGCGGCGCCGTCTACGCGGAATCTTGGATCCGTGCCGCGGCGGAAGACCATCTGTGCGTGAACCTCGCATCTCTTTCGTTCGCGAAACCGCAAGGTGGGTCCGAAAAAAATTCGGCCGAAGCGAATTGCGAAAGCGGCCAGGTGGCCGCAGCGGATGCCTACAAAGATCAGCATCTCTTCGACGCGCTGATCGATGCCTTCTCTATGCGCGGTTTTGTTCCTTCCGCCGGTGTGACCGCCCACGACCACTTTTTCGATACCTTCGCGAAGTTCGGCGGCACCGACCATCGCCACCTGGGCGAATGGCTCGATGAAGTCGCCACTCGCGCGGACGCACAGAACCAACAATATCTCGAATTGATGCATACGCCGGAATTTGGCCATACCGCGGCCATCGCGTCCCAAATCGGCTGGCAGGAAGACTTTGCTCAGCTGCGCGACGCGCTATTGGCCCACGGATTGCGCGACGAAGTCGCTCCAGCAACGAAGGCTATAAATGAGGCCGAAGCCCTTCGGCAAAGGCGCGAACATTGTGGACAACCGGACGCCCCTTCAGCTTGCCGTGTCCAAATGCGCTATCTCTGTCAAGTTCTACGCGGCTTTCCCAAGCAGCAAGTGTTTGCGCAAACGCTGCTTTGCTTTGAAACGGCCGCGTCTGACCCGCGGTTTGTGGGCATCAATTTTGTCATGCCGGAGGATGGATACATTTCCATGTCCGATTACGCGCTGCACATGCGCATGATCGCGTTTCTGCATCAATTCTACCCAAAGGTTCACTTGACCCTGCACGCGGGCGAATTGGCTCCAGGGCTCGTGCCCTATGAAGGTCTCTGTTGCCACATTCGACTCGCTGTCGAGCAAACCAACGCCGAGCGCATCGGACACGGCGTGGACGTGATGTACGAAGACCGTCCCCACGAATTGCTGAAGGAAATGGCTCGCAAACACATCATGGTGGAAATCAGCCTCACCAGTAACGACCTAATCCTGGGCATAAGCGGAAAAGATCACCCCTTCCCGCTGTATCGCCAATTCGGCGTGCCCACCGCGCTTACGACCGATGATGAAGGTGTCTCGCGCATCGACCTGACTCACGAATACGTGCGGGCCGTACAAACGTATGGACTCAACTACCGTGACCTTAAGCAGATCGTGCGCACAAGTCTGGAACATAGTTTCCTCCCCGGTGAAAGCCTGTGGCGCGCTCCCGACAACTTCACCGTGGCTGCGTCGGCGTGCGCACGAGACTCGCTTGGGACCGACAAACCCTCTTCGTCGTGCGCTGCGCTCCTGAAGTCCAGCGAAAAGGCGGCGCAGCAATGGGAACTCGAACGGCGCTTCCGCAAATTTGAATCTGAACTTTAGGTTTCCTGGGGGCCCGAAGGGATTCCGGCTAGCGAAACCGGCTTGCGAAGGTCGCACTTTCTCTGGAGAATAGCCGAGGCAAACAATCCCTGACAGAGAACAGCTCAGCTGGCATCAGACCGCGGGAGGGGGCCGTACGGTATGAATTGCAAGACCGTATTCGTGGGTTTGTTGATCTTCCTCAGCCTTCCAGCCTGCCTGCGGGCCCAGACCGCTTCCATAGGTGGCACGATTACCGACACTACCGGCGCGGCCGTGCCGAACGTGAAAATCACCGCCCAGAATGCCAATACGGGTGAAACGCAAACTGCTCAAACGGATGAGTCTGGCGTGTACCGGATGACCAACCTGAATCCCGGCATCTACGACATCACCATCGAGCATTCCAGTTTCAAGACCGTCGCGTATTCGCAGATTCCCCTTAGCGTGGAGCAGGTCCTTACGCTGGACGCCAAGTTGGTGGTGAGTGCCGTCCGTGAAACCGTTCGCGTCGCGAGCGAATCGGTGGCCCCCGTGGATTTGAACGACGCACAAATCGGCAACCTCGTCGACGGCCGGCAGATCGAAGATTTGCCGCTGATTTTGCGCGACCCTTATCAACTGGTGCTGCTTTCTCCCGGGGTAACGCAGACCAACACTCTCTTCAGCGGCTTCTCGGTAAACGGCTCCCGCGAGCGCAGCAACAATTTCATGCTCGATGGTGCGGACAACAATGACCCGGACATGGCCGGCTTCCCGGCCGGTCTCAGCGTCTTGAATCCGGAGATTACCCAGGAAATCCGTGTGCTCTCGAGCAATTACTTGCCGGAGTTTGGTCGGAACACTGGCGCCATCATCGACATCGTCACAAAGAGTGGCACGAACAATTTCCACGCCGATATTTATTGGTTTGGACGGTATACGGCTCTTTCCGCTAAGGACTTCTTCGCCCAGGATCGTAACGAGGATCCTTTTGTTCGCAATCAATTCGGCTATTCGGTGAGTGGGCCGATTCAGAAGAACAAGACGTTTTTTTTCGCGAACGAAGAGCTTTGGCGCTTCAGCACCACGCTCTCAAAAACAAGCATCGTCCCCAGCGCCGCTTTTAAGACCGGGCGATTTACTTTCCTGGGGACGCCTGTGGATGTCTCTCAGGCTTCGCCGGAAAACGTGTTTGGCTTACCGCTCGATCCGACCGTACAGCAGATTCTTGCGCTCTATCCCAATCCGAACGGAGCGGATCTGGACGGGGCGCGAGGGCTACTCCACTTTCCCAGCCACTCCCTCGCAAACGCCAACAACTTAACCGGGCGCGTCGACCATAACTTCTCCGAGCAGGCCGTCCTGTCGCTCCGCTACACCTTTAATCAGTATTCCGACTCGAATTATCAGCACGAAGACTTCCTTCCGGGCATCGGCGGCGTTTCCACGTTGCACCACAATCACAATCTCACCGCGCGCTTGACCTCTACGGCCGCCCGGGGACTCATCAACGAGCTCCACCTCGCTTTTAACCGGCTCGAGTTCCCGCTGACCTGCACAGGGACAAGTCTCTTTGACGGCTTGAGCAACGGCGTAGACGCGGCCGGCCGGGGAAAAGACGTTCCGCTGACCGGCAGTCTAGCGGGATTTGGCTGCATCTTCCTCGGAGATACAAACGGCTCAACGCGGAATGCCGGGACTTACACAGGTGGCGACAATATCTCTTGGGTCCGCGGACGCCACGCGCTCAAGATTGGTGGCGAGTATCGCGGCGTCTACTCCAACAGCTCCAACAACTTTGCGTCGCGAACCATCACGGACTCATCAGTGTTTTCAACGTTCGGCATCCCCGCAGCAGCAACGGGGACAAACATCGATCAGGATCCGACACTTCAAAATCTGGTCTGGCTGCTTTTTGGCGGCATCGATTTTCAAACCCAGGCGCAATTCTTCGATGCCAGTGGCTCACGCACGGCTACCGACGAGCGCGGCTTCCGCCAGCGCGAGTTTGCCATTTACGCGCAGGATTCTTACAAGATTATCCCGAATCTCACTTTCAGCTATGGCCTGCGGTACGAATTTTTTGGCGTGCCCGTCGAAGTCCAGGACCGCATGTCTACGCTTCTGGTGCCTCCGGACGGCCCCGCCCCGTTCACGTTCACGCAAATCGGCGAAGGTCCCGGTAGAGCCCCCCTGTACCAGGACGACTGGAAGGGCGTGGAACCTCGCTTATCTGTTGCTTGGGATCCTTTCCGCACCGGCAAGACTTCCATCCGCGCCGGTTACGGCATCTATCATGACCGAGTCTTCGGTCAGCTTGTGAGCCTGTTGCGCGGCGACCCGCCGTTCCAGATGCTGGAAACCCAGACATGTCCGGGCTTCCTCCAGTTTTTTGCGACTCAGAATCCGCAGTTCATTTCGCAGTGCGCCCTTTCCGTGCAAACGCCCTTGCCCACGTTCCAATCTTCGCCGGTGGTGAACGATTGCCCTCCGCCGGGGACCCCCTGTTCCCCCATTCTCCCATTCCTAGTGGATCCGCGCTTGCGAACGCCTTATTCGCAAAACTGGAGCGCTGGCCTTCAAATCGAACCGTATCCCACGCTTCTCCTGGAGGCCAACTATGTGGGCTCCAAGGGAACCAAATTGCTCCGACTAGTGGACGGCAACCCACCACAGCCTAGCCGTGTCGCGGCGCTGATCGCGATGGGAATCCCCAACGATTCCCCGGCGTTGCAATTCACGAATCTCTGGCTCGGCGAAAACAATGGTTCATTGCCGTTTCCCGCCGCTAATAACAGCGCCTTTCTCCAAGCTGAATTTTTCAAAGGGATCGCCGATTCCATCTACCACGCACTCCAGACGAATATCACCAAACGCTTTTCACACGGCTTCTCGTTGCAGGGCGCCTACACCTATTCGCACGCCATTGATGACGGCGCCGACCCGCTTATTCCGATCAACAACAATATCCTCTTCCCGCCCTATCCGAGAGACTCCTTTAACTTGCGGGGCGAGCGCGGCAATTCGGATTTCGACGCGACGAACCGTCTGGTTCTGAACTATTCCTGGCAGCTTCCTTTTGGGCGCGCCAACGACCATGCGCTTGCAGGCCCTGCCGGCGCGCTTATCCGCGGCTGGACGGTCTCCGGAATTTCCACGTTCTCGAGCGGCCAGCCATTCGACATCTTTACGCCCGTTGACACGCAACACACCGGCTTGGTTTCGCGGCCAGACTTGAATACTGGCGTGACCGTCCCGCCTAGCCCCGACCCGCGCACGCAAACCGGTCCCCCGCCCGCCCTGTTCTCCGTTCCGCCGTTTGGTTCTGGAGGCAATCTGGGCCGCAATCACTTCCGCGGGCCTGGCATCAACAACACGGACGTGGTGCTGAATAAGCAGGTGGGAATTCACGAGCGCCTGAAACTCGACATGCGCTTTGAGTTCTACAATCTCTTCAACCGCGTGCAGTTCAATCAGCCCGACAATTTGCTTTCCGACGCCACGATTTTCGGCCACTCGACTGGGGAAACGTTCCGGCCCGACGTTACCACCGGAGCACGCCAGATTCAGGTGGGTATGCGACTTATCTTCTAAGGAAGGCTTATCTACCGTCGCCCTCTAGCGCTTCCGCCTTCGTCACCGAGTCTGTCGCTGCCGTGCCGGTGATCAGCCGTGCGCCCCGGCTGAACGTCAGATATTCGAATCCCCATTGAATGAAAACCAGCACGCGGCTTTGGAATTCTACGATGTACATCAAGTGGATAAAAAGCCAGATGAGCCATGCGGGCCATCCGGAGATATGCACGCCAAAGATATTGGCGACCGCCGCCGCCCGTCCGATGACGGCCATATCGCCTTTGTTGAAATAATGAAATGGGCGAACCTGCGGCTTCCCTTTCAGACGCGCTCGAATCGTCTTTGCCGCGTAGGCTCCACCTTGCATCGCCACCTGCGCAACCCCCGGCAACGGCTTCCCCTTTTCCTCTTCGGCATGTGCCAGATCTCCAATAATGAAAATGTCCGGATAATTTGGAATCGTCAGGTCTCGCTCGACCTTAATGCGCCCGCTTCGGTCCGTTTCCGCTTTGGTGCGCTTCGCCAGTCTTTCGGCGAAAGGCGTGCTTGTCACTCCGCCGGCCCAGAGCACCGTCCTTGTAGCCAGCGACTCCGTGGATTCCCCGCGCTTGAACGTTACGCCTCCCGCGCCAATCTGAGTCACCAATACGCCTTTGATGACTTCCACGCCCAGCCGGGTGAGCAATTTCTCTGCTTGCGCCGACAAATCCTCCGGGTATCCCCCCAGCACGCGCGGCGCTCCTTCCAACAACAAGATCCGCGCCTCTTGCGGTCGAATCTTCCGGAAATCGTGCCGCAAAGTCTCTCGCGCAATTTCCGCAAGCGCCCCGGAAAGCTCCAGCCCTGTGGCCCCTGCGCCGACGATGACGAATGTCAACCAGGCTCGCGCCTCCTCTTCGGTCGCGGCTCGCTCGGCGCGTTCGAACGCGTAAAGAATCTTGTGCCGGATGGCGGTTGCTTCCTCGACCGACTTCAGGCTCGGCGCCCATTGCCTCCAGGAATCATTTCCGTAGTAGGACGTCTGCGAACCAGTGGCCACGATCAGCGTATCGTACGCGTAGGTATCCCCGTCGCGCAGGATAACGCGCTTCGCTTCGGGATCTACGTCCGCAGCCTCGCCGAGAAGCACCCGGGCGTTTTCCTGTCGGCTCAATACGCTCCGCAACGGCGCTGCAATGTCCCCCGGGGACAGCGATCCGGTGGCCACCTGATACAACAAAGGCTGAAACAAATGGAAATTTCTGCGGTCGATGAGCGTAACTTCCACTGGCGCTCGCTTCAATTTCTGAGCGGCGGCCAATCCGCCAAATCCTCCGCCGAGAATGACCACTTTATGTTTAGGCTCCATTTCCCCGCCTTAGCGCAACCCCATTCCAAAGAACATCATCTCATTTACCGTGATTCTTGTTCCTGTTGCGCGCACAGCCCCGGCGCGGTTCCCCGTCTGTCTTCTTTCACCGGCGCTTCTACTGGCGTTCGGCGCCACCGCCTGCGTGATGCGTCCTGTCACCGAGCGCCACGACTGGCCTTCAGTTCCGCCCGCAACGCTGGTGCCCCCGAGCCATCCGGTGATCGTTGTTGGCTTCGTCGGAGGGGTAGTGAAGGGTGACGACCCCATCCGCAGCGAAGTGAAACTCGCCGAACATCTCCGGACCGAATATCCCACCGGCGTATACGCGCAAACCTTCGAGAATCGCCATCGCGAAAAAGCTTTGGATGCGATTCTCACCCAACTGGGAGCGGATCGTTCCGGTCGTCTTTCGGAAAACGAAAAGCGCGAGGCGCGCATCATTCTTTATGGTCACAGCTGGGGCGGTTCGGCAATGATCGAGCTTGCCCGCGAACTCGAGAAGCGCGGGATTCCCGTTCTTCTTACCGTTCAAGTCGACAGCGTGAGGCGTTTCGGCGTCGATGACAGTATGATTCCTTCCAACGTCGCTCGCGCCGCCAACTTCTATCAGCCCGACGGCATGATCCATGGCCGAGAGGAAATCCGCGCCGTGGACCCCTCGAAAACGCAGATTCTTGGAAATTTTCGTTTTGATTACAAGCAACACCCGCTTCATTGTCCCGAATATCCCTGGTACGATCGGACGTTTGCGAAGACGCACACAGAGATTGACTGCGACCCTGCCGTCTGGTCCCAAGTCGAAGCGCTCATGCGGCAGCAGATTGCCCGGGCGAGCACGAAGCAAGATTGAGTTTATGGCTACCTCCGAACCGGCGAGTCGAACTTTACTCGAGAGGAATACGCTCCGCTTCTTGTGTTCGGTCCTGATCAAGGCGGGAACGCGCGGCGAAATCTGCCGGTTACTCGATCCTGGCGTTTTTCAGGATCCCCTGCGCCGCGTCGTCTTCGAGGAGATCCGCCAGCTCGGCTCCATCGATTCCCTCCACTTGCGAGAGCTTCTTCCCGCTCGCGTCACCATTCGCGGATTTCCCGACTTCGACCTGCGCGCTTTCCTCGCCCCCAACGATGTCAGCGAGAAAGAAATCGACCAGCTTTTTGAAAGCGCCCTGCAGCTTCTCGATCTGAGCCATCCTGGCGAAGAAAATCTCAGGGACTAGCTGCGCATGATTCAAAAACCGTCACGTCTCTTGCCGCTCGTCGAAGTTTTCGCCTTCACCGCCTTTGTCGCCTGGTTCATCTGGCGGCTTCAGGATACCTCTCGATATTCTTGGATGGTGTTTCCCATCTGGCTGATGGCCAGCTTCGCCTTGAACAGAGACACGCCGCAGTCGCTCGGATGGCGCGCTGACAATTTGTGGAGCGCAACGAAACACTCGTCACTCATCTTTCTCCCATGCGCCGTCGCCATCGTCGTTACGGGTCTGTTTCTCGGCGGCGAGCATCACACGGTGCATCACGTTCTCCTTCCTCGACGCTTCCTCGGCTACATGTCTTTTTGTTTGTTGCAACAAGTCGGTTTAAATTCGCTCGTGACCAATCGTCTCATCGCCGCCTTCTCCAGCCCCGTTACGGTTTCCCTCGTCGCGGGCGCGCTGTTTGCCTTGTTGCATTGGCCCAATCCCGTCCTTGTCCCCCTCACGCTGATTGGCGGCGCCCTGATGGCCTGGTTGTTCGGTAGGCAACGCAACATCCTTCCGCTTACGTTGTGGCAAACAATTCTCGGCTCGCTCGTTTGGTGGGCTTTCCCTCTCGCCTGGCATCACAGCATGCGCGTCGGCCCAGGCTTTTATCAGTTCCATCCGCGCTGAAGCGCAGCTCGGTCCTTTCTCACTAGGCCATAATGCCTCTTTTGCTTGACAGAAAATTGCGCTAAACAAGGCGTTTGGCAATTACACGCAACCAGCAGCCACGTTGCTTCAGAAAGTGAGCCTCATGAGCACAGCTCTTTCCTTCGAGTCCACGAGTTATCAGCCACCCGCGTGGGAGGCCATTTCCCAGGCGCATGCTCGCATTGCCCCGCGGATTCACCGCACACCCATTCTCACTTCTAGTTCTCTCGACACTCTGGCCGGAGCCCGCTTGTTCTTCAAATGCGAGAACCTCCAGAAGACCGGCTCCTTCAAGATTCGTGGCGCCGCCAATTCCATCCTGTCGCTTTCACCCGAGCAAGCCGCCCGCGGCATCGTTACGCAGTCAAGCGGCAATCATGGTGCCGCGGTGGCCTGCGCCGCAGCCTGGCGCGGCGTGCCGGCCTACATCGTCATGCCGAATAACGCGCCGAAAGTGAAAATCCGGGCTATCGAAGCCTACGGCGGCAGAATCACCTTTTGTGAGCCCAAGGTTTCGTCGCGTAAGGAAGTCTGTGACCGGGTGCAGGCGGAAACCGGTGCCTGTCTCGTTCATCCTTATGACGACGACCGCATCATCGCCGGCCAAGCCACCGCCGCCAAAGAGTTCCTCGAGGACCTACCAGACCTCGACGCCGTGCTCGCACCGGTCAGCGGCGGCGGACTGCTTAGCGGCACCTGCCTAGGCGCACAAGGCATCCGCAAGGACATTCGAATCATCGGCTGTGAGCCTGCCCGCGCCGACGACGCCTACCGCTCTCTCGCCACCGGAACGCTGCAATCCCTCGAGTCCAGCGACACCATCGCCGATGGCTTGCGGGCTTCCCTTTCCCCACGCACTTTTGCGATTTTGCGCAAGCGTGTGGAACGCATTTTGCTCGTCACCGAAGAAGACATCATCACGACGGCGCGGCTGGTCTGGGAGCGTATGAAACTGATCGTCGAGGCCTCCAGCTCCGTGGCGCTTGCTCCCCTGCTGAAACCCGGTGTCGTCAAGTCTTTCAACCTGCCCCTCCGCCCCGACGGCCAGCCACCCAAGCTCGGAGTCATCTTTTCGGGTGGAAACGTCGATCTCAACGCTCTGCCCTGGCAGTCCTAGCACCGTCGGGAAGGGCCGAGACGCCTTCGGCAGGCCGCCGCCATAGGCCGTAGACAAGCGTGTCCATTTTGTGGACGGGAATTTGCTGCACACGACGGCCATCCCTAGGGACAGAATGTGCAAAAAAACGAAGCAGCCATCCGATCGGCGCAGACCAGACCAGGCGCTTACCCTTTGAGAACTAAAGACTTAGCAGGCTAGATATCTTTTGGCTTCTCGCTTGCTCTATCAACCCCGAGACGGTTTTGCCATTAGGTGTGGCTTGCCGCAGGGTTTGCGCTTCCCTAGGAACGGACACATGCAAGATCGAGTTGACGAGCATCACGCGGCGGTGCTCTTGGGACTGCCGGAATCGGAGCTTCGCCGTTATTCGCGAGCCTCCGGTCTGGGTCATGTGGAGAACGACGACGAGGGCCAGAGAGTGGTGTTTACCTACGAGGAATTGCGCCGACTCTGTTTGCTGGTGGCGCAGTCTTCGAAATGAGCGCGCACGGTTTTCTGTTGAGCGCACTTCCGCTTTCCCACCTGTAGTACTCGCCCCGGTTCCGGGCGTCTACCCCCACAGACGCCCGGGGCCCTCCCTTCCAACCACGAACGGCACTACGGCGGTTGCTTCCGAACCCGCAAGGCTAGTGAAGGGTCCGCTCTTCAAGGCAAAACCTATTTCTCTTTGAGTTTCAGCTTGCCTTCTGCTTTGTTTTCTTCCAGAAATTTGCGCAGGTCGGACGACGCGTCCAAAAGCCGAACCCATTGCTCGTAATACAGCGTCACGGGAAAGCGCCCGAGGCCGTACACACTCACGCCGCCTTTTTCACCTACGCGAAAATCCAGCGAGCCGGTTCGGCGGCTAGCGCCTTTCTTTTCCAATTCGGCGACGCGGGCCTTGAGTTCTTCATAGCTTGGCTCGGACATATTGCCTCCAGCTGGGGATTGAGCAACCTGGGATTATACAATGACTCCTAGCTTTCGAACGGCCCACGATCGTAGCGCCGTTGCAATCGACGCGCTGCTGCACCTAAGCCACCGCGAGCACCGGTAGCGCACAGGAGCTCCATTACGCCGCCGCCGCTCCGGCAAAACGCCGCACGGAAAGCGCAATCGGCAGTCCCACTAGAAACGTATGACCGATGGGTCCGGTGACGTAGGTGGCGGTGGAAAAGTGGGCAGACCCCAGGGCAGAAAGCGGCAACACGACGAAATACATAAATAGGAAGACAAGCTCGCCGTAGAGCATTCCGCACAGAACGGCGTGCTCAACCATCACGCGGACCATCCGGCTAGCAAGGTAATAAACCGCGGCGGCCGTAAACGCGATGGTGAAATGGAAGATCAGGCCCAGCGCCGCGGATGTCCAACCCATCTGCATGGAGCGGGCCCCAAAAACTCCTCCGGCGATGTGCTGCAAGATCCGAAAGGGTTTCGCCCCGAGGAGTCCAAACCCGATAAAGGCCTGGGTGATATCAAAGACCCCTGCCAGCAATCCACCCCAGAAGATTGCCGCGAATGCCCGCGCCGGTGCCCCCGCCATGGCGTGCGAAACTGAGGAGGCCGTCGAAGTAGTCATACTTAGTTTCTCCTTTTCGAGCCAACGGAAAGATACCAGCTTTGACAACCGCGGTCGTCGGCATTTCATTGGGGCGATAAAACCGTTTGGCAACCCCGCGCCATCGAACTAAGAGGAGTACAAAAACGATTTCCTTCGCGAGATAGCGCACAACGTCGTTGCGTTGCTGCGGCTTGGTTCGCGAAGAAGACCAAAGGAGACCTGTATATGAAAGCGTCGAGGCTTTCGACGATATCGATACTGTTCGCAGGTTCGCTACTGCTTTGCGCCACGGCCTTCGCGGCAAAGACCAACAAAAAGACGATGCATTTGCAGGAAAAGGCCAAACTCGAAGGTACAGTGCTGAACCCGGGCGACTACAAGGTGGAATGGACCGGCACTGGGCCTAATGTCGAACTGAACATTGTTCAAGGCCGCGATACCGTGGCCACCGTCCCGGCGCGAATCGTGCCGGAAAATACTTCCAATGAGCATGACGGTATTGTCCTCCGCCCTGCCAAGACCGGCGGCGAGTCGATTGAGGAAATCTTCTTCAGTGGAGCCAAATACGATCTGAAAATCCAGCCGGCGGGCAAGACCTCCTAGGGTTTAACACACTGGGAGAGCCGAAAACGCGCCGAGGGAGCGGGGTCCGGCCGGACCCGGCTCTCCTTCGGCCCTAGCGTTCGTTTGCAATTCGATTTTCGTTAGCCGCTCGCCGAACCATTATTCATTCATAACGAAGGGCTACGAGCGGATCAGTCCTTGTGGCGCGGTGCGCGGGGACCCAACATGCGAAAAGGGCAATCGCGGTGAGCAGGCAAACGACAACCGCGAATGTTAAAGGGTCGGTTGGCTTAATGCCAACGATAAGCCCGCTCATCACGCGCGTGCCTGCCAACGCAAGAACCAAGCCCACGGCCAGCCCGATTCCCACCACGGTGAGCCCCTGGCGCAAAACCATTTTGAGGATGTCCTGCGGAGAAGCGCCCATAGCCACGCGAATGCCGATTTCTTGCGTGCGTTGCGTGGCCGCGTAGGAGACTACGCTGTAAATCCCAACGACCGCAAGAATCAAACCGAGAAGACCCATGGTTGAGGTCAACTGCGCCCCAAATCGAAAAAGAAAGAAACCGTTGGCGCCCTCGAGGGCTTCGTTCATGGTTTTTACTTGAGTGACGGGAACATCGGGGACGACTTGGTGGATGGCCGACTGAACCTGCGGGGCCAGAGACTCACTCGGCACAGTTGTGCGCACATGGATGGTGCGTAAAGAATTGTAACTCTGCTCAAAAGGCACGTAGTAGAAGGCTTGAGGATTCTCGACCAGGTTCTGATACTTCGCGTCCTGAACGATGCCGACGACCTCCATAAACGGACCATTGGCGCCTTTGCTACCGAAATGTTTGCCAAGCGCATCCTCGTTGGGCCAGAACTTCTTGGCCATGGTTTCGTTGATGATGGCGACGAGCGGAGCTTTTTCGCCCTCCGCATCGGAGAACTTGCGGCCGCCGAGGAGCGGCATTTGCAAAGTGTCGAAGTACGATGGAGTGATCTGGTTGAAGGGAATTTCCTGAGGCTGCTGGCCGGCTGCGTAGGGGTGCTCCTCGATCCAAATGCGGTCATCGGCGCCCACGTAGCCCATGGGAACGGTGAAGGCTTCGGCAACGGACTCGACGCCGGGAAGGTTGCGAATTCGGATATCGATATCGCGGTACGCTTCGCGAGCACGAGGCTCTTTGTACCCGACTTGCTCGACGTCCACCGAGAGGTCGAGCACATGGTCGGGATTAAAACCTAGATTCATTTTTTCGGCCTTCTCAAGGCTGCGAATGAACAGACCAGCCACGACGAGCAGCACCAGAGAGCCCGCCACCTGCGCAACAACCAGGGCGTTCCTGGCGAATTGACGGCGTGGGCCCGACGACGACCCGCGCCCCCCTTCATGAAGGACCGCACTGACGTTGGTCCGAGCGGCGCGCACTGCCGGCATCATCCCCACAAACAAGCCGGTAAAGAAAACCGCGGCGAGCGCGAAAAGGTAGACGCGCGCATCGGGCCGGAAATCGAATCGCAAGGGCAGGTCGGTGCCAAGAGAAAGCGAGCTCAGGAACCCGGAAGCCCAGGACGCAAGCACCAGTCCCCCGCCACCGCCCAAGAGCGCAAGCAGCAGACTTTCCGTCAAGTACTGCCGGACCAGGCGGCCCTGCCCGGCCCCTAGCGCAGCGCGAATGGCCATTTCGCGCTGGCGGGCCGTCGCGCGCACCAAGAGAACGTTGGCGATATTGAAACACGCAACCAAAAGGACTAAGGCAGCGAGGGACAGAAAAGCAATCGAGGTGGCGGGAATGGGGTTTTCCGCAGCAGGCTCAGGCCGAGCGAGCCTTTCGGGAAAGAGTTGCGCGGATAGACCTTTCTCGGTGTCCGGATGCGCCTCGGCGATGCGGTCGGTGACTACATTGAGCGAAGCCTGGGCCTGCTTGATGGTCACGCCGGGTTTGAGGCGCCCCATCACGGTAAGGCTGCGAGAGCCGCGGCTGGTCCACACTTTCTCGACGGGATTGTCCGGATCTTCGCCGGTTTCCGCACTGAAAGGAATATAGGCGTCCATATCCATAACCGGGTACGTGCCATGGAATTCGCGGGGAGCGACGCCGACCACCGTGAACGCATGATCGTTTAATTCCACCTCGTGGCCGACGATCTTCGGATCACCGGCAAATCTCCTGCGCCAGTAGGAGTACCCAAGAACAATGACAGGATCGGCGCCGGGAACGCGGCCTTCGGTCGGAAGGATGAGCCGTCCATAGGCGGGCTTGATGTCGAGCGAGGTGAAATAATTACTGGTGACCCGACTGAACAGGCAGTGGTCGGATTTGTGGTCCACGGTAAGCGCAGCGAGCGATGGCCGATAAGCGAAGATGTCAATAAAGGAGGGCGTTTGATCGCGCAAATCCTCGTAAGTGGGGTAGGAGAAGCGGTAGGCGCCGGCAACCGAGGACTGCTTCAGCGCAAGAACGGTAATCTGCTCGGGATGGGGCACTGGAAGCGGACGCAGCAGGAAGCCATTAACGACGCTAAAAACGGTAGTGTTTACGGCCATACCGAGCGCCAGGGTCACAATTCCGATCACGGCAAAACCGGGATTCTTCGCGAGCGTCCGTAGAGCAAAGCGAAGGTCTTTTGCAAAATTGCGCATAGATGAGCCTTCCCTGAAGAACCAAGTTTAGAGGGCACCTCGATTACCGCAGAGTGTAGCGCCGTAAGCTCTTTCCCGTCCGCGGATTAGGTGGAAGGCCCGGGCTTTCATCCCGTCCCACCCGTTCGATTATGGGATTCATGGTCTCGGTTACGAACATACTTCGCCTGACTGGAAAGCAGGTGTATCTTGGAACCCGCTTTGGGAGGGGGCAATGTCCACAATGACGAGAAGGGAGTTTCTTCGAACTACGGCGGAGCAGACGGCAATGGCGGGATTGCTCTCCGCGGGCGCGGTGGAGCTGTACGCCAACCCGTTGGGCCTGCCGATCGGATGCCAAACATGGCCGGTCCGGGAAGAGCTCGGCAAGGATTTTCCCGGAGTGATCAGGGAACTCGCGGCGGCTGGATTTCAAGACGTTGAGCTGTGCTCGCCGGTGGGCTACGCCGAGTATGGCTTCGGCAGCCTCGCGAAATACAGCACCGCGGATCTGCGCAGAATCCTGCGCGACGCCGGCGTCAGCTGTGTGAGCTCGCATTTTACCATCGTCGAGCTTAGGGAGAATCAGCCCGGACGCATCGCCTGGGCAAAGGAGATGGGGCTGACGCAAATGCTGGTGCCGACCCTTGGCGGGCCGCGAAAGCCAACCATGGACGACGTGAAGCGGCTAGCCGAGGAATATAACAAAATGGGCGAACAGGCAGCCGCAGCCGGAATACAGCAAGGGCTGCACAATGAGGACTTCGAGTGCTCGATGGTGGACGGCAAGCGCACCTATGACGTGTTGTTCGGCCTGCTCGACCCGAAGCTGGTCAAGTTCCAGTTCCAGGTTTCCACAATCGCCGAAGGATTCGATGCAGCGGAATACTTCACGAAATATCCCGGGCGCTTCATTTCCATGCATGTACAGGGCTGGTCCGCAGAAACAAAAAAAATAACGCCTGTCGGCAAAGGCACTTTGGACTGGAAGAAGATCTTTACCGCGGCAAAGACTGGCGGCATCCGGAATTACTTCGTCGAGATGAACCTCGACTTTATGAAAGCCAGCGTTCCCTACCTTCGCAATCTGCAGGTGTGAAGATGGCTGCAATTTTGCCGTGACCGGCAGGCTGGGCCCCGGGGTGCGATCCCGCGCTGCCACAGCGGCAAACTCCGAAGACTGGCGCGGGTATGGCGCGTCTTACGAGCGGGCTCGCCGAGGACTTTGTGTCTGGTGGAAAAATGAAAAACAGAGCCTTTCCGCGTAGCGCTTCTCTGCTTATCGGCATCCTCGCGACGGCCTGTGCCGTGCGGCTGGCAGCACAGACGCCCGCAATTGATACGGCCAAAGCACGGCAGTATTTTGCGGAGGCCAAAGCGCTTTCCGAGAAAGACAATGGCGCGCTCTGGAAAGTGCCTCTGTGCGGGCCGCTCCTTTTTGTGGATCACGGCACACGCTACGCCGTCGCGAACCAGGCGGACCGAGAGGGCAAGCTGAAGCCGCTCGACGGCGTGTTTGTTGGGACCGCGCCCCGGGAATTGGGCGTGGCAAATACGGCGACGAAATGGGCTGGCGTCGACTGGACCATGGTGATGTGGCCGGTGCCGCAGTACAAGGAGCCGCGGATGCGGTTGATGCTGCACGAGTGCTTTCATCGCGTGCAGGTGCACCTCGGCTTGGAAGGAAAGGATACGCAAAACGGGCACCTGGACTCGCTTGAAGGACGCATCTGGCTCGAGATGGAGTGGCGCGCGCTCGAGCACGCGTTCTGGCAGCAGGGCGAAGAGCGCAAGCGAGACGTGGCGGATGCCCTTTATTTTCGAAATTACCGGCGTTCCCTTTTTCCCGCAGCCGAGGCCAACGAAGACGCGCTGGAAATGAACGAGGGCATGGCGGAGTACACCGGCTTTAAATTGAGCACGTCTTCTTCCCAAGAATATGCCGTGATCGTCGCCGCGTGGCTACGGGCGGCGCCGACGCGTACACCGAGCTATGGCAGGTCGTTCGCATATACTTCGGGGCCCGCGTACGGCGGGTTGCTGGATGTGGCAAACGCGAATTGGCGCACCGGCCTGACGCCGGCAACGAATCTCGGGCAATTGCTCGGGCAAGCGTATGGAGGCGAGGCTCCCGGCGCGACCGCGCTAAACAAAACCGAAGCACTACGGCGCGCGGAACGCTACGACGGCGGCAAAGTCGTGGCCATCGAGACCGAGCGCGAAGCAAAACATCAGGCGCGCGTGGCCGCAGCGAGAAAAACCTTCGTCGACGCCCCCGTGCTGGTGCTGCCGGTGGGCCAAGAGTTTAATTACACGTTCGATCCGAACGCGGTGCTGGCTCTCGATGACGAATTGGCTCTGTACGAAGGCGAAATCCAAGTGACAGATGCTTGGGGGCTGCTAAAAACGACGGAGGGCGCGCTCTTTGTGCGCGGTACCAGAGGATTTGAGCGGGTTCAAGTGCCCGCGCCTGCCGATGTGAGCAAGAGGCCGTTGACGGGGAAGGGCTGGACGCTGGAGTTGAAGCCGCAGTGGCAAGTGGTTCCGGCACCCCGAGCCGCGGACTTTGCGGTGCGGCCGAAAAGCGAGCCGTAGGAAGGGCGGCCAAGCGGGGCCGCTTGAGAAAGCCATTCGCGGCACGATTCACAGAAACCCGAGCGCAACTTGTAGCGCACCGTTGTGTTGTATAAAGATGCGCGAACTTTTGTGCGGCATGGCGGGAATAATAGTTTTGGTCGAAATGGGCTGAAAGGATGGGAATAAGCAAAGGACCGCGCAGGTCAGGGATATACGGAGAGTTCCGCAACGCCAGGGCGTGAGCATTGACGCTTCCTTCAAACGCCAGGTCAACCGAAGAGCACTTCTAAAGAGCGGATTCACATTGCACAGAGAATCGGGAACGAAGCATCCGGAATGCGTGGAATGGCATCGGAGTTGGGATGACAGAATTCGTATGTCGCCGATCCGAAAACGTAGAAGGCAAAAGCCGTCCAGATGCCCCATCGAGCAAGCAGCATCCTTAAGTACCAGAGAGTGTTCTCATGAAGTGTGATAACCTTTGGACGTCAGATCGTGGGCTGCTTCCCTTTTGCTCTCCAGTCCGCGAAACGCCGCCTCCTCGAGAATCGTGCCTTGCAAGCGGGGGCGATTTCCAGCCCAAAGCGTTTTTGCAACGTTCGACCCCAAATCTACAGAGCGGGTAGACCATGAAACTCCATTCCTTGCTTGTTCGCACTTCTGTTTTGTTCTCTTTGCCATTGCTATTTGCCCAGGCGCCGCCGGCTGCCGCCCAATCGAACGCCCAAGCCGCAAGCCAATCCTCGTTCGTGCAAACACCGGCGGTACCGGCCCGCATCACGCAGGCGATTGACGAAACGCAATTGGTCCGGTTGAAGGGCAACGTGCATCCCCTGGCGCGCCGGGAATTCGATCAAGGTTCGGTGGCCGATTCCACGCCGATGAGCCGGATGCTGCTGGTGCTCGAGCGAAGCGCGGAACAGGAAGCGGCATTGCAAACCCTGTTGGGGGAACAGCAGGCCAAGGATTCGCCGAATTATCGCAATTGGCTGACGCCGCAGCAATTCGGAGCGCAATTTGGACCCGCGGATGCGGATACTCAAACGGTCACAACCTGGCTCACACAGCACGGATTCCAGGGAATTAAAGTCGCCGCGGGGCGTACCGTGATTGAGTTTTCGGGAACCGCGGGACAGGTTCGCAATGCGTTTCACACCGAGATTCACCACTATCTCGTGAACGGCACAACGCGGCAGGCCAACTCCAGCGACCCGCAGATTCCCGCGGCGCTGACGCCCGTGGTAGCGGGCATTGTGACGCTCCACAATTTCCCGAGGAAGTCAATGAAGCGGGACGCGGGGATAAAAGAGGGTATTGGCAAGCCGCTGTTCACTACTACCTCGGGTTGCGGCACTTCACAAAGTCAGCCTTGCTACATCGTTGGCCCGGCAGATTTCGCAAAAATTTACAACATACCAACAACGACACTCAGCGGGACCGGCGTCACGATTGCGCTCGTCGCGGATTCCAATATCAACGCCCAAGACGTCATTGATTTTCGGAACTTGTTCGCGCTCCCGGCCAACTTTACATCGGCAAATATCATTTTGAACGGGCCGGACCCAGGACCTTCTGGACCCGCAGGCGACGAAGGCGAAGCCGACCTGGACGTACAGGTCGCAGGGATGGTCGCCCCGGGAGCAACCATCGATCTGGTGGTATCGCAGAGTACTCAAACGGCAGCCGGCATCGACCTGTCGGCCATCTATATTGTCGACAACAACATTGCCGGGGTGATGAGCGAGAGCTTCGGTATCTGCGAGCCGGCCTTAGGGGCCGCCGGCAACCAGTTTTACAACGCCATCTGGGAGCAAGCCGCAGCGCAAGGCATTTCCGTGATGGTTTCGGCGGGTGATAACGGCTCCGCCGGATGCGATGATTTCACGACAGCGACAACCGCAGCGCAGGGCCTAGCAGTGAGCGGGATTGCTTCCACGCCGTTTAACGTGGCGGTGGGCGGGACTGATTTTGACGACGTTGGCACGCAAACCACCTTTTGGAGCTCCACGAACGCCACCGGGTCGCGGGAGTCCGCGCTAGGCTACATTCCTGAGACTACGTGGAATGACTCCTGCGCCGCAAATGCGACGAGCAGCAATCTCAACTCAGTTTGCGTAAATCCAAGCCCTGCCAGTCTGTTGAACATCGTGGGCGGCAGCGGTGGGCCAAGTTCCGTGTACCCGAAGCCTCCGTTCCAAAGCGGAAGCGTAACACCCAGCGATAGTCACCGGGACCTCCCGGACATCTCGCTGTTCGCGAGCGACGGCGCGAGTTCCGACAGCTTTTACCTGTTTTGCGAAGCAGATGGCATTTCTGCGGGGAGCCCTCCTTCCTGTGTGCCCGATGCGCAAGGACACTTCAGTTTCTTCGGGGCTGGAGGTACCTCAGCGTCCTCACCAGCTTTTGCGGGAATCATGGCCTTGATTAATCAGCAGCAGAGCGGAAGGCAAGGCAACCCGAATCTTGTGCTTTACACCATCGCAAGGGGCGAGACATTTTCCAGCTGCAATTCCAGTTCGTTCACAAATCCCGCGACCCCTCCGCCGAGTTCCTGCGCCTTTCTGGACATCACGAAGGGCAACAATTCGGTACCGTGCTCGGGCACTACGCTCAACTGCAGCAGCACCACTTCGGGCACGAACGGAGTTCTGGTAAGTCCAAGCAGCACCACGACACCTGCGTGGGCGACGGGCGCGGGCTACGACACGGCCACGGGGCTCGGTTCCGTGAACGTGACGAACCTCGCCGCGGCGTGGTCGACTGCCGTTGGCAAGCTCACACCCACAGCAACGGCCACGATGGTCAACGGCGGCACAGCCGCGGTGAGCATCACCCACGGCCAGTCGGTTAATCTCTCGGCCACGGTTAGACCGAACCCAGGAACAGGTACGCCCACGGGCGACGTTTCGTTTCTGGCCTCGACTGCCGTCAACGGGGGGATTGGCTGTTTTCAAGTTCTCCCGGCAACCTGTTCGCCAACTCTTAGCGGCGGAACGGCGAGCTTCACTACCACGTTTCTGCCGGGAGGCAGTTACAGCTTGAAGGCGCACTACGCGGGAGATGGCACTTTCGCTCCGAGCGATGATCCCACGGGAGTTCCGGTCACGGTGACTAAGGAGAACAGCCGATTGCAATACGGAATTGTTACGTTCGACGCGACGACCGGAGCTATCATCAGCACGAATGCCACCACGGTCGTTTACGGCTCGCCTTATATTCTGCGGATCGACATCCTCAACAGCACCACTGGCGCGTGCCAACTTCTGGTGACACCTACGTCGACTGCCGGCTGCGCTTTCGATGCAACGGGCACCGTGACGATCACCGACAACGGAAGCCCACTCACGTGTAGCCCGCTCGTCCCAGGTTGCACGAGTCCTTTCGCAATCAACAGCCAGGGACATGCGGAAAATCAGCCGATTCAGCTTACCGGCGGGACGCACGCGCTGTCGGCTACCTACTCGGGCGATATCAGCTATAACCCTCCCCCGGCGGCGGTAACCGATACGGTGACGGTCACGCCGACAGCGACGACGGCAACCGTAGGTGCCAGCCCCAACCCAGTGCCGACGAATCAGCCAGTAACGCTGTCTGTGACCATTGGTTCCCAGAGCAACAGCGCACAAGGCCCTACGGGAACCGCCACGTTCAAGGATGGGAGCACCAGCCTAGGAACGGCAAACGTTACTCCCGCTGGCGCAACGGCGAGTGCGGGGGCAAGCGGCACGGCCTCGTTAAGTATGACCTTTACGACCAGCGGCACCCATTCGATCACGGCCGTCTACGGTGGCGACACCAATTACACGACCTCCACGTCGTCGGCATTCACGCTAGCTGTGGGACAGACGACCATGGTCACGGTGACGAGCTCATCCACGAGCATTTCGTCGGGCGGGAGCGTGACGCTGACTGCGACGGTCGTTGGAGTCGGTACGGGCGCTAGTCCGACGGGCACCGTGCAGTTCATGAACGGAACGACCGCGCTCAGCATGCCGCAAACCTGCGCAGCCGTATCCGGTGCAACCTCGCCCACGTGCAGTGCTACGCTGATGACGACTTTGGCCTTCCTGGCGCCGCCGTCGGGACCGAATCGTATTCCGACGATTCGCGGCGTGCCCTGGCTGCTGGCGGCGGGTCTCGTTCTGCTGGTTCTGCTCCTGCTTGGCTTGAAGCGCGTGCCGAGAGCCTATCGCCGCGCCTACGCCTGCGCGAGCCTGCTGTTGCTGGCGGGTCTTGTGGCCGGGCTTGCCGCCGGTTGCGGCAGCGGCTCTGGAGGCGGGGGGCCACACTTCGATAGCATCAACGCCGTGTACAGCGGGGACGCAACCTATGCCGGATCAACTTCGCCGGTCATCACCATCACCGTTCAATAGCAACGACAAACCGTAGCGGAGAGAGCGGCCCCGACGTTCGGGGCCGCTCTCTCTTGCATGGTAGCAACTTTGGCCTGTTCAAGAGTTCAAGAGCCCCGACCACGTCCGATTTTGAAAAGAGATCCCTCGCCCGAGTTGGGGATGACGCATCCGTTTCCGATGAATCAATTCACGCTCGGTGGGAAGAATGATGTTCCAAAACTGCGCGGGCGGGAACAAACAAGCGACTTTTGGATCCAGCTGTGCGGGCGCGAGGTTCACTCGAGTTGCCGTTTTGTTCGCGAACTCTGATTTTACCGGCCGTGGCGCTCCCTCTGATGCCGGGATCAAGCACATGCAAAAGGCCCCGGAATAGTCCGCCCTAACATCCCCCACGGCCTGCTGCAGCGAAGAAGAGGCACACACAATCCGCCGATCAGTCTGGCAGTGCTTTCACGTCGCGCGTCTCCATACAACACGACGGGTCCCGCCACGCCCGTCGGGTTGGCTCCGTCGAACGGGCAGAATCCTTAACTACTAAAGAGTGTTTCGACTGAAATGTGATAACCTTTCGTCGCTAGATAGTGGGCCACTTCCCCTTTGCTCCCCAGTCAGCGAAGTGTCGCCTCCTGAAGACTCGCACCTTGCGAGTGGCGGCGATTTCCAGCCGGGAACGTTTTGCAGTCAAATCTACAGAGTGGGTGGACCATGAGACTCCGTTCCTCGTTGCTTCGCACTCGCGTTCTCGTTTCGGTCGTGCCCCTAATCTTCTGTTGTTTCGTTCCGATGGCTCGCGGTCAGCAGGAACCTGACGCCGATTCCAATACCGCTCGGGCGGCGAAGTTGCGGGGGCTGGGGCAGCCTACGCCGGTCGCGGGCGCGAATCGAGAGACCACAAAAGCAACCAAGCCCGAGAAAGACAGCGCCGATACAATCCGCAAGCGCGAACAGTGGTTTTACAAACAGCGGGCATCGGCAAATGGCCGCATTCCCTCCGGCGCTCGGCTTCGCGCTTTGCAGCACATGCAGCGAATGATGGTCGCGGAAGGCAAACTGGTCCAGCGGCCGGATGGCTCGTTCGTTGAAGTCGCCCCGCAAGTCGGGGCCGCACCTCTAGCCGCAACCGTAACGAACACTTGGAGCTCCATTGGCCCAACCCCTACTACGGGCGGTTTTTCCAGCCCGGTAACGGGGCGCATCACCGCGATCGCAGTCGATCCGTCTGATTCCACCGGTAACACAGCTTTAATAGGCGGTGCGCAAGGGGGCATTTGGCGCACAACGGATGCAGGTGTGACTTGGGCAGCAGTGGGTGACCAAAATGCTTCTCTGGCGATGGGGTCCATTGCGTTCGCGCCTTCCTCGCCCGCGACGGTCTATGCTGGAACTGGCGAGCAAGCATCTGTCGGATTCGATATTTACTACGGTGCGGGGGTGCTCAAGTCTACCGACAGTGGACAGACATGGACGCAAACCTGCACGGTTGCGAGCCCCACTTGTCCCTTCATTGGGCCATATAGCGACGCTGCTCCTTTTGGTTTCTTTACCCTGGGTGGAACACGCATCAGCTATGTCGCAGTGAATCCGTCAAACCCGCAAATGGTTTTGGTCGCCGCGCAAACGCAGTTCGGACACGGAGCGACAGAAGGAGTGTATTGCTCTGCCGACGGAGGCAGCACTTGGAACATCGTGCCTTCGGCATCAGGGGATATGGGAACGTTCGTGGGTTTTGCCTCGTCCAGCGTGGCTTTCGCGGCCCTGGGAACTCCGTTTACGGGCGCGACGGTGAATGGGGTCTACGAGTCGACAAATGCCACTAGTTGCTCTCTCACATTCACGCTCCTGTCTGGTGGTCTTCCTACATCCAAGGTGGGCCGAATCGATCTTGGAATCTCGCCTCAGTTTGCAACCGACAATACCGTGTATGCCTCCATCGCGGACTCCTCCGCCGGATCGGTTGCGAACCTTGGCGTCTTTGTGACGACGAATGGAGGGACGTCCTGGACGCAAACCACGGCGCCTGACATTTGTCAGGCGCAATGCTGGTACGACAACGTGGTAAAGGTAGACCCCAACGGAGGTGCGCACGCATTCTTTGGTGGCTCCGCAATCACCGATGCCAGTGGAAACCCGAGCTGGGTGATGAGCACGGCAAACACCGGCGCGACGTGGGCTTCCGTAATTCCCAACCTCGCGGGCGGCAGCTCGGGCCTGCCTCACGTGGACAATCACGCTATCGCTTTCGCAAAGCTGACCACCGGCAAAATCCGGATGTATCTGGGAAATGACGGAGGAATCTGGCGAACTGACGATGCGGAAGCAGCCGCCGTTGCCTGGACAAACTTAAACGATTCGCTGCTAACATTGACACAGTTTTACCCCGCCCTTTCCGTCCATCCGTCGTCGCAAGCGGTCGCGTTTGCGGGAACCCAGGACAACGGCAGCCAAATCTATGCGGGTCCAAGTACGATCTGGACCGACAACCAGATATGCGGCGACGGCACGGGTACCGCCATCGACAATGTGTTTCCGAGCACGGTATATGTGGCTTGCAACGGCGACAATGTCAACGTCTCGGTTACCAACGGCGCGGCGAACTCCTACGTCCGATCGGTAATTGGGATCAATCTATCGGACAACTTCAACTTCGTGCCTCCTCTCGTAACGGACCCGGGCGCGGCCGACACCGCGTACCTCGGAACCACCAAGGTCTATCAAACGGGAAATGCAGGGACAAGCTGGACAGCCCTGAGCGGCGATCTGGTGAATGGTTCCTCTGCTAACCCTGACTCCTTGACTGCGCTGGCCGTTGCTCCAATGGCCTCGGCTTCTTCGGTGGTCTATGCTGGCGCGGATACGGGACAGGTTTTTGTAGCGACGAACGTCAGTACAGGGGCGGGCACCTTCAATCTTGTCGCCGGACAGAGCAGCCTGCCGCCGCGCCAAGTCATGGCCATTGCGGTCGATCCGGCGGACTCAACGGGGAAAACCGCATACGCGGCATTCTCGGGATTCTCATTTGTGCAAGGCACCGTTAACGACCCGAAGGGCCACCTGTTCAAAACCGCTGATGGTGGGGCCACGTGGACGGATGTGAGCTGTACGGTGGCGAACTGTTCGACACCGGCGGCAGCCGACCTACCGAATACGCCGATCAACGATGTGGTGATTGATCCTGACGTCGCGGGAACGATTTACGTAGGAACCGACATTGGAGTGTTCCAGGGCACCTGCACGACCACTACGCCTGCCACTTGCACATGGGCTACGTTAAGCACGGGCTTGCCGAGGGTGGCCGTGCTCTCTCTGAAGCTGCATCGCGCATCTCGAACACTCCTTGCCGCCACTCATGGGCGCGGCACATGGGATATTGTGCTGAACAATTTTACTTTCACCGGCCCCCACATTTCCTCGATCTCACCGGTTTCTGTGCTCGCCGGCAGCCCTACCGCCCTCACACTGACGGTGAACGGGAACGGGCTCACCGGAGGAGCCGTAAACTGGAACGGCTCGACCACAAGCGTGACGACAACTCAGGTCAGTGATTCGCAACTCACCGCGGCGGTTGCGGCCGCCCTTACCGGCGGCAGCGGAGCGCCTCTGGTTTCCGTTGCGGTTGGAGCGAACATCAGCAATACACTGACTTTCACGGTTCTCGGCGGCGCGCCAACAATCACCGTGCCGGTGAGTCCGGCCAATTCCCCGGTAAACTCCAATGCGACGACGATTACCGTGAACGGAGCGGGCTTTTCGTCAACTTCCAAGGTGTTGATGAACCCCGATGTGGGTGGGATGCCCATCGCCACTACGTTCGTAAGCTCGACACAACTCACGGCTACGATTCCCGCCAGCTTTATGGCCGGTTTTGGCAGCACGAATTCCGTTGGCGTCCAAAACCCGCCGCCGGGTGGCGGCACGACGGTTACCACGTCGACGGTTACATTGCCCACGTTCGTTGTGTTAGCCCCTCCCCCGGCGAATGACAACTTTGCGAACGCGATAAACATCACCCTGACAAGCGGCTCCTTCACGGACACGAAAGACAGTTCCGGAGCCACGACCCAGACGACCGATCCGATACCAACATGCGCCGCCGGGGTCTCAAACAGCATCTGGTACACGTTCACGCCAACAAGCAGCGGAACGATAACCGACGTGGACACGATCGGAAGCAGTTATGACAGCGTTCTCTCGATCTGGACGGGCACGGCCGGAAGTTTCACCTCCCTAGCCTGCAACGACGACATCACTCCAGGGATCGTCGTGCAGTCTCAGATCCATAACGTCGCGGTCACCGCAGGGACGACCTACTACATCTTGGTGAGCTCTTTTGGAGCACCGGATCCCAATCCCCTGGCCTTTGGCGGGAAGAGTGTCCTGAATTTCACCTTCAGCGGAACAAGTGGAGGGGGTGCCGTAGCAACCACAACGACGGTGACGAGTTCGTCCATGAGTATCTCGTCGGGCGGGAGCGTCACGCTGACCGCGACGGTCGTGGGAAGCGGTACGGGCGCTAGTCCGACGGGCACCGTGCAATTCATGAACGGTACCGCCGCGCTTGGTACTGCGCAAACGTGCATGGCCGTGTCCGGCGCAACGTCGCCCACGTGCACTGCTACGCTGATGACGACTTTGGCCTTCCTGGCGCCGCCGTCGGTACCGCATCGTATTCCGACGATTCGCGTCGTACCCTGGCTGCTGCCGGCGGGCCTCGCTCTGCTGGTTCTGCTCCTGCTTGGCTTCAAGCGGGTGCCGAGAGCGTATCGGCGCGCCTATGCCTGCGCGAGCCTGCTGTTGCTGGCAGGCCTTGTGGCCGGGCTTGCCGCCGGCTGCGGCGGCGGCTATGGCGGCGGGGGTGGAGGCGGAGTGCACTACGACAGCATCAACGCCGTGTACAGCGGGGACGCAACGTATGCCGGATCAACTTCACCCGTGATCACCATCACCGTTCAATAGCAACGACAGACGTAGCCAGAGAACGACCTCGGGCTTCGAGGCTGCTCTGTCCTCGATCCGTCAGTTCATCGTGGGCGGGAAGAAGATGTTCCAAAACTTCGGGGCCGGAGCGAGGAATTCCACGGGAACAAGCGACCCTTCCGGATTCAGCTGCGCTGCCCGTACGACGTTCACCTCGACTCTCTGCTGCGTCCGCGGATTCTCGAGGATGAACTTTGTTCCAGCTTCCAGACCTTGGCGAAGAATGATCATGCCGCCGGTAGCGCTGACCGTGTGGGTGGCCCCTTCGATGGGTTTGTCCCTGCCTTGCAGGTGAACCAAGACGGGAATGCGCAGGAGGACGCGCTGCGCGCGCCGGCGCTCTTCCGCGGTAGGCTGGCGTTGCAGGGCGGGGCGCACGGCCGGCTGGCCGGGTTTCGGATGCATCCCGGGCTTCACACCGGGCAGCGGCGGTTTCACAGTTCCAATCCCCAGAAGTCCATGTCCGGAGCGACCAGTTCCACGCCGTATTCCCAGCCGTCCGGCCGCGCTTGGCCTTTCCAGACGATGATGGCTGCGTTGCTGGATTTCGTGGCGAGGTTGGTGAGGGCTACGCGCTGCTCGAGCCCCAAAGGGTACGGTAGAACCACCATGCAGCCATAGGGATTGACGATACGCGTATGGGCCTCCGCGCTCGAACGCCTTCCGGAGGCTTCGTCCCACTCCAGGCGCACCGGAACGCGGGAGTTCATGCGCCGGCCGCGACGCCGCTCCGTGGATTGCCCCTGGACACTCTTGGCCTCACGCACTTTTGTGGGCATTCTTCCCTCTAAAGGGCCATGCTAGAGTTGAGCCGCAAAGCGGTCAATGGTACGAAAATGTATGAACGCGCAAAAGAATAGCTGGCCGGACGGGCAGGTAAAATCATCGGAGCAGGACAGGTCGTGAAAAACCTGATCGTCAATGCGGATGACCTGGGTTGGACGGAGGGAGTGAACCGGGGCATCCGCGATGCTTCTCGCGGCGGGATTGTCACCAGCACTTCCCTGCTGGCAAACGGGATCGCGTTTGCCGAGGCCGTAAAGACCGCGAAGTCGGCGCCATGGCTTGGCGTGGGCGTGCACTTGAATTTGAGCGATGGGGCCCCCGTGGCGGAGCGGGAAAGCGTGATGAGTTTGCTCGACGGCAAAGACAAGTTTTCGAGCGGGCCGGAAAGTCTCCTCTTGAAACGGGCCCGGCGCGGCCTGGTTCTTGCTGAAGTCGAACGGGAGTGGGATGCCCAGATTCGGAAGGTGCGCGAAGCAGGGATCCGGCCAACGCACTTGGACGGGCACAAACACGTGCATATGCTGCCAGGACTGTTCGAGATTGCGCTGCGGCTGGCCAAGAGACATGGCATCGAAGCGGTCCGTGTTTCGCTGGAGGAATCGAGCCTTCGCGCGGCGCTCTCTTCCGGTGGAAAACACAGTCCCGGCGTGGTGATGAAACAAGGCGTGCAGGCTCGCGGACTAAAATTGCTGGCGCGCGACGCGCGGGAGCAGGCTCGGCGCGCGGGGATTGCCACCACCGATTATTTCTGCGGCATCGCGCAAACCGGGGAACTGACCCGCGAAGGCGTCGGGCTTTTTCTAAGGGGCTTGCCCGAAGGCACGACGGAACTGATGTGCCATCCGGGCTATGCGGATGAGGCGCTGCAAAAATCAGCGACGCGGCTGCAGGCTTCGCGCCAAAAAGAGCTCGAGATACTGACGGACCCCGGGATTCGAAATCTTGTCGCTTCCCAGGGGATTCGCCTGATAGACTATGGCTACGTCACGCAGGAAGCGTGAGGGAGAGCGCGCAGCCTCCGATGAGAAACGATTCGCCGACGCAGTTCTCGATTGTTGTTCCGTTCCTTAACGAACAGGAAAACATTCCGCCTTTGTATATGAAACTCACCGAAGTGATGGACGGAATCGGCGAGCCGTACGAGCTGGTGTTTGTGGATGACGGCAGCAAGGACAACACCTTTAAGGTCCTTTCGGACATTTACGAACATGACCGCAGGGTGAACGTCGTGCGGCTGCGTCGGAATTTCGGCCAGACGGCGGCCCTGAAGGCGGGTTTTGATTTTGCGCGCGGCGAAGTGATTATCTCGATGGACGGCGACTTGCAACACGACCCGGACGAGATACCGCGGTTCGTCGAAAAACTCGAAGAAGGCTACGACCTGGTCAGCGGGTGGCGCCACCAACGAAAAGACGCCTGGCTGACGCGGCAGCTCCCCAGCCGGATCGCCAATTGGATGATGGCGAAACTCTCCGGCATCGAATTGCACGATTTCGGAACAACTTTCAAGGCTTACCGCCGCGAGATTATCCAGGAGATCCAGCTTTACGGCGAACTTCATCGCTTCATTCCGGCGCTGGCCAGCTCGAGCGGCGCAAAAATCGCCGAAGTGCCGATCCAAAACCTCCATCGCAAAAATGGAAGGTCCAACTACGGAATCGGCCGCACCATCCGCGTGTTCCTGGACCTGATGATCGTGAAGTTTTTGCTGGATTATTCCACGCGGCCGCTGCAGTTGTTCGGGCTTCTCGGCATGGCCGGGGCGTCAGCCGGGTTGGCAATCGCGGCGTATCTGGGAATCGACAAGCTGCTGCACCACACGGACACAATCGCCGAGCACGGGCCGCTGATGCTGCTGGCGGTTGTGCTGTTCCTGAGCGGCGTGCAGCTCTTATCGCTAGGATTGCTCGGAGAAATCACCTCGCGAACGTATTACGAATCACAGAACAAGTCGATTTACGCGCTGCGGGAAGTCAAAAGCCACCGTAAAGAGACCGGCGATTCCGCTGAATCCTCACGGGCTTCGGGCAGTTCCGAACGATAACGAGTTCTCCGTTCAAGACGGCTTCTGGCCATCCACAAAAGCGAGGGCGGTGACGTGCGGCCTAGCGCGTCGAGATTCGCACCGGCAGCCGCATCGCGGGGAGGGATCGTGAACCGGGAACATTTCTACGCCCTGATGGGCGGCGAAGGCACGCTGGACTACGAACTGTATCTGAACACGAAGACGCTGCTGTCGTGCCAAAGCAAGTTCGAAGACGTTTGCAACAAGGACGAGCTGCAGTTTCAGATTGTGCATCAGATCGAAGAATTATGGATGAAGCTCATTGCCTACACCCTGTTGGATATTGACGAATATTTGCAGGTGGAAGACACCCCTCGCGTGCTGACGCTTTTTCGCCGCGTGCACATTGCTCAAAAACTGATGGGCGAGCAGCTCGCGCTGCTCGAAACGATGTCGCCAAAGGAGTACCAGGAGATTCGCAAGCGTCTGGGGAACGGAAGCGGGCAGGAATCGCCGGGGTTTCGCATACTGCTAAAGATGTACCAACCCATCTGGAATTCCTTCCAGACGTATTACCTGGACAAGCACGGACTGACGGTTGAAAAGATCTATGACACAGGATATTCGCACGACCACGCCTATGTCGTGGCCGAGGCGCTTGCGGAATTCGACGAACTCTTCCAGAAGTTCCGTCAAGAGCATATGCAGCTGATTCACCGGACCATCGGCTTTGCGGCAAAATCACTCAAAGGTCGGCCAGTGGAAATTCTCGAAGAAGGCATGCGGCAAAAATTTTTCCCTGAATTATGGGAGATTCGCACGAAGATGACCGACAAATGGGGCGCGGAATATGGCGTGAAGCGCGACTCCCTCGGCGGTCATCACTGAGAAAAGCCGCAAGTTCTGCGCATGACTTGTAACTGCTAAGAACTGACGACTTCCTCACTGCCCGGCGAACTGACGGTATTCCCCACGAAAGAACAGAAGCGGTTCCCCGCCCTGGATTTCCGCATCCTCCACCCTCCCCACGATGATCGTGTGATCCCCCGCCACGTGAGTCGCGACGACCGTGCAGCTCAACTGCACGACGGTATCTTCGAGCACCGGAGCTCCCTCGGAGATCCAGCGATAGCGCAGTCCCAGACGGTGCTCCGCGTCGGAGTGCTGTTCCGCCTGCGCAAAATATTCGGAGACCGCTTGCTGATCTTGTTTTAGCACGCTGATCCCAAAGCGTTCCTTTTTGTGGAGCATAGGAAGGATCTTTGCGCGTGCATCGACGCAAACCAGGACCAGCATGGGGTTCAGCGAGACCGAGGTAAAGGCATTGGCGGTCATCCCGAAAACCGACCCCGGTTCGCGCTCCACCGTGATCACGGTGACACCAGTGGCGAACTGCCCTAGGGCGTTGCGAAACTCGCGTGCGGTGAGTGCGGCCGCCATGCGGTTGGAAGTTTTTGAAGATACCACAATTCAGAGCTCAAGAAGAGCACGCGCCAATCTGCGTTTCTGCGCGCGGGTTTTCATGATTGTCGGCAAAATCGCGACTTTCATACCTAGTGCCCCGATGGCAGCCGCCTGCGTTTTGTCCGCCGGATCGATGACAAATGTCGCCGTGAAATCGGCGTACAGCTTCGCCACGCCCCATGCCGTTGCTTCATGCCCCAGCTGCAGGAGCATTTTGTCTGACGGGCCTTTGAGCGACTTGCCGCCGACCAGGGGACATACGGCAAACACGTCTGGCTTGCGAACGCGCAATTGCTCACGCACTCCCGGAACGGCCAGGATCGGCGCGATGCTGATCAACGGATTGCTCGGGCAGATGATGATGCGGGTGGCCTCGCGGATGGCTTCAAGCACGCCCGGCGCTGGCCGCGCTCCCTCCACTCCTTCGAAACGAATGCCTTTCACGACCGGCGCAGACCCGCGCTTCACCAGATACTCCTGAAAGTGCAGCGGCCCTTCGTCGGATTCGATGGTGGTAGGCACGGGGTCGTTGGACATCGGAAGAATACGAGCTTTTACGCCGAGCGCAGCTCGAATGGACTCGGCCGCCTGCGCCAAGCTCTTGCCCTCGGCCAACAGCGCAGTCCGATGAATGTGTGTGCCCAGGTCGCGATCGCCCAGATTGAACCAGTTGGGGCGGCCGTACACCGCCAGCCGCTTCAATGCATGAAACGTTTCGCCTCGAATTCCCCATCCTTTTGCTTCGTCAACGATCCCCGCCAAGGTATACGCCACGATGTCAAGATCGGGAGAGATTTTCAGTCCGTGGAGTTCGATATCGTCGCCGGTGTTGACGATGATGGTCAGCATGGAAGGAGGCAAAACTTCATAAAGCCCCAGAAGCAATTTGGAGGCACCGACACCACCGCCCAGCGCGGTGATTTCGTGTTTTGTAGGCACAGGCATGAGCTAAGCCAAAGATAAGGAAAAACCAAGAGAATTTAACACAGAGAGAGCGGGGCCGCAGAAAACACCAAGAAATAGGAAAATCCAAAACGATGACTTACCGGAACAGATCTTCGGAGGCGGGCCGGAGGATTCGCGCCGCTTTTTCGGATGTGCGTTTGTACCGATAACCGCGGACGAGCACAGCGGGCACGCCTTCCGACTTGCCCATCAACAGGCCCGCAGCAGCAGCCAACTGATCGGCAACGGCAACAACGGTTGCCATGAGCAACTTCCCTTCCCGATCGCGTGTGCCGCGCAAGTCCAAAAGCACCGGCAGCCCGGCTGCGCCGATGGCCACATCGGTCAGCCCCAAACGCCACGGCCGTCCAAACGTATCGCTGATGATGACGCCGATATGCTTTCCGGTCCTTTTGCGCAAGCCCTCCGCCAATCTTTCGGCGGAGCCGTCAGGATCGCGTGGAAGCAAAGTCACGCTATCCTCGCCGGGCACATTCGAATGATCGATTCCGGCGTTCGCACAGACAAAACCATGACGCGTCTCTGTAATCAGCACGCGCTCGCTGCGAAGAATACGGCGTGATTCTTGTAAAACGAGTTCTACCGCACGCGGATCTTTTCTCAATTGCGCACCAAGCGCTTGCGCCTGTTCCGACGGGTGCACTGCCGCCAGCGATACGACCGATCCTTCCGCCTTGGAGACAATTTTCTGCGCAACAACGAGAACATCGCCTTCTTCGAAGCGCAATCCTACTTTTCTCGCTGCCGCCACAACGCTTTTGGCCAGGTCCTGGCCCTTGCGAATCTCCGGCAGCCCGCGGATGCCAAACAGACACAGCCGCTCCTCGGTGCGCCGAGCAGCCCTGCTCCCGTCAGTACGCGACTTCGCACTAGCTTGGTAAGGTTTCTTCATCGGTGAGGCTGAAAATACTACGCGACCTGAGGCAATCTTTCACTCGAGAAGCAATAGATCGGTTTGCGCGAGCCGCACGGATCTTTGATGCGAAAAGCGGCCAGGTTTCTGTTTTCGCATAATCCCCTGCGGCGCCGGCAAAATCAAAACAGGGAGGCCTCCGAGCGAGGGAAAAATCGGCGCACAGAAAGAGAAAAGGGCGGGCGCCCGCCGTTCGCGAACGCCCCGCCCCGGAATTCAAAGCTGTCTTTCTCTCACCGGCGTGGTTTATCTGACTTTGACGATTTGTCTTGTTTTTGCGGCTTGTCCTGCTTGGGAGGATTATGGTGCTCCTGCTGCTGTCTCTGTTCGACCCTCTGCTGCTGTTGATCGTGTTTTTGCTCGAGTTGCTGCAATTGCTGTTGCTGCTTCTGCTCGAGTTGCTGTTGTCTTTGGTCGGCCTGCGGCTGTTGCCTCCGCGCATTGTCCTGCTCGAGCTTCTGCCGTTGCTGCACTTGTTGCTGTTCGACCTTCTGACGCTCCTGGTCCTGCCTGTTCCGCAGATCCTGAAGTTCCTGCTGGTGCTTCTGCTCGAGCTGCGCGTTCGAGTCGTTGGCGCCGGAATTTCCGGGCCGCGAAGACGGCGGACGGTCGCTGTAAGCCCTGGGGTTCCCTGCGTTTGCGGGAGCGTTCCCCGGTCGGCTGCCCTGATTCGGCTGGCTTGTGACGTTCGGCGGCGCCGGTCGATTGGCGTTGTCCGGCCTGGGCATCGGGGCATTCTGTGCCGGCCCTGGCCGATTTGAGTTCCCCTGCTGCACGTCTGCCCGGCTCGTTGGGGCGTTCTGTGGCGGCCCTTGCCGGACCGCGGGCGCCATCTTGATGTTTGGACGAGCCGCCTGCGCGTTCTCAGGCTCTGCCCGTCTCATCTCTGAAATCGCCGGAGGCCTGCCGCCATTGTCGCGAACCATCTCCTGCTGCTTGACGAAAGAAACAGGAGGAGGAGGCGGCGCCATCTTGGCCACCACCGGGCGGCTTAGAATCGGGGCGGGCGGCCGTACGCGGGCTGGGGCTCCGGCGCCAAGGACGCTGCGCTGCTCGGGAGCAACTGCGGGCGCGATTGGCGCGACGGGCGCGGAGGCGAATTCTTTCTGACCCGCGCGAATCATATTGTTGTGAACGGGCTGGGCGGAAACGAACGCTTGGTGCGAAACAGCGGTTACCGCGTTGGGCGCGGTCTGGTTTTGGTACGTCACGTTCGTGACGTTCACCGTCTTGTTCACGTAAACGTTGTTGTACACGTTGGTGACTTGTGTTCTGTTGATGATGGTGGTGTTCGACACGTTGACGTTGGTGACGTACGTTTGGCTGACGTGGTAGGAAGGGCAATAGACGTCACGCGGTCCCAAGGGGAACCACGCCACCCCCGCGGCGGGCGCACCGCCGACGGCAACGCCGACTCCCCAATGCGCGCCGCCGACCCAGGCGACCAGCGCAGGCGCATACACCGGGCGCACATAAGCGACGGTAACCACCGCTGGTCGGGGCGGGACCGGCACCCAGCCCCACACGCCACCGACAGCCACCCAACGGCCATAGTGGAACGGGGCAAAACCCCACGGTTCGTCGTCAACCCAGGTCCAGCCCCACGGGGAGATCCAAACCCAATGGCCGAACCGATAGGGCGCCCAGCCGACAACCACAGTATGAGGAAACCACACGTTGCCGTATTCCGGCACCGTGCGCCAGCCCCCGTATTCATCCAGGTCCTCGTAGCCGACCACATCATCGGAAACGTAGCGGGTAGAAACCGAGTGGTCGTCGCGAAGATCCCGTTCGGAGCACCATTGATCGAAGTCATCGTCGTTTTCACGAATGCGCTCGATGTCGGCGTCCAACTGATCCGTGCCATTAAAAACGCCTTCTTCACGGGCGTGAACGGCGTACGCCGAGCCGCCGCCAGTGACTTCTGCCTGGCCATCGCGGACCGTCACAATCGTGGCATCGCCCGCCTCATTGACGTTAATGCGGTAGCGCCCGGGGCGAAGAATGGAAAACGCAAGATTGGGGGTATCCACCTCGAAGGTTTCGTCATTGCCGAGCCGGCGCACGCGAAGGTACAGCGTTCCTTCGGTCAAGCGCAGCTGAGTGGTCTCGTCGCTCAGGTTCAAGAACGAAAAACCGGTGTGGTCGGAGAGCCGTATGACTGCGGAGTCCAAATGCAACTCCGCGCGCGACCCATCGTCGGACCAAAGTTTATCGCCCGTGGTCATCGGGCGGTTTACAACAGCGGCAACCCAGTCGTCCGTGCCTGCCGGATTGAAAGAAACGTTGCCGCTCGCGTACGCAAGACGCGCCACGCGGCTGGGCGGATCATCATCATCGGCGGCAGCGCGCTGCGCGGCGAAAAGCAACGCCGCGAGAGCGACGCTCACCACACTCATCCATTTCACGACCTGTTTTCTCATGGCCTTCTCTCCTGAAGTTCGGCCGCGGTCATTCGTTTTGCCGCAGCCTTCCACCGTTTCGCTCACAGCGTGAGCCATTCCACCTGGGCCGGTGATTTGAATTCACTCCGAGCCTAGCACTTCGCTTTTTCTAGCTTTCGTTTCGCCATCCCCCTTTTGTCGAATAAGGAAATAGCGAATGCGAGCTGCTCTAGTTAACTCAACACCCCGTCGGAAAAAGAGTTGTAACCGAACCATCGGCCGGGCTCGCTAGAGTCCGCGCTCGTCTGCGAGAGGAAAGAATCAGCAGGAAGTAAAGCGCAGCTCTGAAAGGCAAAAAGCCCGCCCGGAACTTCCGGACGGGCTCGGATGGTCAGAAACTCGGGTTACCGATGCGGTCTGCCGCCACCACCGCCGCCGCCGTGGGAACCACCGCCGCCACCACCGCCACCGCCATGGGAGCCGCCGCCGCCCCCGCCTCCACCGTGATAGCTGCCGCCGCCACCACCGCCACCACCGTAGCTGCGAGCGCCTCCGCCTCCCCCACCACTGCCATGGTAGCCACCGTAGCTGCCTCCGCCGCCGTTGCTGTAGCTGCCGCTAGGCGGAGAGTAGGAGCGGGACGGTGCCGGATAGCTGCGGCCTGGTGAGGAATAGGTCCTCGGCGAATAAGAAGGCTGCTGGCTGTAACCGCGGTTCCCGTATGACTGCGGCCTGCTGTTACTCCGTTGCGGCGGTTCGTAAGAGCGCCCGCCCCCCGAGTAATTCGGGCGGCTGCCGTTCTCGTTAGGCGCCGACCGCGGCGGAGTGTAGCTGCCGCGCGGACCGCCGTTGCCTGCCCAGGGTGGACGATCGTTGCGAATGCTCGCCGTGTTCTGGGCTGGCCCATTGCTTGCACGATTTGGACCCGAACCTTGTTGCGGACGATCGTTGAGCGTACGCGGTGAGTTCTGGGCCGGAGCGTTATTCGGCCGGCTCGACCCTAAGCCCTGGGGCGCCCGCCCGCGGTCGGTGGTATTGCCCTGTGCTTCCCAAGTACGCGTGTTGCTGCCCGATCGCGCGGAAGGCGGCCGGTTCTGCAGAATCTCACGCTGCCGCGCCGTCGCTCCAGGATTCGCCTGGGCACTTCCCGCCCGGCTTTCCAGCCCCGCATTACTCCTGGCCGAGCTGTTGGCGTGCGGGTTCCCAAATCGCCCGGCGTTCAATTGCCCGCTATTCATCGTTCGCACCGGAGAACTTGCGGCGCGCGAGGAGGGAGCAGTACGTGCCATAACCGACCGGCCCTGGACTCCAGCGGGAGGCCGCGCGACATGCGAATTGAAATTCGCGGCCCCCAGCGTGCTGTGCTGCGTGGGTCGGATGCCAACGGAATTCGTTACTCGTGCTCCGTTCAAGGAGCCCTGCGTAAGACCCTGCCCGGCGCGATTGATGCGCCCGCCGTTGACGAAGTTGTTATGCGAGGTGGTCGTCACCGCGCGGAGGTTGTGCGCGTTCACAAAATTAACGTTGCGAACATTCGTGTTCAGAACATTGACGTTGCGAATAAACGTGTTGTGGACATTTATCACATTAACGAAGCCGCGGCTGCAAGGGAACCAGGGGAAGAATGGCTCACCCCAGCCGAGCGGGAACCAGCCAACGCCAAAGCCGAATCCAAAACCCCAGCCGCCCCCGAGGAAGCCGACGAACGCCGGTCCATAGATCGGAGGCCCAAGGAACGGTCCCGGGCACCAACCCCAGGCTCCGCCAACAAACGCCCAGCGTCCATAGTGGAAGGGAGCGAAACCCCAAGGAGCGTAATCGATCCAGGTCCAGCCCCAAGGAGCAACCCAGTTCCAGTAGCCATAGCTGTAGGGCGCCCAGTCGGGGGGCACATCCGAGGGAAACCAAACGTGCCCATACTGTGGCTCGTCCCGCCAAGTGCCGTTGTCATCGAGATCGCCGTAGCCAGGCATATCGCGCGAAACGTAGTCTCCGGAAGACGAGCGGTCTTCTTTCAGGTCGCGCTCCTGAGCCCATTGGTCAAGCCCATCGGGACCAGACCAGTGAACGATGCTGTAAGTTGGATCTTCTGCGCCGTTAAAGTCGGCCTGCTCGCCGGCATGCACTTCGTACGTTTTTCCGTCGGCGCTAATCTCGCCAGCGCCGCGAATCACGGTGATGCGAGACGAGTCACCCGCTTCGTTAACATCGATGCGAAAGGCTCCGGCTTCCTTAACGTTAAAAACCACATTCGGAGCATCGACTTCGTAAACATCACCTTGCCGTAATTCCCGAACACGGAAATTAACGGCGCCCTCCGGAATGCGAACCTGGGTGATGCCTGCGTCGAGGTTCAGGAAAGAAAGCGCCGTCATGCTGCCAATATGAAAAGTCACATCGCCCGCTTGCAATTCGGCGCGCGAGTTTTTGTCCACCCAAAGCTTGTCACCGATGGTCAAGGGGCGGTTGCGGGCGGCGTCTCCCCAATCGCCTTCGCCGCCTGGCTGCAAGGAAACCGATCCTTCCACGACGCTGATGCGTGCGACGCGAGTGGGCGGGTCTTGGTCATCGGCGCGCCCCTGCGGCGCGACCAAAAGCAAAAGCCCGGCAACACAAAGCAGAAGCCCCAATTTGCTCCTGCTACTCGATCTGATCGTCTTCATGACGAATCCCCTGTTCTCGGAAGGGACGTCCGACTCTTTCAGGACCCTGCTGGAAGGGGTCCTTCCGTCCGATGGAAGCCTAACACTTTTGGCTTCCAGTATCTTAAACCCCAAGCTCGGAAAGAAGTTGCCCTGGTGAGGCTGGGTTTGGGACTTCTGACTTGAGCACGGGCTAATCATGAGACGTTCCTGCTGGTCGAGCGGGTACCCGCTAGATCCCGCGGCCTAGGATTATGACCAGGGAAAGCCTGTGATCCATCTCATATCTTGCTGAAAATAAGTAGCTTATTGGGCGTCGAGGGGAACAATCCGCGGGGCTTCCGGCGGCGCTAAAATTCGCGACTCAGCGAAGGGTCGAGCAGTGAGGCTCGGCGTCACCACGCTACTCGACACTCGGAAGTCCGCTACCTGCGCCCGGCGAGCGTAAGGAAAGAAACAAAGCCTGCTTCCAGCAGGCAATGTCGATCGTCCACACCACCTTGGCCTGCCTGCCGGATTTTAGCACCGGTGCCCAGACGGCCTTGTTGCAATCATTCTCTGCCACTTGAAGCCGGTCGACAACGGTCATGCCGCGAGTGAGGTCGCTGTTGATCTCGACGTCGACGTAATTATCCGTTTGCTCGGTGACGATTGACGGGTCCAAGGCAATGGACATGGCCACCGGATCGGGCAAAGAAATGCCGTGTTCCCCCGTTTGCTCGAAGTACGCTTCTTGCGCCCTGCTGTTGCACTCGACGGCGAAGCGTGCCAGCGGCGTGTCCAGGCTCAACACATGCTCGATGTCTCTCAAATTCAACGCGGCATCGCCGCGGCAAAGATGCCATCCGACAAGCTCGACGGGAAGCCCGCTGCGCATCACCATGCGAGCGGCTTCCGGATCGCACCAGATGTTGTACTCGGCCGCGGGGGTGACATTGCCTTCGCAGCATGGCGCGCCGCCCATAATCACGCAGCGGCTTGCCCGTCGGGCAATCTCGGGCTTCCGTTCGAGCGCCGACGCGACGTTGGTTAGCGGTCCCAGCGTCACCAAAACCAGGCCCGGATTGGCATCGATGGTCTCGACAATGGCGTCCACCGCGGGCTGCCTTTCCGCGGAACGCCGCGGCGCGGGATAGCTGTGATC
>DATAIH010000070.1:0-27217 GCA_036262755.1 Candidatus Acidiferrum sp.
TTTCTTGAGTTTTGGCATGACCTTTCAGGAGGCCGCTGTACTCATGCGTTGTGTGGAGGCTGGCGAGATCGTGCCGAGTAGGTTAGCTCTCATATTGTCCCGAGACAAAGGCAAGATCACACGGTTCGTCGACCGGCTTGAGGCAGCCGACCTAGTAAAACGACAGGTGAACACAACGGATCGCAGGTATTCCGTCATCAAACCGACTCCCAAGGGCAGGCGCGTTGCTGAGCGCATCGCCTCGACATTCGACCAAATTCGAAGGGAACTGTTCGTTGGCGTTCTGGATCGCGACCTCCAAAGACTAGGTAGGGCGCTTCCTCGACTGCATGGAAACGCCGCCCGTATTGGCGACGTGTCCGGTGGTCGGCGAACAAGAAGGATCGGCCGAAAGAATGGAAGCTTGCAGGAGGGCGAGACTATCCGAATGAATGAAACATTTGCTGGCCGGAAGCCATCAATCGCGACGACGGACAACCAGAACCGTAATGGTGAACAGGGTGATGAACAATTGGTCCGGGTTGACTGCAAGAATCTGTTAAGCGAGACGGAAGAATTCACCACTCCAGTGGTTGAAGTCGTGACATCACGGTGAGGAGATGATTCGCGCAAAATCAAAACGGTGGAAAGAGAGGAACGCATCAAAGGAAGGGACTCTTACTGCTCCATGTACGGTCGCGGCCGCTGTTGTGCTTCTGTGGAGCCTTCTGGCAGTCACACCTCTTGGTGCCATTTCTGTGGTTGCGTTGGTCGACCGTGAGAACAACAGACTTGTCCTGGCTGCGGACTGCCGCGTCAACAGGAACTATGACTCGATTTCGCAGTGCAAAATCATCGAAGATCATGACTGTGTGGTAGTGATTGCAGGTCTCTACAAAGAAGCGGCCACAGGTTTCCGACTCCGGCAGTTAGTTCATGCCGCGTGTCAAGAAAAGGGAGATTTGCGGACCAAGTCTGAGGCGTTCTTAAGAATTTCGGGATTGTCGGCCGAAAAGCAGCTGATCACAGCCCCCAGTAAGATGCATTGGCGGAGAAAGCTGGTTTTGCAGGCAAAAAATATCCTCACACTACTGACTCGGTTAGCTCAAGGCTAGCCCTTCACCGCTTGCCGCGGAGAAAAGCCAATTCAGAAGCAGCAGGCCGAGCAGGGCAACGGCGATAGAAATCCCAAGGATGATTTTTTCCGCTTGTCGTTTTCTTCGCTCGCCCATGGCGTCACATGCCACCAAAGTCGCCGAAACTTAACGCCCATGTCGAACGCTCCCACCGCACGCATCACGAAGAGTTCCTACCAGGTGCACGCCGACTCCGATCAGCCCCCTCGGCTCAATCATCAACTCCGCCGCTGGGAGCACACCTACAACTGCGTGCGCCCTCACCAGTTTCTTGCCTACCTCACCCCATCCGAATTCATCACCCGTTGGAAACGGAGAAAGGCAAAGTGTCACTAATCTACTGGACGAGTACATACACATGCCGTCCGAAGTTGGTAAATGCGAAAATCGATCTTGGCTGCCGACTGTGAGCTCCGACGGTTCACTGCTGCGCTGCGGCATTTAGACCTTCGCGCCTAACGGTTTCGCGGACCGTTGCACCGATGAAACGGCGCTCAGCACTGGAACCAAATCTGTCCCGACGCGACTCTGGAAGTTTTGGTAAATCAACAGGATTGGCTGCGGCGATCCACTCATGACCTTCGGGTCGTGAAGGCCTAAATGGCTGAAATTTTCGGCAGTTGGGATAACACTGGGATAAAACGAACCGCGCAATCACTCGCCTAAACCGTAAGCGAATTTCCCCTAACTCCAATAATTGCAAGAACCTGGCGGAGAGGGGGGGATTCGAACCCCCGTTGGAGGTTTTAGCCCCCAAAACGGTTTAGCAAACCGCCGCATTCAGCCACTCTGCCACCTCTCCGCGGCGCGTTTTCAATAGCTTAGCACAGTTCTCTGAATCTGCTTGGTCCGCTTTTCGTGCACAATGCCGCGGCAGAAGGACTCTCTCGACCGATTCATACATTTATCGTGACAACGTGACCACCAGAAGTGGCTGATTTCCGTACACATCGTCGTTACAGCGGCTCCTCGCTTTCCAATGATGCCGTCCGAAACACAGATTTTGCAATCGGCCATCTACCGACGTTGATTTCATGGCCCTCCACAAGCCGGCCGAATTGATCGAAGCACGCTCCTTCGCAGCGTGGAGAGCACCACTCATCAGCCTGCAATGCGCTCTTTCAAGTCCGCTAGGACTTTCCGCCTGAACTCAGTGATACGCGGTGAGTCAGGCTCCAGAGCGAGGCGCACATAAAGCGACTGGAGCAGGTAGTTGTGGTTCTGATAACGGCTAAGAGCTGGGAGCGTAGTTGTCGTCCACACTTCGCGGTCTTCAGTCTTGAAGCGGTTCAGGATATGGTCGAACACGGATGCTTCGTAATCGGAACGGCGAATGACGGAGAGGACAGCAGCGGCTAGGCGATCCTGTTCACCCTGGGTATAAACGTTAGGGGCACTTGAAAGGCGCGCGGCAATCGCGTCGAGGATACTGACCGCCTCCGCAGGAGTGAGCTCGGAGCTGTCCGCAAGTGCCGCGAGGAGGTCGGCGGTGTGAGCCGTTGCGTGAATCCAGTGCAGGAGGGGGTCGTATCCGCGCAAGTCTCGTTCGGCCTGGAGGTAGGCCACTGCCTGGGCTACTAGGTTGTGGTAGCGCTGCGCGCCCATGAATGGTTGTCTCGCTTCACGTTCCGCCATTGCTGCTAGACACAGTGCAGAAAATGACCGCCTTAGGACGGAGTCCGTTCCGCTTTCACCGATGCCCTGCGTCAGGTTTGCGCGCCAGCTATCTGTGAGCTCGATGAGCATCGGAGTCGAGAGTAAGTCACGCTTGTAAATCCAATGGGCAAGGATCGAGTAGGCCAGATCGTCGCGGAGTTCAGAATCGGGAGAGGCGAGCAAGCTACTGAGCTCCTTGGCGAGCGCGTCAGCAGATTCGTTCGGAGGAACGGCGTAATTGCTTGTAGCGATGCCCTTCCAGAAGCCCCGATCGTGTGCCGACGGCCGCGCAAAAGACGACAGCAAAAGGAAGAGAAATGGAAAAAATACTGACAAAATTCGATAACCGTTTATAGGGCGAGAGCTTGCCGGGCCAGAATTCATAAATGAGCTTCGTTCCATTGCGCGCTTAGTTCTTCGCCTGTGGCTGCGGATTGCTGTTCCACGATTCGAGCGCGACTTTCCACGAACCGTCTGCCTGACGCTTAAATGAGCAGGATCTTTCCATTTAATGCCCCACTCATACGCCTACATCTCCATGAATCTGGACAACCTTGCAGTCAACCGTGCAAGAATCCATCTTCGCACCGGCAAGCTGCGGGGTCACGCTGTCGCCATCAAATTATCACCGCTCGTGCTGCGTCTTCCAGCGCCTTCATTGCTGTGAGGTAAGGGCGCGGACCATGGCTCACTCTTGCCACGCCGTGCTCGGCTAGGGCGGCCAAGGCTGGGGTGGAGTCGCCAACCATGATGTTGATCGGAAGTGGGGAAACCTCCGCGAGTCGAGCGATAAGACTGATATTTGCCAGACCTGGCGCGAAAAGCCCATCCGCTCCGGCGTCCGCATAGGCGCGTGCCCGCTCGATTGCCATGGCAACCATGGCCGAATCGTGTTGTTCAGCCGATTTCTGGAAAAAGACGTCGGTTCGAGCGTTGAGGAAGAAGTGGATCCCTGCCTTATCGGCCGTTTTCCGGGCACACTCAATGCGATTGCACTGTTCGACGGCCTCACGGAGTTTTCCAGTGGCCGGAACGCTGTCCTCCAGATTGCAGCCCACCGCCCCTGCTTCGATCGCCAGACGAATCGTCTCGCCGACTGCCTCCGGCGCATCCCCATAGCCACTTTCGAGATCGATTGTCACCGGAAGGTCCGTTGCACTGACGATCCGGCGCAGGTTGTCGATCGCTAAGCCGAGCGGGACCCTCTCGCCGTCCCCGAACCCGTTAGCGTTGGCAACCGACCAACTGCTCGTTGCAACAGCCTTTGCGCCACCAGCGACAACAACCTTCGCGCTGCCAGTATCCCAAACGTTAAAGAGGACGACCGGTTTTCCGGGGATGTGCAGCCTCCGGAATTTCTCAGCCTTGTGCGCCTGATCCATCATCGTGCTGCCACCTTTGCCGCCTGCCAATGTGCGCGCAGCTCCTTGTCGAATTCCTCCCAGCGTTCCTCAGGAAAGAAAATTCGGGCGCCCTTGAGCTCGACTCGGCGCCGGGTCCCGGGGATGTTTTCGGCCAGCCAGTGCGACCATTTCAAGTCAAAATAGGCGTCATCTGTACCCCAAACAATGAGCGTTGGCGCCGTCAGGGTTTTCAGCCGGGTTTCAATGGCCAGCGTGTGCTTGTTGTCAAAGGCTGCGAGGAAGCGCTGCAAACCGCTTGTGCGCTGGTCGTTCCTCACGAACGGACGCAAATATTTGTCGATGGTGTCGTCACTGACCTGTTCCGCATGTTCATAAGCTGGCCCAAGCGCTTGCGGGGCGCGGTAGGTATTCTTGTCCGCCAGCATCGAGTCAAGCGCCCTACGCAAACCACCGGCGGCCGCCATCGCCAGAAAAGGCTGGAAAGCTTCGGGAGGCCAGTTATCGTGAGTGTCACAATCGGTAAGCGTGAGCGTGCGGACGCATTCTGGATACAGCGCCGCAAAAATCTGGGCGATGCCGCCACCGCTGTCGTTGCCCACCAGATCTACCTGGTCGATCTTCAAAGCATCGAGAACCTCCTTGAGCATCGTGGCGTTGGCGGTTACCGATACATCTTGTTCGGGCATGATCTCTGTGTCGCCATGTGCCAGGAGACCTACGGCGATGCAACGCCGGATGTCAGACAGGTCCGCTAGCTGATGGCGCCACAAGTAGCCATTCAACAACACCCCATGCACGAACAACGCGACCGGGCCTGTGCCTTGCTCGGTATAGCTGATGAGCCCCGATGGGGTGCGTACACTGCGTTGAATCGATGCTGGTGTCCTTGCGTTCATAACCAATCCCCCTATCCCTGTTTTGTGCGCGGTCAAAGGTACATTTGTCTTAGACATCCCAGATTTGGCCCGCTGAAACTGACCCGCCCGCTAGCGCTGCGGCCAGCCGTACTGCGCCGGGCCGAACCAAGCGCCGCGGCTCTGGAATGCAATCAGTCATTCGCCTTGTCTCCATGGTTAACGCTTCCTCGAGGCCGTGGCGGAGAAGTGCGCTTCCTTCAACTTCTGCGCGCACTCCTCGCAGCACACTTCAACGGTTCTGCCTCCGACTTTCACTTTGATCGGGTTTACATCGAGCTTGCAGTCACAAGCCGCACAGGTCTTTGCAGTCATGCCATCGTCTCCAAGGGCCGAACTTCGGCCTGGACCAGTAGGCCAGACAGCGCAAAAGAACCGCTGTCAGAATGTTTAGCGATTTGGTCCGGAGATCTAGCGACGCACTGCGGACTGACGGAATTCTGAGGGCGGGCAGCCGTATGCCGCGCGGAACGCTGCGCTGAAGTGGCTATGACTGGAGAAGCCGAGGTCCAGGCCCAGAGTAGTCAGGTCATCGTATTGGGCGACAAGGTCCAGGGCGCGCGCCAGCCGTAGCCGCAGCTGATAGCGATACAGGGGCAGCCCTTCCACTTGCTGAAACACCTGCGTGAGATACACAGGGGAACAGCGCGTTTCGGCGGCGATATCGGCTAAGGTCCATCGGCGTGCTAGGTCGCTGGCCAGCACGAGCTTGACCCGATCCACCAAGCGCTGTCTTGCAAAACTCGCCCCCGCTGCGTGGCTCGTGCGCGGCCCGAGCGCTCGCTGGACTAGCGTCAGCGCCAGGCTCTCGGCTTCCAACGCTTCCGCGATCCCATGGCGCAGGCTGTGCCGGAGCAAAGCGACGAGGACCTGGCCACGTGCATCAATCCGCAGACGCTGCTGGCGAAAGGCCAGCCTTGCGCCGCCACGCAGAAAAGCACGCGGCGCTAGTTCACGTAGCTGGGATTCCCTGATGACCAGGGTGAGGCTCGCATCGCCGCCCGCGACCGGATGGCTGATCCGGTAGCCCTCATGGGCATTAAAAAACAGCACTTGGTTGGCCTCGGCGACAGCCTGGTCATCTCCGAGATGCCGTACGTACACACCCCGGTAGGGAAACACCAGCTGCGTGGTGGTGGTCCACTCCTCTGCGCTTTGGTGCCGGCAGCTGCCCTGGCAATATGTCTCCCGTATCGCGACCGTCTGAGACTTGAGCAGCGAATAGACGGCAAACTCAGGAACGCGCTTGCTTTCGTTTTTCGGCACCGTACTCATCGCTTAAAAGGAGCGTATCACCTATCGCTCTGAATCTCGAAGGAGAGATGGTCCGGACAAAGCGACCTCAGAAAGTCTCGTGCATCGAACGCTTGGCCAGCTGCAACAACACCAATGGCCTTGGCGAGCCCGTTGACCGCACGTTGGGTTGCCTCCACCACAATCGGTGCGCTAACCGCGTAGATGTCGCGTCCGCGGGCCACAGCCCGCCGCTCCGCGTCGCCCTTTCTTACGATCGCGTCCATGAGAAAGACTTGAGACGAACGGCGCGTGTCATCCACCGCGGTGGGCGGAGGCGTGTCCGGATTGCGGACGTCCATAATCGCCCCGTGACTCATGTACACACGGATCTCCGGCGTTCGGAGGTGTCGCGAGATGGTGACCGTTTCAGAGAAGGCGAGCCCTTCCATATCTTGCCGTCCAAAAGGGGGCGGGAAATTCCAGATCCGCGGCGGCGGGGGATCAGCGCGCTTCAACTTATTTTTGGAAAAGAAGAAACGCCGGCCGGGATTGCGCTGGCCGGTCACGCGAGTTCCGCGTGTCGGCTTCCAGCTATCGAGCGCGATGGCAATGCTGATTTCGTCGGCGTAGTCCCAGTTCCCCATTGCTGCAGTCGCGAGCAGGTCGCCCAGTCCTCCGAAGAACGCCATCGCTGGAAGGACGACAGCACCCACGTTGCGAGCAGAGTCCGCAAAGTCCTCGAAGACTGATAAAACGGCCGCCTGTTCCGCGGCCACATCCAGATAATGAATACCGGCGCGAAGCGCGGCGTGGATGACAGGAGCAGCTGTGTCGAGAAAGGGTCCGGCACAATTTATGACTGCAGCAGCACCATAAAGCGCCCGGTCTAGCGACCGCGGATCGTCGACTGCTGCCAAGCGCACTTCCGACCCGGGATACACCTCGCCTATTGCCTTCAATTTCGCGGAGTCTCGCCCGGAGAGAATAAGTATCCATTCGCGTTTCTGTAGCTCTGAAACAACAAAGCGACCTGTATGCCCATATGCGCCAAAGACGGTAACCGTTCGATCCGAAGACATCCGAGAATTCCTCGTGCAATGACTGTCTCGTCGTGATTGAAATCGCCCGATCCGGAAGTCTGGCTACCACGAGTAGGCAATGGAAGGTCGGAGGCCCGCTGTCAGAATCTTTAGCGATTTGCTTATGTGTGGCGTCTAGTGCATGCAGCCCGATAATCTTGCTTATTCACAGGCTTTCGCCCCACGCACGCTCGGGTTCGATGTGGACCACGCTGGAAGCCTGAAGTTACTGGGTCAGATTCTCAGTCTCTTCTTCGCCGACACCCCCCCGCAAAAAACGGCTAAAGACGTCTACGAATTTCAGGACGTACCCTGATTGACCTTCTGGCCCGCCCTTCGCACCCTTCGATTTTATCGAATCCTAACATCGTGCTTGCCCGTAGTTCATGTAAAATCATCGCCCCAAATCTCGAAACCTGCAGACGAGGACCAATGGACAAAAAGAATTTCCTCTTCGTATCACTGACCGGCCTGATCAGCGACATCGCCTGGCAAGTATCGAAGGAGGGTCACGAAGTCCGTTATTTCATCGGTGACAAAAAGGAACGCGACATCGCCGACGGCTTCGTTGCGAAATCCAAGGACTGGGAAAAAGACAAAGACTGGGCGGACATCATCGTGTTCGATGACACTTTGGGACAAGGAGAAAAAGCCCAGACCCTGCGGAAGGAAGGAAAACTCGTAATCGGCGGCACCTCTTACAGCGACAAGCTTGAAGACGACCGCTCCTTTGGCCAAGAAGAATTGAAAAAAGCGGGGGTCAACATCATCCCTTACGGCGAATTCCAGTCTTTCGATGACGCGATCGAACACGTCACTCAAAATCCGGGCCGCTACGTGATTAAGCCCAGCGGCGAAGCGCAAAACGTGAAGCGCCGCCTCTTTGTCGGAGAGGAAGATGACGGGCAAGACGTGATTCGCATGCTGGAGGCTTACAAGAAGGCGTTTTCTGAAGAAATCAAAGTCTTTCAGTTGCAGCGGCGCATGATCGGAGTCGAGGTGGCTGTAGGTGCTTTTTTTAACGGCAAAAATTTTATTTACCCCATCAACATCAATTTCGAGCACAAGAAGCTCTTTCCCGGCGATATTGGCCCGCCGACCGGCGAAATGGGCACTTCCATGTTTTGGAGTGGGCCGAACCATCTGTTCAATCAGACCCTGCTCAAGATGGAGCCAAAGCTGGCCGAAGAGGGTTACATCGGCTATATCGACCTGAACTGCATCGTCAACAACAATGGTATTTATCCACTCGAATTTACGTCGCGGTTCGGGTACCCCACAATCAGCATTCAGCAGGCAGGCATGATCACGCCTATCGGCCAGTTCTTCTGGGATCTGGCGAGCGGGGCGGACCCAAAGCTTAAGGCGCGAAGCGGCTTTCAGATTGGCGTGCGCATCGTGGTCCCGCCTTTCCCGTTTGATGACGACGAAACCTTTGAATCCTTCTCGAAGAATTCGGCCATCGTTTTCAAGAAGCCGCCCGCGGATGAAGTGCACATTGAGGACGTCAAGCAAATCAACGGGCAGTGGCTCATTGCCGGAACTTCTGGCGTGATTCTGATTGTCGTTGGAACAGGTCAGACCATGAAGCAAGCCCAATCACAGGTTTACTCGCGCATCAAAAACGTACTCATACCCAATATGTACTATCGCACCGACATCGGCGATCGCTGGGAAGAAGATAGCGACCGGTTGCACAATTGGGGATACCTTCGCTGAGCTCGGCTTCGGAGTCGCTGGGAATCAGGCCTTCGTGCGCATCTCTGCGCGGCGTTCTGCGACCCGCCTCTTGCGGGACAAAACGGCCAGGCCTTTAGCGGCCTTGAGGGGCGCATATTCACAGCTAAGAAACTGCAGTTGGCTGTCGATGGCATCCGGTTCGGACGCCTTCTTACTTCGAATGTAGCGTCCATCGCTTTGCAAATAATGCGCTTTCTTTTCGTCAGCCAATTGCACGTCGAGAATCTCATTCAATCGGCGGACCAGTTTGGGATTATGGACTGGAAAAAGGATTTCGACTCGATGGCTTAGGTTCCGTCTCATCAGGTCGGCGCTGCCGAGATAGATTTCCTCTGTTCCTCCGTTCCGGAAATAGTAGGTGCGGCTGTGCTCCAAGAAACGTCCCACTATGCTCGTGACCCGAATATTCTCACTGAATCCTTGGACTTGCGGCCGCAGGCAACAAAGCCCGCGTATCAGCAGATCGACCTTCACGCCCGCTTGCGACGCCTGATAGAGCAATCGGATCATCTGCGGATCTTCCAGTGCGTTCATCTTGAAAATCAGATGGCCGCGTTCGCCCTTCTCCTGGTGCGCAATTTCTCTGAGAATCAATTCTTCGAGCCGCTGCCTCAGGTTGACCGGTGCCACGAGCAGTTCGCGGGGTTCGTTTTTCCGGGAGTATCCGGTCAAGGCGTTGAAAAAGTAGGTGACGTCCGTGGCGATCTGCTCGTCGCAGGTCAAAAACCCGAAGTCGGAATAAACTCGCGCGGTTACTGTGTTGTAATTGCCCGTCCCCAGATGCACATATCGGCGGATGTCTTCGCCTTCGCGGCGGACAACTAAGGCTGTCTTGGAGTGGACCTTCATGCCAACCAACCCGTAAACCACGTGTACCCCGGCATCTTCCAGGGTGCGGGCCCATTCGATGTTGCTTTCCTCGTCGAATCGTGCCTTGAGCTCGACGAGAACCGACACCTGCTTTCCCTGCTCGATGGCTTCCAGCAGGGCGGCGACGATGGGTGAGTTGCGGCCCACACGGTACAAGGTCATCTTGATTGCCAGTACGTTGGAATCCCGCGCCGCTTGCTCGAGGAATCCCACTACCGGTTGAAAAGACTCGTAAGGATGATGCAGGAGGAGATCTTCGCGGCGGATAGCGGAGAACATATCTTCGTCCGCATCGGCCTGGAGGCTCGCCGGAATAGAAGGCACAAAGGGCTTATCCTTCAAATCCGGGCGGTCCAATACGTACAGCTCGATCAGCCGTCGCAGGCCAATCGAGCCTCGGATCCGGTACACATCCTGTTTATCAATCGGCAGATTGTTGGCCAGAATCTCGAGAATCTTCTCGGATACGTTTGCGTCCACTTGCAGACGCACGACGGAAGTGAAGCGTCTCTGCCTTACGGCTTCTTCCACGCTTTCCAAAAGGTCATCGCTCTCCAGTTCCTGAATAGCCACTTCCGCGTCGCGCGTCACCCGGAAAGCATACGCCTCTACGATTTCCATCCCGGGAAACAGCAAGGGAAGATTGGCGACAATCAACTGCTCCAGCCACACAAACTTCAAATCGGGCTTTGATGCCTTCTTGGCCTTTGCCGCACCTCGAGCCGTGTCCACCGGAACCAGCCGGGGCAGGGAGTCGGGCACCTTCACACGCGCAAAGTTTTCTGTGCCTTGGTTGTCTCCCACAACCACGGCCAGATTCAAGCTGCCGCTCGAGATATGAGGGAACGGCCGCCCGGGATCAAACGCCAACGGTGTGAGGACCGGGAAGACGGTCTCAAGGAAGTACAAATCCATTGCGGACCGTTCCTCTTTTGTTAACGAGGAAATGTCTGAGATTCGGATCCCCTCGCGCTCGAGGGCGGGTAGAAGGGTCTCGCGGAGAAAGTCCTGGATTTCTTCAACAAGGCGCCTGACCTCCTCGCGAATGAACTGTAATTGAACTGCTGCCGGCAGGCCATCGACGCTGGCTTCCTGCGTGCCGCTGGCGGCCTGCTTTTGCAGGCCAGCCACTCGCACCATGAAGAATTCATCCAAGTTGGAGCTCACAATCGAAAGAAACTTTACCCTCTCGAGCAGAGGGTTTTGCGGGTCCTTCGCTTCTTCAAGGACCCTTTTTTGAAATTCCAGCAAGCTGAGCTCGCGGTTGATGTACAAGTCGGGAGAAGTAAGTGTCAGACCTTGTGGAGCAGACGGCGATGTCGCTGCCGACTCCGCGGAAACCAACGGCTCCTCCGGCGGGTGCGAAGCCGATTCACGACGTGAAGATGCGGGCATAGAGGGTGGCTATTTTACTAGATTCCGGCAAGCGTCGCGGCACCTTTATCGTTAACGCTATGAGGTCGTCGAGGGCTGCACGCACTACCGCACCACGCGAACCGAGTGAAACGTACCTCCGCGGCTAGGTCTCGCCGGCTTTTCTTTTCGCTCCTGCCCAATCTCTGCGCTCGTGAGCTTCGCGGCTACCGTAGGCGGGCTTCGTTGGAGTCGACGCCCCAGGGAACACGCAGCTAGGAAGGATTTAGTTTGAGGGCAAGGAGCGAGAGTAGCAGGCCGATGGAGTCGATGGCGTAAAGGGCTAGAATGGTCGGAGGGTAGCCGGAGGTGCCGTGGTTAAGAACGAGGCTGACAAGCCGGCCGGAGATAAGGCCCGCAAAGACGACGATCAGAACAATGAAGGCGGTTTGCCGAGAGAGGCCCCCAAAAAGAGTGGCAATGCAGACGAGTGAGACGGCAAGAAAGAAGCCAGCATATTGGGCGCGGACCTCGTTAATGCCGCCGGCATTAGAAATCGCAAGCCCAAGGCGGGCGGCGAAGTTACCCGGTCGCATAGCGGCAAGCCAGGCGGTGAGGATGCCGAACAGGGATGCCAGGGCGAGGACGAAGGTTCCGAAGGACTGGCGCATGGTGGCAATTCTCCTTGTGGCGGCTGCCTGGGGGCAGCGCCGAGTTCCCGTACATAATAAATATATCTAAAATAACTAGATTATGTCAAGTGCGCCGGTTACGATGTGAGCGCAGAGGGTCTTTTGATAGTGCTATCTTCGTTTTTTGGTTTTGTTTCTCATAACGCCAAGCACGTCGCGTCCGACGGGGGTTGGATACGCAACGTAAGAGAGATATTAAAATCCATGACGCCAGAGCGAGCTTCGAGACCGCCGCTGAATCGCCAATTCCTCGAGACGGAGTAAAGGTGTCGAATCGCGTAAAGAGCCGCAGGGAGATGAACATTGAAGCGACGCGGGCTGCGTTATTGGCCGTGGCGCGCAAGCATTTCGCCCGCGAGGGCTACACGCGAGCCCAGATCGGGCGGATTGCGGCGGATGCACGGGTAACAACGGGCGCAATCTATCATCACTTTTCGAACAAGAAGGCGCTGTTCCAGGCGGTTGCCGAGGAACTCGAAAACGAGATCCTCGCGGAGGGCATGGCGGCGGAAAATGAGAACCCTTGGCTACGATTTCAATCAGGCTTCGAGAGGCTCATCGATTTCTGCGCGGCTCCGGATGTGCAGCGGATCATCTTTATCGAAGCGCCGCAGGTGATGGGCCCGGAGGCATGGCGGAAAATCGAGCTGCGGTATGCCTACGGAGCGCTGCATGAGACTCTACCAAAGATGATCGAGGCAGGGATCATAAAGCCGTATCCAGTCGAGTTGATTGCCCGGACGCTGCTGGCGTTATTGCGCGAAACCTCGGCGGAAGTAGCGCGCACGAAAGGCAATCCAAGGGCGCGGGCGCAGATCGGGGAGTTGGCAAGGGGGGTCATGAGCGCATTGGCAGTTCACGTTCGGCCGTGACGCACCGCGGAAAGGGAAGTGCGCCTGGCTGCTTCCTCCCTGAAAGCTCTGAAGCTGCGCCGACAGAACCGCGCGTCCGTCTCGGCCACTCGTTTCCCCGCTTATCCGGCACGGGGCGAGATGACCTGCTGCCGAAGCAGCAGCTTGCCATTCGATACTTCGCGTGCCCGCCCAGTGGATGACGACGCCATTCGTCGTTTTGTGGCAACTGCTGCGGAAGGGACTCCAGTCATTGACCTGGCCGCCCGGACTGGCTCGCGTAAGTCCCGCAAGATCAGTCCGAATTCTCGTGGCGTTCGCCCGAGCGGTTGCTGACAATAGAGCGCGGAACGATCGTCGAGGTCGATGCGGTCGCCGACCCCTCGCGCCTCCGCGAACTCGATTTGGCAGTCTCTGACGCCCGGAGGGATGGGGTGGCTTGAGAGGAGAGATTCCCGATGGAGCCCAAGCAGAGAACCCGGAAAGAGATGGGAAAACGCAGGCAGCGTGGCAGCCGCGCACAGCTTCGTCCGATTGGCATTATCCGTTCCAGCATCAAGAAACGCAGCGAAGCGCCCAAGCAAGGCTCCGAGGGCGCGCCCGACGCCTGGCTCGAAGTGAGTCCGTTGGTGGCACCCGGCCTTGACGGTCTTGCGGCGGGCGACGACATTGTTGTGGTGACTTGGCTGCACCAAGCCCGGCGCGACGTGCTGAAGGTTCATCCTCGCTCCGATCGGCACCGTCCGCTTACAGGCGTCTTTGCGACGCGATCTCCCGACCGGCCAAATCCGCTGGGCCTTCACCCGGTCAAGGTCCGCGGGGTCGCCAAGAACCGCCTGCGGATCGGCCCTATCGAAGCCATCGACGGAACGCCCGTCGTCGACATCAAGCCGGTGCGTTGCGGCGTACAAGGCGCCTAATGCTTCGTTTCGGGAAGAGCTCTGTCGCTCATGCCCCGAGGCCCGAGGAATTCGATACACAAACGAAGGGTCTCAGTCGGAAGGCTCGCTTCTGAAGTGCGCGACACGCACCGTGATTCCAGCTTCTCGGGCTGGCCAAGAATGCGTCCCAGCCTCGAGACTCTCCTACTCCCAGCCACCGCCAAGGGCTTGATAAAGCTGTACGAACGCGTTCAGCTCGTTTCCTTGGGCTTGTGCCAAAGCCAGTTCGGCCGAGAAAGAGTTCGTTTCGTTGGTCAAGACTTCCAGGTAATCGGTAGCGCCCGCTTTGAACCGAGCTTGTGAGAGTCGGGCCGCATCCTGTGCGGATTCCACAAGATGCTGTTGCTGTATACGGAACTCCCGAAACTTGCGATAAGCGATGAGCGCATTTGACACGTCACGAAACGCGCCCTGAATCGCTTGCTGGTAAGTGAGAAGCAACTGCTCGTGCTGTGCCTCCGCCAAGCGAACGTTGGACTTGAGGCGTCCGCCCTGGAAGATCGGCTGCGTGACATTTCCGGCCAGCGTCCATAACCCCGCGGGCCCGGTAAACAGACTGGTCAGCGCGGCGCTTTCGTAACCTGCCGTTCCCGTCAACGAAATCTGCGGAAAGTAAGCCGCCCTGGCAACTCCGATTTGCGCGTTTGCCGCGACGAGATTTTCTTCGGCTTCGCGAATGTCCGGTCGGCGCTCCAAAAGCGCAGAAGGGAGTCCAACGGGAACCTCCGGTGCGTGCGGTTGCTCCGTGAGCTTCAGACCTCGAGGAACATCGCCTGGGTTATTTCCCAAAAGAATGCTGATGGCGTTTTCTTCTTGTTCAATTTGCCTCTCTAGATCGGGAACCTCCGTAGCGGCGGTGTACACCAATTGCTCGGACTGCCGCACGTCCAACATGGAATTGATCCCGTGTTCCTCCAACGTCTTCGTCAAATCGAGCGAATCCTGCCGCGAGCCCAACGTCCGCTTGGAAATCTCCAACTCAAGGTCTAGCTGCCGCAGTTGAAAATACGAACTTGCGACATTGGCGACCAGCGTGGCGATCACTTCTCTTTGCGCCCATTGATTGGCCAAAAGAATCGCGCGCGCCGCTTCGGTCGCTCGCCGATAGCGGCCCCAGAAATCCACGTTCCACGAAGCCGAGGCGTTCACCTGTCCTTGGGTAATTTCATAACCCGGGATCGGGCCAACCTTGGGATTGCGCACACTGGTGACATTGCCACCTGCGTCCACCGAAGGTAGCTGGTCCGCGCGAGTGATTCCCAGCTGCGCCTGGGCTTCGAGAACCCGTGTCGCCGCAATACGGACGTCGTAGTTATTCTTAAGGGCTGTACGAATCAGGTCCTGCAGTTCTTTATCCTGGAATACTTCCCACCATTTTTCGCCACCGAGGGAAGCAGGCGGGGCGCCAGTTGGAGGAACGTCAGTCACTAACCGTGGCCCCGCTTCGCTTGCTGGACTTTCTGGTCCAACTGCCCCGCGATAGGAAGCCGGGACATTCGCGGCCGGCCTCTTGTAGTTTGGCCCGACGGAGCACGCCTCAGACCAAAGCAGTGTTCCGCAAACCGCCACCGCCACAAATGATTTGGCAATAATGCGCATGAAACTTAGGGACTCTCCTTTTAGTCTGCGTTGGCTTCCCGGAACGTATAGGCGGGGGTTGCCTCAGGAACCTGCGGATGTTGCTTGCGCGTCGACCGGAAGAAGGAGTAGCGATCCAGCACTTTTTCCTGAAATTCCTCGAGGTACAGGTAAATCGCTGGCGTGACGAATAACGTCACAAACTGCGAAACGATCAGCCCGCCAATCACCACAAGACCCAGCGGGCGGCGTGACGATCCGTCGGCTCCATAGCCCAGGGCGATGGGAAGCGCTCCAAGCAGCGCAGCCATTGTGGTCATCATGATTGGCCGGAAGCGTTCCATGCTGGCGTCGTGAATTGCCTGATCGTCCTTGATTCCTTTACTGACCCGTTGTTCCGCAAAATCGACGATCATGATTCCGTTCTTTTTCACAATACCCATGAGCATGAACATGCCAATGTAGGCGTAGAGAGAGGCTTCTTCCCTGAATAGCCACAGCGTAAGCAACCCCCCGAGCAAGGCCACCGGCAGCGAAGAAAGCACTGTCACCGGATGCAGGTAGCTCTCATAGAGAATCGCTAGAATCACATACATCACAAACACCGCTACCAGCATGAGGACAGCTAAGTCGGAAACCGTGTTCTGAAACGTCAGCGCTTCACCCTGCAGCGATCCTTGAACCCCGGGAGGCAAGATCTTCTTGGCCGACGCTTCTACAAACTGAGTTGCCGGGCCGATGGAATAGCCGGGCTTTAGGTTGAAGAACATGGTCACGCTAGTGAACTGATTAATGTGATTCACCGCCTGGGGACCGATTACCTGATGCGTGCTCGTCACTGCGTTCAGGGGAATCATTCTTTGGCCATCGTCGCTCTTGATGTAGAGCTTGCTCAGATCCTCAGGCCCGGCGCGCTGGTCGTCGGCCACTTCCAGAATCACCTGGTACTGATTGGTGGCCTTCTTGATCAGATAGCTGTAATTCTGCGAGTACGCGTCGTGTAACAGCGTCAGAATCCGCGTCTCAGAAACGCCGTAGAGCTTGGCCTGGTCCCGCAGAATGTCCACCTGCAGATTCGGAGTGTGATTGTAGAGGTCCGAATTCACAAACAGAAATCCCGGATACTCGTGCATCTTTGCCATCAGCTTGCCCGCGGTGGCATACACTTCAGCCGGATCGATACCCGAAAGCGCAAAGGCGAATTGACCCTGCGCGGTGGCCGTGGCGCCCGTACTTATTTCAAGCGCGGGGTTCGGCTGCAAAAATGCCACCGCGCCAGGAATCGTCCCCGCGATTCCGCCCATCAACTCACCTGCTACTTGCTGGATGGGCGCACGCTGCGAAGGGTCCTTGAGAAAGGCAATCAGGAATGCCTGGTTCGATCCCAGAAATGCGCTGTTTCCGCTCATCGTGAAAGTGCCGCGCACGGCCGGATTCGCCCTAAGGATCTTTTCCGCTTGCGTTTGATAAGCGTGCATTTGCTCAGGCGACGTGCCCTCCTGCGCGACCATGACTCCGCGGATAAAAGAACTGTCCCCCACCGGCAGGAACGCCTTCGGCACAACATAGAACAAGTAGCCCGTTCCTAAGAGGCAAACGACCCAGGCCACTGCGGAAATCCACCGATAACGCAAAAAGAACCACAGGTAGCGGCCATATACGTCGAGCACTCGGCGTTCGAATGATCCGAACACCCGTTCCATCCACGTTTTCTTTGCATTTGCTCCGCGGTTACCTAACAACCTCGAAGTCATCAGCGGTGTCAGCGTCAGCGAAACGATTCCACTTGCCAGAATCGAAATCACGATGGTGATCGAGAACTCGCGGAAGATACGCCCCATCAAGCCGCCCATAAATACCAGCGGGATGAACACGGCGGCCAGCGAAAGTGTCATCGCCAGAATCGTAAAGCTGATCTCCTTGGCCGACTCGAGGGTGGCATCGAATGCGCTTTGGCCTTCCTCCATAAGCCGCACCGTGTTCTCGAGAAACACGATGGCATCATCAACCAGAAAGCCGATGGCGAGCGTGAGCGCCATCAAGGAGAGGTTGTCGAGGCTGTAGCCGAGGAGATCCATGGCGACGAATGTCAACAGCAACGACAGCGGCAGCGCCACCGCGGGAATTAATGTATCGGTGCCTCTCCCGAGGAAGACGAAGATGACCATTACAACGAGAACAAAGGCGATATAGAGCGTGGTCTGTACGTCTTTAATGCTGCCGACGATGGTCTGCGAGCGGTCGTAGGCCGTGAAAAGCTGGACAGAACTGGGAAGTTGCGACTGAATCGACGGCAACAGGTCGCGCACCGACTTGGCAACTTCCACCGCATTTACGCCCGCGCGGCGAAAGACGCCGATAAAGACGTTTGCCCCCGGTTGAGGGTAACCACGGACCCAGACACGCATGTCAATGCGTTCGTCTTGGACTCCTTGCTTGGCGTTTGCCACGTCCCTCAAGTAGACCGGAGCACCGTTGTTCTGTCCGACAATCAGCCCGTTGTATTGGTCTGCAGTCATCAGCTGTCCTTGCGGTTGCAACAAGAAGCTGCGATGCGGACCATCGAATTGCCCGGCTCCGGTGTAGGAGGTGCCGTTTTTGACCGCGTTGGTCAGATCTTCCAGCGTGATATTGCGGATTGCCATCGTCGAGGGATCGGCTTTGATACGCACCGCCGATTGTGTTCCGTAAATACCAACCTGGCTCACTCCTGGCAGAATGCTGATCCGCTCGCCGATCTGCGTGTTGGCGTAGTCGTAAAGCTGCCCTTCCGTCGCTGTGTCGCTCACGATGGCGATGTACATGATCGGCTGATCGTTAGGATTTGTTTTCGTGAAGGTGGGCGGGCTCGGCAAATCCACGGGGAGCTGTCCGCTTGCACGTGTGATTGCTGCTTGAACGTCTGTGGCAGCGCCGTCGAGGCTCTTGGAAAGAGCAAACTGCAGCACAAAGCTCGAGTGACCTTGTCCGTTGTTCGAGGTCACCATCTCGAGCCCAGGGATTTGCATGAACTGCCGTTCCAGCGGCGTGGCCACATTGTTGGCCATCGTCTCCGGAGTCGCGCCCGGATAATTCACCTGCACCTGAATCACCGGGTAGTCGATAGCCGGCAGGTCACTCACGGGAAGCCTGAAATAAGCAAACACGCCAAAAAGAATGACCGAGATGGTCAAAGCCACCGTCATTACCGGGCGCTTGACGAAGAGTTCTGAGATGTTCAAGACGCGCTCCTGCGGGCTGAATCTTGTTTGCCGTCGCCCTCGCCTGCAGGCGCTGTCACAGGTGCACTTGAGCCGACGTGCACTTTGCCTCCCGGCCGGACCAACAATTGTCCCGCCACCACTACACGTTCTCCGGGCGCCAGCCCGCTCGAGATCACCACATCGTTGCCTTGGCGTTGCCCCAAAGTAACCGGTCGCAGGTCCGCCGTGTCATCGCTCTTTACTACATACACGAAGGGGCCCTGCTGGCTGATCTGGGTGGCCTGACTCGGAACCAGTACCGTACCTTTTTCCAGGTCCAGGACAAGTCGCACGTTCACAAACTGCCCGGGCCAGAAATGCCGGTCGGCATTCGGAATCGTCGCTCGCAGATTGACCGTTCCCGTAGCGTTCTGCACCGCGTTGTCCAGGAACTCTACTTTTCCGGGCCGCGCGGCGGTTTCCGAATCCGCGGGAAGCCGCACCAGCGCCGTCAACATCCCGCGGCTCATCTTCTTCTGCACTTCGGCGAGATCCTGCTCGGTGATTGTAAACGTCGCATAGATCGGATCGATTCGCTGGATGGAAAGCAGCGACGTGGTGTTGGCCTGCACGACATTCCCGACGTCTACCAAGCGTGCCCCGGCGCGGCCATCGATCGGCGAGTGGATGTAGCAATAATCCAGGTTGATCTGGGCCGTTTCGATCGCCGCTTTCGCCGCTTCCACCTGCGCTTGGTTCACATCAACGGTATTCTTCTTCGTGTCGTAGTCCTGCTTGGAAATGGCGCGCGTTCCTACAAGCTCCTGATCGCGCGCAAACTGAATCTTCGCGAGCTCCAAGGCCGCTTGCGCCTGCGCGAGGTTGGCTTTCGCGGAATCGAGCTGCGCTTTGTATGGCCGCGGGTCAATGACAAAGACGAGCTGCCCTTTTCTCAGGTTTTCTCCGTCCTGGAAATGGCGGTCGATGACCTGCCCGCCTACTTGTGGAGTCACATTCACCGATTCATAGGCAGTGTTTCTGCCAATCTCGTCCAAATAGCGCGGCACGTCCTGGGCCCTTGCTTGGGCCACGGTCACCAGTGGGGGCGGCAATGTAGCAGGGCCCTCGGCTCGCACGTTGCTTCGGTTGCACGAAACGCCCGTCGCTGCGACGGCCAGCAACAACATCGAGTGAAATAGTTTGCCGCCTGCTAGCGAAGTGCCCTTCACGTTCGGGCGATCTCTCCCAGTGAGTTTTCCACTGCCGGTACCACGTCCTTGTCCCACCATTGGCCTCTCCATCTCGCAATCTCCCAATTGCCCTTGCTGATTGCCCGTTCCCCTCCCAGCCGTTCGCGACCCATGAATCTCAATGATTCGCCGCGCATGCCTCGAAGCCCGGGGTTGCGAATCTCTTCTTCCCTCGAGTCAGCACGCTCTGCCCGTCCGACGCGATTCGCACAGCCCCTGGCTTCGCCTAGGATGTATTTGCGTTTTCACAAAAAGCGCGCAGTCTTCCGCGGAGCTGCTCCGCCGTAACGAAATAGTTGCTGGACACTCTCGGTCCTTCGTTCGATGCCTGCCCGGTTCGAAACGATACTTGCAACAGCCTGAACAATCCGTCCTCCTCTGCTCGGTTCACATCTAGAACGATTCAGGATGGCTCGGCCGGACACCTTTCTTATCGCAACTCGGCCTTCGCTTGTAGAAGTCAGATGCAGAACACCATGAGGGTTTTCCTCAACCAATTTGCGGCCATTCGAGCGAGCGAGACACGACCGTGTGCTGCAGGGGGTACATTCGTACTATTGACAACATTCGGCGTAGATAGTAAATGGAAGCGGGGCTTCATCCGCTACACAGTTCGTTTCGTGCCGTTCCGAGGCGCTTTTCTCCTGGCCAATGCCACGGAACCGGTGGAAAGTTGTTTACTTTCATCGGATTGGGTCTTTTGACCCCAGGAGGAAGGCATCATGGAAGTTGTTCTGAGTCGCTGGTCTCTCCGTCCAAACGGGTACATCTACTACTTCTTCTTCTGTTGCGTGTTGTTCTCGCTTGCCCTGGGAAATCCTGCGTTGGGACAGTCCACGGCCGTTCTCCGAGGCACGGTTACCGACGCCCTTGGTGCGGCGATTCCGCATGCCAAGGTCGTCGCGAGAAATCAAGCCAGCGGCGAAGAGTGGCGCACGGAATCCGATAACGTGGGCGAGTATCTGCTTCCGTCGCTCCCCATTGGGCCTTACCAGATTAGCATCGGCGCAACCGGTTTTGAAACCTCCGTGGTGCACAATGTCACGCTCAGCGCAGCCACAACGGCGACGCAGAACGTTCAGCTACAGATTGGCCAAGTCAGCCAAGAAGTTACCATCGAGGTGGACACTCCCGTAATCGATGCCAGCACCATTGCCATGGGTCAGGTCATCGATGCGAAAACGACGCAGGAGATCCCGCTCAACGGGCGCCACTTCGTGGATCTGAGCCTGCTTACCCCGGGAACGGTGACTCCTCCTCAAAACGGGTTCCTGACGGCCCCTCTGCGCGGCCAGGGTTCGTTCGCCTTCGTTACCGCCGGCCAGCGGGAAGACACCATCAACTATTTGGTGAATGGCGTCAACCTGAGTGACATGGTCCAGAATCAGATCACCTTTCAGCCGTCTATCAACACGGTAGCCGAGTTCAGAGTCGACAACTCTACCTACACTGCCGAATATGGGCGGAATTCGGGTTCCATCGTGAACATCGCCACGCGGTCAGGCACCAACGACTTCCACGGTGAGCTATTTGATTTCGTCCGGAATAACGCGGTGGACGCAAGGAACTTTTTCAATCCCACCAGCGTGCCGCAGTCGCCATTCAGACGGAACAATTTTGGCGCAGCCGCCGGCGGACCGATACGCAGAAATCGCGCGCATTTCTTCGCCAGCTATGAAGGATTGCGGCAGCGCCAGGGCGTCACCATAAACAGCCTGGACCTTTCTCCGTTACAACTGACTCAGGCACAAACGAGCACCGATGCCGCCATCAAGGCGCTCTCAGCCTTCATCCCCGCAGAGAACGCTACCGGAGTCACGCCGACGGGCGTTACGCAGTATTTCTTCCAAGGCTCCGCCAACGCTCCCGTCAACATCGACCAAGGGACGGGTGACATCGATGTAGAACTGACCACCAAAGATCGGCTCCACGGATATGTTGCCATTCAACAAGACTTGCGGCAGGAACCCACGCTCCAGGGCAACACCCTGCCCGGATGGGGTGACACCCGCTCGTCCCGGCGTCAGATCGGGACCGTGAGTGAAGACCATATTTTCGGACCGGCGCTGACGAACTCGCTGCGTGTCGGCTACAACCGAATTCATATTGTCTTCCGTCCAAACCAGTTGCTGAATTCCGCCAATTTCAATATCGACAGCGGCGTGAATGCTCCGATCGGCTTGGCGCAAATTGACATTGGCACAGGCGCCCTCAACTTCGGCGGCCCAGCCACGTTTCCTCAGGGGCGCGGTGATACCAGCGCCATCTTGAATGACACCTTGACTTGGCTCAAGGGACGGCATAACTTCGCCTTCGGCGGCGAGGTCCGCCGCGTTTACAACAACAACTTTCTTCTTGACACCACCATCTTCCGCTTTGCGAGCATCTCTAGCTTCCTTAGCGACTCGGCCTCCTCTTACACTTTCGCGGGAAACCAAGCCAATCGCATTCTTTCCCCCGCCTACGACGGGTTCGCCGAAGACAGCTTTAAATGGAGGCCCAACCTCACCTTGCAGCTGGGCTTTCGCTATGGTTGGTATGTGACCCCAACGGAAGTCGCTAATCGCTTCACCGTTTTCGATACCGCGAGCTCTTCCCTGGTGCAAGTCGGCACAAATGGAATCGACCAGCCCTTCCAAACGAACAACAAGAATTTCCAGCCGCGCGTCGGCATCGTGTGGTCCCCTTTTAAGAATCAAAAAACAGTGGTTCGGGCGGGATACGCCATCTTTACCGACGAGCCGGTCACCGGCATTGTCACCGGCCTGAACACCAATCCGCCGTTCAGTTCGCCTCTCACCGCTACGCCGGTTACCACGACGACGGGAACTACCACCGTCTCGCTGCTCAACGCCCATTCGAGCGCTGCGGGGAGCCTCCTTTCTCCCGTGACGATTGACCCCAATTTTCACAATCCTTATGTCCAATCCTACAACTTCAATATCGAGGAGCAGCTCACGCCGTCGACTGGCTTGACTGTCGGCTACGTTGGTTCGAAAGGGACGCACCTAAGAATTGCTCGGAACATCAACCAGCTCGAATTGGTCAGTGGTGCGCTCGTGCGGCCGTTCGCGGCCGTATCGGCGTCAAGTCCGATTGACCCCAACGTGCATCTCGGAAACATCACCGACGTAACCAGCGGCGCGGGTTCGAACTACAATGCGCTGATGGTGGAATTGAACCGCCGCCTGTCACACGGATTGCAGATCATTTCCTCCTATACCTATGCCAAGTCGATCGATGAGAATTCGCTCAACACGCAAGGCGTCATCTTGCAGAACAGTCTAGATCTCCTTGGCAATCGTGGCCTGTCCGACTTCGATGTCCGGCACCGCTTTGTCGTGAGCGGGTTTTATGAACTGCCCTTCCACGGCAACCGCCTGCGTTCCGGCTGGGAAGTGGGGACCATCGTCCAGGCACAATCGGGCAATCCCCTGAACTTAGTCACAGCCATTACCCAATTTACCGGTACGACCGGCCTTGGCGCTTTGCGGCCCGACCCCCTGGGAGCCGTAGCCATTACGGGGAATCCTGCTCAGTGGTTCAGCAACGCGGTTGTATGCCAAAACTACAGCGGAGCCCTCCCCCTCACGCCGGCGCCCGCACTTCCAGCCTGTTCCTCAACGCCCGGTGCAGCGTTTACCGTTCCATGCACCTTCAGCAATGTGCCAACTGCCACGGGCGCTTATCCCGTCATTTCCAACACCTGCCATTTCGGCGGTCTTGGCCGCAATGCGTTCACTGGACCGAACTTCGTCAACGGCGATTTGTCCGTGGTCAAGAACACAAAGATCAACGAGCGCATGAGCTTGCAGCTCCGTGCCGAAGCCTTCGACGTGCTCAATCATCCGAACTTCGGGAACCCCAATCTGAACATCCAAAGCTCCTCGTTCGGTAGGATCACCGGCACGCGCTTTCCAACCGGGGACTTCGGCTCGGCTCGGCAGTTGCAGGTGGCGCTGAAGCTCCAGTTCTAGGCTAGCGCCCAGCCCTCGTTGCGCCTAGAAGCCGGGTTGCCGGACAACCGGCACCAGCTATTTGGACAAGTGCGATTGGATCGAACCTTCGCTCAATGCTCGAGAATGCAGGACGGAAGGGAAGCCTGGGGTTTGCTGGGCTGGAGGGACGGGACTCGAATCCGGAGCCTCCGGCGTGGCAGGTAGGCTCCTCAGTAAGTGGCGTGCCCATTTACGCTGCTCCATCCGGGCTGCAACTTAGGTATTTCGGTGCGAACAAGAAGGCGCTAACACTAACCAAATCAGTCAAAATCGGTGACCACGAACAGGGCCGGGTAGCCTCGCCACGCTGCCACCTCCCCGCTCGGCCGCTGTGTGGCGCTGAAAAAACGGCGCAACGTTCAAAGCATAAAAGCCAAAACGCCGTGGCCAACGGGGACGCCGACTGGTCCCCTAACTTTCTCGGCTGACAATTGTCATACTCCCTGCGTCCAATAAAGTGGGTCGGAAGCCCGTGGCTGTGCCCTTGTCCCTGGGTGCTTTCCATGCTGCGCCCGTAACGATACAATAGGCGATTGTCCGGCTAACCGTCTGCCTTCGGAGCGTTCACCCGAAGCGGGTTGCAGTCGCCGTAGGCTTTCCTGTTGCGAATCCTAAGCTGCGAGGGCGGAGTGAGCCTCGGCGAAACATTTCGACCCGGCCGGGCGTATCTAAAAGAAGAAGAGCGGTTTGTGCATGCTTCTGCCATGGTGGCTTCGTAAACCAAGGATTCCATGGAACTTCGCGGGGTGGCAGTGGCTTGCATGGGTAGCCGTAGCGCGGCGGAGCGAAAGGGAAGCGAATGAAGACCTGGCATAAGGTAACCATTGGAGCAGGCATCGTGGTGGTGCTTGGCGGCATTGTTCTTTTCAGCGTGAACCAGGCGAACAAGGGTGTTGTTGCGGTACAAACGGCCAAGGTGACGAAGCAAGACAGCCTGGTGTCCTTGGTAACGGCCTCCGGCGAGATCAAGCCCACCACCTATACAAACATAGCGGCGCAAGGATACGGCAGAATTACACAGATATTTGTCAGGGAAGGCGATCACGTAAAGAAGGGTGACAAGCTGCTTACACAGGAAAATGTGCAAGCAAGTGCCGACGTGCAGGCGCAAGAGGCGGCCAGCAATTCCGCCCAGTCCGGGGTTCAGGCGGCAGAAGCCAGTCTCAAAGCCGCGCAAGCGGATTTGATTTCGCAGCAAGCTAACCTGGAAAAAGCCAGACTGGACTATGATCGGGGTCAAGGGCTTTACAAGGATGGATTGATCCCCAAGCAGGACTTTGACCAAAGAAAGACGACCTACGACGCAGCTGCAGCGAGCGTGGAATCCGCAAAGGCGCGTGTTTCGCTATTGAGGGCCCAGCTGGAACAGTCCCACTCGCAACTGAGCCAGAGCCGCGCCATGCTCGTGCACACCGAGGACATTCTGCACAAGACCGTCTACACCTCTCCGATAGACGGGATTGTGAGCTACCTCCCGGAGCGTGTGGGCGACTACGTGGTGATGGGCATACAGAACCAGCCGGGCAGTTTCATCATGACGCTCTCTGATATGTCGATTGTGACTGCGGAGATCAAGGTCGATGAAACCGATATCGTTAGCGTGAAGGCGGGACAAGATGCCGATGTATCCATCGACGCCATTCCCGGGAAAGTGTTCAAGGGCAAGGTAACGGAAGTGGGCTCGCAAGCCGTGCTGCGTAGTTCCGGCTTGACGACCACGCAAACCACCACCAGCACGCAGGAAGCGAAAGACTTCAAGGTTGTCGTGACTCTGGACAAGCCACCCGACAACTTGCGGCCGGGCCTTTCTGCTACGGCGAAAATCAAGACCGCAGAGCGGAAGAATGTGGTGGCCATCCCCATACAGGCTCTTGCGATGCGTACGCGCAAGGAATTGCAGGAAGCCGCTAAGAACGCAAAGGGTCAAGGCAGCTCCGGTGTGACCCTTGCTGCGCCCCCGCCGGCTGCGCCTGGCGACACCAAAAAGGATGAAATTCAGGGCGTTTTTGTGGTGAATGGCAAGAAGGCCGTCTTTCGGCCGGTGGAAACCGGCATTTCCGGCATCACCGACATTGAGGTGACCAAAGGCCTGCAGCCCGGCGACGAGATCGTCATCGGCAGCTACAAAGCGTTGCGGACTTTGAAGCCGGAAGCTCAGGTCAAAGTGGACAACAGCGCGCCCAAGGGCCAAGAAGATCAGCAAAGCTGACGCATAAAGAAAACTAGGGAGATGGCATGCCCGTCGAGACGCAAACCACGGATTCTTACCGGGAAGACCTAGTCAACTCGGGTGTAGTTATCAAAACCGAAGAGCTCGCCAAGGTCTATGAAATGGGCGCTGAGCAGGTTCACGCCTTGCGTGGTGTGAACGTGGAGATTCGCAAAGGCGAATACGTGGCCATCATGGGGCCTTCCGGTTCAGGTAAGTCCACCCTTATGAATCTTATTGGTTGCCTCGACTCTCCCACCTCAGGGAAGTATTGGCTTGCGGGTCGGTTGGTCAGCGATCTCGACGACGATGAACTGGCGTACATCCGGAACAAGGAAATCGGATTCGTGTTTCAGACCTTCAACCTGCTACCCCGGGCAACCGCTCTTCACAACGTCGAGCTGCCATTGATCTACAACGGTACGCCTGCGGAGGAGCGCATCGAAAAGGCGAAAAAAGCCCTTGAGCACGTGGATCTCACCGACCGCATGCAGCACAAACCTAACGAACTGTCCGGCGGCCAAAGACAGCGCGTGGCCGTTGCGCGCGCTCTGGTGAACAATCCATCGATTGTTCTGGCCGACGAGCCGACCGGCAACTTGGATTCCAAGACGGGCGAAGAAATCATGACTCTTTTCGAGAATCTCTACCGCCAGGGAAACACCATTATCCTAGTTACGCACGAAAACGACATCGCCCAACACGCTCACCGCATCATCCACATCCGCGACGGCAAAATCGCCTCCGACGAGACGATTAAGAAATAACCGGACAATTCGGCTCTTTCCGTGGAAAAGCTAGCTGCTAAGTTTTGTTAGCGGGCGAAACTCCGTCAGTAGCCCGCGTGTGTGCGGCTCAAAAAAGGATGGCACCAATGTCTCTCTTGTCGGACGAGAGTGTGAAATCACAATCTGGCGAGTTGCTCCATCTGGCGGCCGAGAAGGCGATACGCTACGTCGACAATGTTAGAGAGCGCAGAGTGAGTCCGGCCCCTGGCGCCCTCGCCGCTCTCTCAAGCTTTCACGAACCCTTGCCGTCCGGGCCATCGAACCCCGCCGACGTGCTCGAACAGTTAGATGCCCTGGGCTCTCCCGCGACGGCGGCTACCACGGGAGGTCGCTACTTTGGCTTTGTGACCGGTGGCATGGCTCCCGCGCCGCTGGCAGCAAGCTGGATGGCAGCCGCATGG
>DATAIH010000071.1:0-29372 GCA_036262755.1 Candidatus Acidiferrum sp.
AACGCCTTTTTGAGATTTCGGGAAAAAAGTCCGCTTGTTGGCATGCCTTGCCCGGGGAAGATTGTAGCAGACTCGCCGGCATCGCCCGCCTGCGCCGGGTCACCCGACGCCGCGTTCGTTGTGGGTGAAGGGTCTTAAACCAGCGGCCTCGGAATTCTGAATTCTCTCAGAGTTTCTTGGAGCTGTCCCATGGGAATCTTGTGTTAGCCTTGCCCAGCTTTCGATGAATGGCGAAAGCCTTCTGATGCAAAGACAGGCCGAATCGCACGTGGCGGAGCCCCCAACCAGACTCGTTCGAACCATCGGTCGCTGGAGCCTCGCAGCGCTGATGGTCAACACCATGGTGGGCGCCAGCATTTTCGGCTTGCCGGCGCTGATCGCTGCCCGCCTCGGCAGGCTTAGTCCCGCCGGGTTCTTCGTGGCCTTTGCGATCATTGCCGTCATCGCCGCGTGCATGGCGGAAGTCGCTTCTCAATTCCAGGAAACCGGGGGGCCGTATCTCTACACACGAGTTGCCTTCGGACGCTTTCTTGCTATTGAAAATGGCTGGTTGACCTGGCTCACGCGCATCGCCGCCGTTTCCGCGGTAGCCAATCTCTTCATCACGTATCTGGCCGAATTCTTCCCTGCCGCAACCAAACCATTTACGCGAGTGGCTATTCTTACGGTTCTCATTGGATTCCTGGCCGCCGTGAATTATCGCGGCGTCGGCGGAGGCAACCGGCTCAGCAACGTCTTCACGGTCACCAAAGTCAGCCTGCTCGCCTTTTTTGTCGTCACCGGTCTCGTCGTATTGGCCGTGCATCCGGATATTCGCGTGCACCCCGAATCGACTCCCGCCACTTCTGCGGACTGGTTCGAAGCTCTGCTGTTAATGATCTATTCCTACGGCGGATTCGAAGCCGCGCTCATCGCTTCCGGCGAAACGCGCAACGCCCGCAAAGACATTCCCTTTGCGCTCTTCGTGGCGATCGGCGCAACCACGCTGCTCTACATCGCCGTGCAATATCTGGTCATTCACACGATTCCGAACGCTGGCGCCTCCGCCGCTCCCGTTGCGGATTCCGCGCGGCGCTTCTTGCCCTATTGGGCCGTACGCGTGGTTACGGCCGGCACGCTCATTTCAGCGTACGGATATCTCAGCGCCAACGTCTTGCACACGCCGCGCGTCACTTTCGCTATGGGTGAGCGCGGGGATTTTCCCGCCTTTTTCGGCCGCGTCCATTCGCGGTTTCGGACGCCGCATGTTTCCATCGTGGTTTTTGCCGCGCTGCTCTTGATTTTTTCTATCGCAGGCGATTTTCGGTGGAACGCCCTGCTCTCGAGTGTCGCCCGCCTTTTCGTCTACGGCTCGGTGGCCGCCGCTTTGCCGGTGCTGCGCAAAAAACATCCCGTCGCCGATGCTTTCCGCCTTCCTTGCGGAATTTTCATGTCCGCGCTCGCGCTTGCTTTCTCGGCCGTCCTGGTTACCCGCATGCACCGCGGTGAGTTCCTGGTGATCGCCGTCACCGCGAGTCTCGCCTTCCTCAATTGGCTCTGGGTGCGGAATCACGCTATTGGATTCGTCCCGGAAACGTGACATCATCCGCTGTTCTGCAAGCGTCTTCACCTTTGCGACTTCGGGAGAACTCAAATGAAAGGCCTTTTTCTGCGGAGCGCTCTCACGAGCGCCTTGACATTGGCATGCGGATTCGCAAGCGCCGCGCAGGAGGCCGCGAAGCATCCCATCACCTTCGACGACATGATCAAAATGCATCGCGTCGCCGAGCCGCAAATCTCTCCCGACGGAAAATGGGTCGTCTACACCGTGGCCACGCCGGACATGGACGCCAACCGCAACGTCACCAACATTTGGATGGTTTCCGCCTCCGGCGGAGCGGCCGCGCAGCTCACGCAGAGCGGGCATGACTCCTCGCCGGTGTGGTCGCCGGACGGAAAGACCATTGCGTTTCTGTCCTCCCGTGGCGGCGAAACTCAGGTGTACGTGCTTTCGCTTGAAGGCGGCGAAGCCCAGCGCCTCACGAAACTATCGACCGGCGCGGATTTCGTGAAGTGGTCTCCCGACGGGAAGACGATTGCCTTTACTTCTTCCGTATATCCCGACTGCAAAGACGACGACTGCAACAAAAAGCGTGACGAGGAAAACGAAAAGAGCAAAGTGAAGGCCCACGTCGCCGAGCGTCTTCTTTACCGCCACTGGACCCACTGGAACGAGGGTAAGCGCAGCCACTTGTTTGTCATTCCTGCCGGTGGCAGCGCAACTCCGCGCGATCTCACCTCCGGCGCGGATTACGACGTTCCACCGGACCAGCGCGGCGGTCCGGCGGATATCAACTTCTCCCCCGACAGCAGGGAAATTTGTTTCACCGCGGTCACCGACGAGATGGAAGCGATCAGCACCAACGGCGACTTATTCACCGTGCCGGTGGCCGGAGGCGAAATCAAACGCATCACTACGCAGCCGGGATTCGACGGCGGGCCCGCGTATTCGCCGGACGGAAAATACATCGCATATCGCGCCCAGCTCACCGCGGGATATGAATCAGACCGCTGGCGCGTGATGCTCTATGACCGCCAGACGGGAAAGATCGAGAATCTGACCGAGGGGTTCGACCGCAGCGCCGACGAACTCGCATGGTCCGCGGACAGCAAGTCCATTTACTTTACCGCAGAAAACGAAACGCAAAAGCCGTTGTACCAAATGGCTCCGCGTCCCGGGGCCGAACCTAAGACAATCCTTGCGGATACCTACAACGCCTCGTTTTCCTTGAGCGGCACAGGAAAGACCATGGCGTTCGAGCGCACCAGCCTTACCATGCCTGCCGAAGTGTTCACGGCCTCGAACGACGGCTCAGGCGTCCGCCAGCTCACTCACCACAACAATGCGATTCTTGCCACACTCGAAATGAACCCTCAGGAGACCTTTTGGTTCGCGGGTGCCGAAGGCACGAGAGTCGAGGCCATGCTCATTCGGCCGCCGAAATTCGACGCCAACAAAAAATACCCTCTCCTCGTGCTGCTCCACGGTGGCCCGCAAACGATGTGGTCGAACGCCTGGGGCTACCGCTGGAACGAGCAAGTTTTTTCCGCGCCAGGCTACGTCACGCTGATGATCAATCGCCGGGGCTCGACCGGTTACGGTCAGAAATTCACCGACGAAATCACCAACGACTGGGGCGGAAAAGCTTTCGTCGACGTGATGAATGGTGTCGATTACGCGCTGAAGAAATATCCGTTCATCGACGGTACACGCATGGCCGCCGCCGGCGGCTCTTACGGCGGCTACATGGCCAACTGGATCGCCACGCAGAACGGCCGCTTCAAGGCCATCGTTAGCCACGCGGGCCTGTACGACAAAGTCGCCATGTATGCGACCGATGAACTGTGGTTCGTAGAGCACGACATGCAGGGCACGCCGTGGTCGAATCCGGAGGGCTACCACAAGTGGGCGCCGGTGACTTACGCCGGTGAACTCGGCAAATTCAAAACGCCTACGCTCGTCATCTGCGGTGAGCGCGACTATCGTGTCCCTTACACGCAATCACTGGAATTCTTCAATGCGCTCCAGCGCCAGGGCGTGCCGTCCAAGCTCGTGGTTTTCCCCGATGAAGGCCACTGGATTCTCAAGCCGCAAAATGCGCAGTTCTGGTACAAAACGTTTTTCGACTGGCTTGCGCTTTACCTGAAATAGGTGTCGAGCATTCGGCGGACGGGACGCCGCGCAAAGCGGAAAAGCCGGTAGATCAAATACGCACACAGGGCTAGGAACAGAAAGACAACAATCGTCGTGGCCACCGGATGCGCACTGGCCATCCACGACAGCCAAACCGCCAGTGCATCCTCTCCTAAACTCAGCGTCCAGTTGCTGAACGGCTCGGGGCTCGTATTGACGGCGGCGCGCGCGCTCGCTTTGGCCCCGTGTGAGGTGAGCGCCACGCCGCCGGCAAGCAGCGCCGCTCCCCAGCGCCACTCCGCGCCGGCGCCACTCACAGCAGCGTACGCGAGCAGGGCCGCTGCGGGCGGCCGGATAAACGTATGAACAAAATCCCAAATCGTGTCGATGTAAGGAATCTTGTCCGCGAAGAATTCGACCAGATACAGGACTGCCGCAATCCCGATGACCCAGGGATGCGCGAGCGCCCGGAGCGATGCGGGCAGATGGATTACTTCAAGGCGCTCGAGAAGCCCGAGCGTCGCCACCGTCGCGTAGAGATTCAGACCGGAGGAAAATCCGGCGCCGAGCGCAAGGCTTAGCGTCTCAAGTGGGTTCACGAAAAACCATCATAACAGGACGTGACGCGACCGCACGGCCTCGACGGCGCCTCCACAAGCCGGTGGAGCGTCCAGGGCGAGCGCCAGCCCGGCCACCGGCACGGGAATCACCGTGACGGTAACTCCCGCATCGATACGGGGCGACGTTCCGTTTGACCGCGGGGGAAAAGCAAGCGATGCTTGTTCCCTTAACGGGTCGTCGATGTCAGAGCTGAGACATCTTTTTCCATCTTGGGGCTTTCTTTTGCAGATTCTGGCGATTCTGCACTTCCTGCGGCGCCGCCCGGAGGGTTATTGGTTCTTCATTATTTTCTTCGGCGGATTCCTGGGCGCCAGCGTGTATATCCTCGTGGAAATGCTTCCCGACCTCGGGCTCCTCCGCGACACCATGCAAGGATTCGGCCGCCGCTCGCGCATCCAAAAAGTCGAGACCGATATCCTCGATAATCCTTCCGCCGCGAATTACGAGGAGCTGGGCGAACTGTACAAAGATCAAGGCCAGTACGCAAAGGGCCGCGAAGCCTTCAGCAACGCGATTGCGGCGCGCAGCGATTCGATCTACACGTTTTATTCGCGCGCGCTCTGTTCGCTGGGGATGAACGATTTCGCAGCGGCGATCGCTGACCTCGAACGCGTGGTCGCGGCCGATCGCAAATTCGATTACTACCGCGCTGCGGGACTGCTGGCGGACGCCTACGTGCACACGGGGGATTTGCAGCGCGCCGAGCCGCTATTCGCCGATGTGACGCAAATCTCCACCACGCCCGAAACGCTCTACAACTACGCCAGCTTCCTGAAGACCGCCAACCGCCGCGACGAGGCTCTTGAGTGGGCGCAAAAGATCCTCGCGAAAAAGCGCACCTTGCCGCGTTACATGCAGCGCCGCGAACGCCCGTGGTTCCGCAAAGGCAAAGCCCTGCTGAAAGAACTGACCTCTAACTGACAGGGGCATTTGAAACCGGCGGGGCGCCTAACATTTGGCGCAAGCACGCAGGCCCGTTAGTAGGTTTGCCGAGGCCAACACTTCACGGTGCGGCATGTTCGGAGAAACACGGATAAGATCAACGCCAGGCGGAAAGATTTTTGGGGCCGCGCGGCTTGGGGTTGCCAATCGCCCCTTGTGGTGCATCTAGGAGAAAATGTGCACGCTTGAGGACGCCAGGCAAGACTTGTCCTCTGCCTAGGCGAGTTGCGTCGGGAGTAGCGTCATGAGCAATCAGTGGAATGCGGCGGAGTATGACGCCAAACATGCCTTCGTGTACGAGAAAGCGAAGGGCTTGGTGGAGTTGCTGGCGCCGAAGCCCGGCGAGCGCATCCTGGATTTGGGATGCGGGACGGGTGCGTTGACGGCGGAAATAGCCGCGAGAGGCACGGAAGTCCTGGGAGTGGACCGCTCGGAGGAGATGATCGCGCAGGCGAGAAAGAAATTTCCGGCGCTGCAATTCGAGGTGCTGGACGCGAGGGAGCTGCGAGTCAAGTTGCAGCAAATAGATGCAAGGAGCCGGTCAGGCACAGCGGGCAAGGCAGACGGAGCAGGCAAGATTGGCAGAGAGGATAGGATTGAGGGAGCTGGCGAAGTTCGCTCGTTGGGATTTGATGCGGTGTTTTCCAACGCGGTGCTTCACTGGATTCCCGAGGCCGAGGAAGTGATCGCTGGAGTAGCGTGGGTGTTGAAGCCCGGCGGAAGGTTCGTAGCCGAGTTCGGTGGCAAGGGCAACATTCAAAGCCTGGTGACTGGATTTCAAAGGGCGTTCGCCGTATTGGGCATGCGGCCACCCGAGGGAGTAAGTCCGTGGTTTTACCCGAGCGTGGCGGAATATGCGGGATTGCTCGAGAAGCATGGCCTCGGGGTGCGGGAAGCGTCGCTCTTCGACCGGCCCACGACGCTCGAAGAGGGCGAACGGGGACTCGAGAACTGGATTCGCGTGTTCCGGCGGACCTTCGTGGAAAAGATGGGCGAAGCGAACACGGAGCGATGGATTCGCGAGGTGGAGCGGCAGTGCCGCAGCGCGCTTTTTCGTGACGGAGGCTGGGTGCTGGACTATAGGAGATTGCGAATCGCGGCCTGGAAGGCGTGAAGCGGAAGTCGCGAGTTGTGGAAAAGGAAGACCAGGAGTGATCTCGCTTCCTGGTCCCAACCGATTGGTCAGCGGTGCAGCCGTGAAGAAATCGGCACGGCCAGATACGGCTGCGGCAAGGCCAGGAGTTGGTGTAAGCTGGTGCTCGACTGGGTCCTACCCTCCCGCCCGGTTGCAGATAGTCGAAACCCAGAGCGTGCCACCCTTGCCTTGAGGTTTGGCACTCCGGAACCTAGCAGATTGATTGACGCAAGTACGGTTACCCAGCGCAAACCAAAACATGGAGGGGAAATGCGTAACTTGTTGATCGCAGGGATAGTTATGCTCTTTGCGGCGGGTGCGGCTCGTGCCCAGGCACCCAAGACGGAGTTCTTTGTCGGTTACGAATACCAGCACCTCAATCCGGGAGGGAACGGCTGCCACGGACTTGGCTTGAACCTGGCCTATAACCTAAACGACTGGCTCGGGGGAGTGGGCGACTTCGGCATCTGCCGACAGTCCGGGCTACCGTCCGGTCTGAGCGCCCACAACATCAATTATCTGTTCGGACCGAGGTTGACTTACCGGAATTTCGGCAAGTGGAACCCCTTCGGCCAAGTGCTCTTAGGAGGCCATCACGTGGGGACCAACGTCGGCTCCGCGAACAGCTTTGCCATGACCCTGGGAGGGGGCATGGATTACCAATACAATGACCGGTTCTCGCTTCGCTTGATTCAGGTGGAGTATCTGTACACGCACTTAGGCGGCGCGACGCAGAACAACGCGCGGATCGAAGCCGGGCTCGTCTACACCTGGTAAGACCGCGAGCCGGGGACGCTAATCGCGAAGCCGGTGGCGGTTTGCAGGGGCCAGCGTACTCGCGCTTCCACACCGCGCGCAGAAAACAATCATCAGGACGGAAGGGACTGCGGAAACGCCAGCCATGAAGCTGACGTCGTTGCTCACCCCTCGCCGCGCTTGAGGTGCAGAACCTGACGCGTTGCACCGCCGAGCAGGCCACTGGCAAACACCATGCCCAACCAGGCGATGGGCGTCAGTATGCCAACCATATCTCGATATGGTCTCATAGGCATTCCCTCATGCGGAGTAAGCCGCTGCGCGGAATAAACTCGATTCGAAGGGTCGATCCCGCACCAGGGCTCATTCCAGAGCAGGCTGGAAGCGGCGGGAGCGCTTGGGAAAGAAGGCCGTTGCCGTAGGATCGAATGGATTTGAGGCTTGACTGGTTCTGACATAAACTCGGCGGATGGACCCCGAATGGTTGCGCACCTTGTGCCTGTCCTTTCCCGGAACCACCGAACAGATTCAGTGGGGCTATGACCTACTGTTTAAGGTGGGCGGGAAAATGTACGCGGTGACGCCACTCGAGCCGGCCCCCGTGTGCTTGTCGTTCAAAGCTTCGCCTGAGAGATTTGCGGAATTGACGGAGCGGCAAAACATTATTCCGGCGCCGTACCTGGCGCGGGCACAATGGGTAGCGCTCGAAACGCGGGACGCCGTGGGGCGTGAGGAATTGGCTCGCCTGCTGCGCGAGTCGTATGAAATGGTTTTGGCAAGGCTCCCAAAGAAAGTGCGCAAGGCGATTGTGAGTGGAGGAATCCTCGTGACCGGCGCGCGAATCTTGACGACACGAAAAAAGAAGGTTACGTCAAAAAAGCCGCTGGGAGCGAGAGAACGGCGAAAGCGTTGATGCAGGCGGCGAGGACAGGTCGAGGGAAAAGCAGCTTGCTTCTGTGGGCAAGACAATTGGACGATTGGAGAGAGAGCATTTGTTGAGGTGCTTCATGTTCACAAGGGTGATGCTGGTCGTTGCTTCGCTAACGGCGGGGTGTACGTGGATGCTTTGTAACGCTGATGCAAATCTCGCGGGAAAAGGGCTGCTCGTGGTAGCGAATCAGAAGGAGCATACCGTGCTTGTCGTGGATCCCGATGCGCGGCGGGAACTCGCGAAGATCGTGGTTGGAGTGAACGGTCACGAAGTGATGGTTTCGAAAGACGGGCGATTAGCATATGTCCCGATTTACGGAAATTCCGGCGTGGGAAGGCCGGGAACAGATGGGAGCACGATCGATGTGGTTGACCTGCAGGCGCGGAAGCTCAGGGCGACAATCGATTTGGGGAAGCCGCTGCGGCCACATCGCGCGGAATGGGGGCCGGATGGAATGTTGTATGTGACCGCAGAACTTGGGCATACGGTAGACGTGCTGGACCCGAACACGCAGAAAGTTGTCGCAGAGATTCCCACGGGACAGAAAGAGTCGCACATGCTGGTCATTTCGCCAGACGGTCGGCGGGCTTATACGGCGAACGTGGGCGCGGGGAGCGTGAGCGTGCTGGACCTAGCGAAGCGCAGCCTGCTTGCGACGATCCCGGTAGCGAAGATGGTGCAGCGGATTTCGATTTCCCCGGATGGCACGCGGGTGTTTACCCACGATCAAGATGCTCCGCGGATTGCGATAATCGACACGGCTACAAACAAAATTGTGAATTGGATTGATGTGCCGACCCCGGTGTATGCGTCGCAGCCGACGCCGGACGGGCGATGGCTGGTGACACTGGACCGCGGCGGCAATGCGTATGTGCTTGACCTGCAGTCGATGGGAGTTGCGCACAGGCTGAAGATCTCGGACGGAGCATCGGAGATTCTGATTCGTCCGGGGGGCGATCTTGCGTATTTAAGCGGCACGGGCTCAGGAAAAATTGACGTGCTGAATTTGCACACTTGGGACCTGGAAAAGCCGATCGAACTAACGCCGGGAGTGGACGGGATGGCGTGGTTGGCTAGCGGTACGCAGGAGTGAACTGAGCGGGAACGATGAAGAGTGGGTCCCATAGCGGCACCGACGTACGAATGGTTCTCCGTCGCAAACACGGGTTGCCCTGTTGCAATCCGGGTTGTGGATCCCTGCGACCTGATCATAGGCGCTGCGCGCGGTAGCTCGTGCTTTGGCCGCCCATTTTGCGCGATTTCTCTGTATTCTTTCTTTTCTTGGATATAATCCGCGCTCAAAGACGAACCTCACAGACCCGCGCCTAGTGAATCGGGACGGGGCCGTCCTTCGCCTTCATCGAAAAACAAAGGAGAGAGACCGTGCTCAAGGAATTCAAGGAATTTGCCATGCGTGGCAACGTAATGGATATGGCTGTCGGGATAATCATCGGCGCGGCGTTCGGCAAGGTTGTTTCCTCTTTGGTGGAAGACGTAATGATGCCGCCGATCGGCCGGCTGGTGAGGAGTATCGATTTCTCCAGCTTATTCATCAATCTGAGTGACAAATCCTACAACAATCTGGCAGCGGCGAAGGCCGCGGGTGCGCCCACACTCAATTACGGCCTTTTCCTGAATTCCATCATAAATTTTCTCATCGTGGCATTCTGCGTGTTTCTTGTGGTTCAGCAGGTGAATCGCTGGACGAAGAAGCCCGCGCCTGCTGCAACGGCGACAACGAAAGAGTGTCCGCAATGCGCGATGACCATTCCCCTCGCGGCAAAGCGCTGCGGGCATTGCACGGCGCAACTCGTCTAAATTCCACCGCTCTAAATTAGACTAGCGTAGTTTGGATTGGCCGGGAAAAACCGCCAGTACGGACGGCCTAAGAGGGCGTCTTGCGTTTCTTCTGATTCGCATCGAGATGCGCGCGTAAGCGTTTGACAACGCCATCTTCGGCGCCATCTTCCAATTCCTTTTGGACTTCCTCCAAAGCGAAATGCACGACGTCATGGTGATGCAACTCGAGAGGGGAAACCAAGTCGCTGAAGCGCAGCCATAGGCGGTGCAGAAGATTGATCTCGTTTGCCGTGAGGTTCGGGGCGTGCGGACCGAGGACTTTGTAGAGCTTGTCCCCGTTGGGCATGTGGATTTCGAGGTTGAACTGGGGCTTGGAATCGCCCAGCTTTTCCCAGGCTTCGCCGATCAGGCGCGCCTGCTCTTCGGTACTCTCTCTTGAAGAACGGCCCAGAACAATCGTGCTGGATTGCAACGAAGCCGCGGCGCGAAGAATACCTTCGGAAAGATCGTTTGCTGCGACGATCGCCAGGCGAATGGACTTTCCCCGTTTTTCGGCTAACGCCAGCGCTTTTGAGAAAAGCTGCTGCTCAATGCTTCCGAAAAGCTGTTCGGCTTCCAGTTCGTATTCCCCGGAGGCTGCGCGCCTCAACAGCCGAACGTGCAGGACGACAACATCGCGACGCCCGGGTTTCACGCGATCCAGAACATTGCTCAGATGATATAAATTGTATTGATTACTGACTGGAACGAGGATGTTGCCGGGGCGCGCACCAACCGCTTCGGGAGTAAGTTCGCTTTCCGACTCCAGGTTGAACTGGTCCATCTCCACGTGGGCAGCGCCAATCCTCCGCCGATGACGCTCGGAAATCGTGAACACAATGTAAAGAAGCATGGAGAAGACGCCGCCGGCCATCGTCGCCACCGGCTTAGTAAACAAGTTGACGACGGCGATGAGAAAGAGTGTGCCCGTGATGGCCATAAGACCCAGGGGAATTTGGACGCCCGCAATCCGGGGATTGAAGGGAACCTGGAATTCGCGCTCGCCGGGATGCGTATAACGCAAGACGAGAACGGCAAGGCCATTCATCGTGAAGCTCCAGATCACACCGAAGGCATAAAGGTTGGCAAGAAACGTAACGTTGCCGCGGCTGAGGATAATCGTCGCCGTCTGGAGCAGCACGATCGTATTAATGATGCGATAGCTAGTGCCAAAGCGCGGGTGTGGTTGACGGAACCAATCACTGAGCACGCCGTCTTCAGACACCCGGTTGAGGACGCCGTTCGAACCGACGATGGCGGTATTGACTGCACCGGCGAGGATAAGTGTCCCCACAATGACCACGAAGGCGTGAAAGAGCAAGCGCGCCAGAAACGGCCCGTCCAGATTCATGGCCAAACCGCCGATCAAGTTTTGCAAGAAGCCCTGACGCACGTCGTCCGGGATGATCATGACGGCGAAGAACGAAACCAGGGAAGTAAACACCAGACTATAAATGAAGATGACCAAACCGGCTTTCTTCAGGTTCGGAAGCTTGGGTGACTCGATTTCGCGGTAGACCTGTGCGAGAGATTCTTCTCCGCTCATTGCCAGGACGGAGTGTCCGAGAGCGATGAAGATGGCGACGACTCCAAACATTTGCGGCAAGGAGCTGTGGGCGAGCCAGCCGAGGGCGCCGGGGCTAAGGTGGAGATTGCGAGGGTACGGAAATGGTGGAAGTTCAGAGTGCCGTACGATGATCGTGCGGACACACCAGGCGATGAGCACCACCACCATGACCGTCACAAGCTTCATGATTTTGAGCGCTTTGTCGCTGGACTCGTGAACGCCTTTGGTGTTTTGCCACCAGAAATAGACGGTGACCAGGATGGCGAAGGAGGCCGCGATGAGATTCAAGGCGCCCGGCGAGAAGGGGCCGCTGAGATGAAAGTGCTGCGAGGTTTCGCTTAGTAGCCCTGCAAGGTATTGGCCCGCGGACACGCCGCTGATCGGTCCCGTCAAGATGTAATCGAACATCAACGCAGAGACGCTGAACTTCGCGAGACCGCCGCCGAGAGACTGCTTGACGGCGCGGTAGACGCCACCGCGCACGAACATGCTGCAGCTTTCGATATAGACCGCGCGCACGGCATAGGAAAACAACATGATGGCGAGGATGAACCATGGCGCGGCTTTGCCGATGTAGGCTTCCGCTTCACCGCCCGCGTAGTACGCGGAGGAGGCCAAATCGTTCAGGACAATGGCGGCGGCGCGCCAGAAGGAGATGAAACTCAGCAGCGCGGTGGTGGCCACCAAAACACGCGGAATTCCATTGCCCCGTCTGCCCGCGGCAGCAGGGTTATTGGGGATGCTGCTCATGTGTGGATTTTGCTACCTAGCAGACTGAAATGCTCGCATTTTTCGAGCATGAAGTCTAGCAAGCAAGGCGAAATACCTCATGGGAGGATGCCCGACACCATGGTTTCCGTAAAGATACGGACTCACCCGATTCGATGGTCTGGAAAAGCCTTCCTGCGGAAAGCGGTTCGCGCTTGCGGACGGAGAAGCAAACAGAGTATCGCGCCCGCAACAATCGACGCTGCTGCCCCCTCCGCCAGAAATCGCCCAGGATGGCGTTCACCGCGCTCCCCACGGTCTGGGCTGCGACCAGGACAGCCGCCAAGCCCAGCCCCAGAACCGGCGAAGGAACCAGCCGAGCACCGGGAAGGCCACGCCCGCGGCACTCCGGGGTGCGAGCCGGTGGTATGCCCGTGGGTTCAACGCCCACACACGATCGAGAAAAGGCTTGCGCCAAATCAGTGTCGCCCCGGCTAGACCGGCATGGCCGCGCCCAAAAACAGGAAGATGCCAACCGCACTGGAACCGCGAAACGAGTTTGTTTGCGGGAGCATGTCGAAGCAGCAAGGCGCCCGCGAGCAGAAACCTAGCCAACCGCGGCGCGGAAGGCTCTCGCACATTCGGCACAAGGGCAGATGCTGCGAAGGTGGTCGTAGGCGTAGATGCCTGTGGAATGGCCGTCGGTAAAAGCAATTTGAATGGCGTAGTTCCCTACCTGCGTGGCGGATTTGGCACGCGCCTTGGGCTTGTACATGGGCAGCACGGGAGAACGGGGCATTCCAGGCGCGAGAGACTTGAGGGCCTCTTTCTTGCCGCGTTCGTCATTGCACGTGGCGCAAGGGCATTCCTCGCGCAAATAGGCAAAATCGTAGTGACTGGCGTGGCCGTCGGCCCAGGTGATGTCCACGCCATTGCCGCTCGACAGGTGAATCTTGACGCTGGCCGGCTTCTTTCGTGGATCGAGGGGAGTGGGCATGGCGGAAGTTCACCGTGGTCAGTGGTCGTCAGGATTACCGCTTTCCGTCGCAGCAATCGCCGGGAGGAATGGGGTTGCCGTGGGGACAGGTCTTGGGATGCCCGAGAAACGTGCAAATGCGGGCGTCCAGCTCGGGGCTGATGATGTGCTCGAACCGGCACGCCTGGGTGTGCGCTTCGGTTTCGTCGACGGCAAAAGTGTCTTTGAACAAACGCTCTGCCAAGCGATGGCGGCGCACTACGTCGCGCGCGCGCTGGCTTCCCGCGGGAGTAAGCTGCGCCTCCCCATCGTGCAACGCGACCAAATGCCGATCCGCCATGCGCGAAAGAACGCGGGAGGCAGGCTCTTCGGGCACCGAAAGTTTTCCCGAGGCCCCCGTGGCGCGGAGTCGTTCCACCTGCGCGGGCTGCCCTTCTTCGCCGCAAACCCAAATCTGCTCCAGCAAGTGGTCAAAGCGAATTTCGTCGTCGGTCGAGACGGACTTGCAGCAGTCGGGCGTGTCCACCAAGGGGCAGTTCAGCGGTTGGCTCGGGCCGTGCACTGCCGAGTCAAAATGCAAGTGGCCATGAGCGAGTTCAATGCGACGGTCGGCTTGCCGCGCGATGTCCGGGTCGTGCGTGACCATCAAGATCGTGTGACCCGCTTGGTGCAGCTTGCGGAAGATTTCGATGACGATCCTTTCGTTGGCTTCGTCGAGGTTGCCGGTAGGTTCGTCCGCAAGAATGAGCTTCGGTTGGTTGATCAATGCGCGCGCAATGGCCACGCGCTGCTGTTCGCCACCGGATAGCTGCGCTGGCAAATGCGTCAGGCGGTCGCCCAGACCGACACGCTCGAGGGCCTCTTCGGCCTCGTTTTCGTCCGTGACGCTGTGAAAATACTGAGCCAGCATTACGTTTTCGAGCGCCGTGAGATACGGCACGAGATGAAACTGCTGAAAAACGAAGCCCACTTTTTCCGCGCGGTAGCGAACCAAGTCGTTTTCGCCGAGCTTCGCAAGGTCCACACCGTCAACGATCACGCGCCCGCTTGTTAGCGTGTCCAGACCACCGAGAATGTTGATAAGCGTGGTTTTTCCCGACCCGGAAGGTCCCATGAGAGCGACCCATTCCCCGCTGTTCACTGCGAAGCTGACGCCGTTGAGCGCACGCAAGGAGCCGTACTGCTTGATCAGACTGTCGATGATCACTTGCTGTGCCGCAGCGCGCCGCTGCAATTCGACTGGAGCGACCACACTCACGCTTCACCTCGGAACAGCGATGCCGGGCGGATGCTTGCCAGCCGCCGCAACGGGAAGGCGCTCAGAATCGCCACCAGCATCGTCAAACCCACGGTTACAGGATACACAATCAGGCGCGGCCGCGCCGCCACGCCAAAAACGGCCTTGCCTAGAACGATAGAGAGCAGAATCCCAAGCGTTGCGCCGATCACGCCGCCGGCAAGCCCGAGCAGCGCCGCCTCCGCAAGGAACAGCCGCACGACGCGCCGCGTAGCCCCGCCAATGGCTTTCATCAAACCAACATCCATTTTGCGCTCGATGGCTACGTTGGTCATAGCGGCCATGACGCACAGCGCGGTGAGCAGCAGCACGATTCCCACCGTGGCGGTCAGCAGGCCGCTGATGCGGCTGTAAACCCTTGCCTCGCCTTCGGTGAATTGGCGGACGGGGCGCACTTCGGCATCAGGGATTCGCTTCTGAAGATCCGCGACGTAATTCTGGATTTCGGCGGGCGTTCCGGGAACGATTAGCTCGATCATGCTGATGCGCTCCGGCAGATCGGCCAAGCGCTGTGCCGCTCGCAGGTCGATCTCAAGACGGTTGTCCTCCGATCCACCGGTCTGACGAAAGCTCACAACACGGCACGACTCGCGGCGGTCGCCGCTGGCCACCACGAGGTCTCTATCCTGCTCAACGCCTACCTGTTTCGCGAACCGCACGCCCGCAACGCATGCGTTTTCTGAGGGAGAGGCTGATCGGTTCGGATTGGCCGATGGATCGACTTTTGCAAAAAATAGCGGATTGATTCCTGCAACAACGGCAGAAGCAGATTTTCCGGACGGAGGAACGGAAACGCTGGCGACCAGGTAGAGGGCGGACAACGCGGTCACGCGGCCGCCAGGAACATCTGCGGGCACGGACTGGATGATGGACTGCGGCAGCGTCTCGGAGCTTGATGACGAAGAACCTTTCGGAACGATCACCACGTTTGGGCCAAAGGCGCGGAATTCGGTCGTGAGGCGGCGCTTGGCATCGACTTGCAAATTAAGAAGAGCGGCGGTGACGGCCGCCCCGGCTCCAAGCGCGAGCAGCATGACGAACAGCCGGCCGCGGTTGGCTCCGAACAGACGCCGAAGGATGCGCCAGAACATCGCTCGATTGGCCTCGCGACGTTCGGTCATCACTCGCCTCGCAAGATGGGCGCGGGCTCAATGCGCGACGCGCGCCGAAGGGGAATGGCGCTGCCGAGAAGCGTCACTATAGCCGCGAGCCCAAGCACAACCAGAAAAACCAGCAGGGTCGGCTCCGGCGCGGCGCCGAAAATCCTTTCACCCAGTAGGCGCGCCAAAACGATTCCCAGTGAGTAGCCGATTCCTCCACCCACGAACGCGAGCAAGAGCTGCTCCGCCGCGAGCAAGAAGCCAACCGTCCCGGACCCCGCGCCCAGCGCCTTCATCAAACCAATCTCGGCTTGCCGCTCGATCACCGAGGCAGCCGAAGAAGCCCCTACGGCAAGTGCCGCGGCGAGCATGGCGGCCAGAGTAACCAGCCAAAGCAGCATCTCCACGTGCGTGAGAATCTGACCTTCGCCCTCTGCAACGCGGCGGATTACGCGCACCTCGGTCCCCGGCAATTCCTGCTGAATCTGAAGCGCAATCGAGGAAATGTACGGTGTGCAGTACCAGCGGTCGAATTCGGCCGGCGTCATGGCCTTGGGGTCTTTGCGCGCAAAGGCGTCTTCCGGCTTGGTCAGTGCGCTTACGTAAAGTTTGCGGTACTGTCCCGGCCTGCCGGCAAGCCACTGGGCATAAGAGAGCGGGACCACTAAGGATTCATCCTCCGGGCCACCCGAATTGAGGATCGCCGTGACTTTCAACGGGGCGGGAATCTTGGTGACACGGCCGACTGCCAAGGAAATTGAATCGCCGACTTCGATGTGAATTTTTTGTGCCAATGCCCTTCCCACCGCACATTCCCTGCCATCGTCGGAAAACCACTGACCCTCGATGTGCCACCAAGGGTTCGTCTTGGCGATTCCTGTATGAAATTCTCCGCCGTCCGGCAGGGGAACGGCATGGTCAGCCCACGTTCCGACTACCGGAACGTCGGCGATCCAACTCGCGAGCTGCCTGCCCTCGCGCGAAAACGGCAAAGCCATTGCTCGGACTTCCAGGATCGGAGCAAAAGCTATGACGTTGTTGTGCCAAAAAATAGTCTTGAGTTTCGGCAAGTCCGCTTCGGGAAGGTAGGCTCCGGCATTCACTGGCCGATAATCAACGCCGCCAATTTCGAGTGGCAGCGAATCGGCCTGCGGCGTAACCACCAGATTCGCACCCAGGCTGCGGAACTCCTTGGCCAACCGGTCGCCGACGTCCAGCGCCACGCTCAGCGCGGCCGTGGCCACAGCCATACCCAAAGCCAGTGCCGCGCCGGTCAGCAGCTTGTGCCGCGGACGGCGTCCGAAGGAATCGGCCACGAGTCGTAGGAACATGGAATCAGTCGTCGCCATGCAAGGCGCTAACTCGCGCCCTACTGGGGAATGTCCTTGGACGCCCGAGCGAGGGCGGAAATGTCGATCACAATGTCTCCTTTATCCACGCGCGCTGACACACCGATAGGATTGCAGCCTCCCTGATTGCCAATCGAGGGAATAAAAATCGCCGAAGCGCAGTGGCGGCAAATGACGTTCTGGCCGTCCTGGCGGTAGCCCTCCGCGCCGCAAATCCGGCAGGCGTCCAGGGCCACGCCCCAGCCATTCGACTTCTTGATGACCATGAAGCGGATGGACTGATGGCCTGCGTTTACCGTGAAAAGGTGCATGGCTCCGTCCTGTACTTCGCTGATGGGCACGCGCACGATGCTGCCAACGGGATCGATGGCCCGGGCCGCGGGCGGGGCGGAATTTGCTCGCACGTAAATAAAATCTGCAGTCAAAACGAGAATGACCGTGAGGGAAGCGGTTGCCGCAGCAATCATCCAGCGGCGCTGGCGGCGGTTCTGCGACTCCAGCAGGCGCTTCTCGGCGGCATTCGAGAACTCGCTTGCGGCTTTGGCGTGTGAAGCCAACTGCCATTCCCGCAAAATCAGCAGGATCGCCGCGCCAAAAATGAACACGAAAAAGAAAAGCTCGTTGCGCACGATGGGACCAAGAATGGCCATCTCCACCTTGCTCGAAGGCAGCCAAAGGGCTTCACTCAACTCGTGCAGGCCGGTCAGCGCCAGCTGGAACGCGACGAGCACCAGAATAATGCTCGTGGCGGCGAAAAACCGCTGCAACGGAATGCGCAGCGTTCCCTTGAAAAAGAACAGCCCGACGGCAACCGCCGCGCCGATTCCGACGATGGTCCCAATCCAGGTCTCGAGGCCTTCGCTCGAGAGTTCCACGGCGCGCAGGACGAGCGCCAGTTCTGCGCCTTCGCGCAGAACCATAAGAAAGACGAAGAGAAAGATCCCCCAGCCGGCGGCGTTCCCCGCTCGTTCGGCGTAGGACTCCACTTTTTCCTCAATTTCTTTTCGCAGGTGGCGCGCAACGCGGTTCATCCATACAATCATCGTAACAACGAAGACCGAGGCTACCAGCAGCATCAGCCCCTCGAAGCCGTCTTCGCTGATGCGCCAGCGCTCGAGCCCCACCGCCACAGCCAGGCTAAGAGCGGCGGCCGCCGCGACGCCATACCAGACGAAGCGCGTCAGATGGGTGCGGGCGGTGCGAGAGAGATAGACCAGGATGATGCCGACGACCAAGGCCGCTTCGACGCCTTCGCGAAGCGCGACAAGAAATGCGGAAAGCACGGATAGTCCAGCCTGTCCAGTTGTAAATGAGTTGCAACTACAAATCCGAGTTTACCTCAGCGGTGCCCTCCACGTCAACCGGACTAATTCAGTCCGATTTCTAGATCGACGGAATAGGTTATTCTGTTTCTTGAACATGGGCATCCTCCGCCAATCCTTGTCCCTCACACTCGCGAGCCTGCTTCTGTTTTTTCAACCCACCTTCGCTCAATCGCAGCCTCCCGGTTCCCAGGCGCTCACCGAGCAGGTGCGGCCGGATCCCAAGCGCGCGCGCAAAGCCGCCGAGCAGGGCGAAAGAGCGGAAGCCGCCGGTCGGCTGGAGGACGCCTTGGCCTTCTATGAGGAAGCTGCGCGCTATGCGCCCAAGGAAATCGCCTTTGCCGAGCGTGCCGCAGGGCTGCGCTCGAAGGTGTTGCGTTCTTATGCGGATGCGGCGGAGCGAGATGCGCTAGCCGGCCGCCTAGAGCAAGCCACCGAAGATCTTGCCGCGGCGCTGGCGATTGACCCCAGCAACCCCGACGTCATGGAGCGTTTGCGGCAAATCAAAAGCATGGCAGACGAAACCAAGCCGAAAGCCATGCCGGGAATCCCCGACTTGCCTCGATTGAAGCCGCAGACAGGAAGGCACAACCTCGACTTGCGCGGGGACACCAAGACCGTTTACGAGCAACTGGCCGGAGTTTTCGGCGTACGCGTCACCTTCGACCCCGATCTGATCGTCAGAAACGTGCGCTTAAACGTCAACGATGTGGATTTCAGCAACGCGGTTACGGTGCTCGCCGCGGAGACGGAAACGTTCTGGCGCCCGGTGAACGCTACGCTGATGTTTGTAGCTGCGGATACGCCGGAAAAACACCGCGAATATGATTTGCAAGCGGAGCAGACTTTTCCACTTTCTTCCGCCGTCAGTCCCGAGGATGCTACGGAAGTATTGCGCATCCTGCGCGAGATCACCGGTTCCACGCGCATGAATCTAGACTCCCGCAGCCACACCATTACCATGCGCGATACACCCGAGCGGCTGGCCCTGGCCGGCGCGCTCGTTCAGCAGATGGAGAGGGCTCGCGGGGAATTGATGCTTGAGATCGAGCTGCTAGAAGTCGACCGCAGCGCCGCGAGGAAACTTGGTATCGAACCACCCACCAGTCTAAGACTAATCAGTCTTCCGCCCAACTTGATTAACCAGTTGAAGCAGGCAAATGATCTGTCGGCGCTTCAAACGCTTCTGACGGGAATCTTTGGAGGCGCAGCAAGCGGTGGGTTGACGTCGATTAGTTCTCTGATTCCTTCGCTCATTGCCTTCGGAGGCGGCCAATCCACCTTTCTCCTGACGCTTCCCGCGGCCGCTGCGGACTTCTCCGACGCGCTTTCGCTGGTCAAGAGCGGCCGCCAGGTTCTCCTGCGCGCTCAGGACGGCAAGCCAGCCACTTTTTTCGTGGGCGAGCGCTTTCCCGTCACGCTTTCCTTACTTTCCGGCAGCCTGGGGACCGCAACCTTTACGCCCAGCGTAGGCGGAGCGAGCAATCCCTTCCCCAGCACTTCTTACCCCGCCGGGACCGGACCGGTAGCTCTGGTGACCGCAGATTTTCTGAATAGCGGTTTACTTGACCTTGCGGCCGTGAACGAAATCGATAACTCGATTACGGTTCTGCTGAATCAGAGCGGCAATCGGGGAACGTTTTCCCAAGCCACAGGTTCTCCCATCACGCTGGGAACTCCGCGCAGCGCTGCGCCGGCGACGCCCCCCGGGATCGCTTCGGCGACATTCACCGCCAGCGGATGCCATGACCTGGTCGCGAGTGATCCGCTTGCGAACGTGGTGAACGTGCTCCTCAGCAACTGCGATGGCACGTTTCAGAAACCCGTGTCTATTCCCGTGGGCTTCAACCCCACTGCGATTACCACGGGAGACTTCAACGGCGATGGCCATCAGGACTTCGCCGTAGCCAACGAGGGTGATGACTCCATTTCTATTTTTCTCGGTGACGGCACCGGTAAATTTACGGCTGCAGCGAATTCTCCTTTTCTGTTCGCGCGGCAACTTATGATCAGCACCACGACGCTGCCCGATGGCGTCTTGAATGCCGCGTACACCACCTCCTTGCGATCAACCGGAGGAACCGGCACGATCACCTGGAGCCTTGCGGCCGGGACGCTCCCGGCGGGCTTGACTCTCGATCCCGGCACCGGCGCCATTGCGGGCACACCCGCAGCCGCGGGAACCTCACCGATCACCGTCAAGGCAACGGATTCCGCGAGCCCTCCAAACTCGGTTACCACCGTGCTCAGCATTTCCATCAATACGACTGCTCCGACGTTTGCCATTTCCGCTGCCGGGCTTCCCAACGGGGCTGTCGGGACCCCTTACGACCAGATTCTGACGGTTACCGGAGGAACCACTCCGCTTAGCTGGAGCATTTCGTCCGGCGCGCTGCCTACTGGCCTGAGCTTGAACGCAAACACCGGCAGAATTACAGGAACTCCCGCCGCCACCACCGCGGGGACAAGCTTCCCCTTTACGGTCGCGGTCAGAGATTCCAGCACCGCTCCCTTGACCGCACAAAAGCAGTTTACTCTGACGCCCTTTACCGCAAGCGAGCGAGCCCCGGTGGCCATGGTGACAAACGACTTTAATGCGGATGGGAACCAGGACCTGGCCGTCGTAAATCAGACCACCAACAATGTGGCCATTCTTTTAGGGCGTGGCGATGGCACTTTCTCGGAAGCCACCGGGTCGCCGCTATCGTCGGGCAACGGTCCAGTGGCGGTCGCGGCCGGCGATTTGAATGGTGACGCGAAGCCGGACCTCGCCGTCGTGAATCAAACCGATGACACCGTCAGCATTTTTCTCAACAACGGGGACGCCAGCTTTGTGCACGGACCAATCCCGCTACTGCAAACCGGGGCGTCTCCCACCGGCATTGCCATCGCGGACTTCAATCTGGATGGCCTCGCAGACATTGCGGTGACCAATGGAGGCGCGAATACCTTCCGGGTATTTGTAGGCCTTTCGGGAGGGCTGTTCAGCCAGGCCTTCGAGCCTCCCGCAGGTCCCACGGGTTCTACGCCTACGTCAATCGTCGCCGGCACTTTCGCGGCTGGCGGATTTCCTGATGTGGCCATCGCCAACAATGTTTCTGGGGCCGCGGGCGACGTCACAGTGGTTCTGAGTCCGGCCAGTCTGTTTTCCAGCGTGGCGCCTGGGGTCGCGCAGCAGCCTTATCCCGCCTCAGAGTATATTGACCTCGGCTTGAAGATCAAAGCTACGCCCACGCTTCATCCCGACGGCGAAGTAACCCTGCAACTGGAATTCGAGATTCGGGCGCTTTCTGGCACGAGTGTGAACGGCATCCCCATCCTTTCGAATCGCACGTTGTCACAAACCGTGCGGGTGAAAGAAAACGAGCCGACGCTCATCAACGGCATGACGGATACGGAAGAAACGCGTTCCATCGCTGGCTTGCCCGGTTTCGCGGAGATCCCCGGCGCAGGATATGCATTTGGTTCAAAGAGCAGGTCCCTCGAAGACACCGAGTTGCTTATCGTGGTTACTCCCCGCAGACTGCGGCTGACGGATCATCTCACGCGGACGATCTACGCAGGCCGCGGAGTCGAACGCGGGTTGGCACCAGGATTTCGCGGGACTCCCGCACCGACGCTGCCGCAACAACCGCCACCCCAGCGGCCGCTCGAGCAGCCTCCGCTTCAACAACAGCCACAGCCGCAGCCTTAGCCAACGGCATGGACCTGCTGTGACTCGGCAAATCTAAGAAGTAGAAGGGGACTCCTGCAAGAAAATTTGAGGAAGTGCTTGTTTGGGTGAAACGCGCTTATGGGAGCGGTTCAAACACGACGAGTGGCTGGTACGTCCGGGGCACCACGGCTTCGGCAATGGCAATCAATTTGTCTTCCTGGTTGAACACGCGCAGCCGCGGAGCCTTCGGCGGCCCCCCGTCGAGTTCCGTGGTGGCGCCAGGCGGCGGTTCGGCGCGTCCGGATTGCAATTGGGAAAGCAAAATATTGAATTTCGAACCGTGGCGCACGTGCTTTTCGATCACCGGCAAAACGTTGACGCGAGGAAAGTTCGGCAGCAGGTTTTCGAGCTTGATCAGGCAGTTCGCGAAGCGGCCCGCGCGGCTGGCTTCCGCAAGTTCCTCGAGAGCGATCGCTTGTTCGAGAGAGAATTCCCCCACTGCCGTGCGCGTGATTTCCGCGAGATGCGCGCCACAGCCCAACTTTTGCCCCATTTCATGCGCCAACGAACGGATATAGGTGCCAGAGGAGCATTCGATAACAAACTGCGCGACGCTTCCCTGGATTCCGGTCAGCTTGTATTCGAAGATCTCCACGGGAACGGGTCTGAGCGAGACCTCCTGTTTCTTTCGGGCCAGCTCGTATGCCGGGCGGCCTCCGACCTTCTTGGCGGAAAACGCCGGTGGCATCTGCTCGAATGGCCCGGCACGCTCGGCAGCAAGCTTCTCGAGGATGCCGGCATCGAGGGTCGGTGCGCTGTCCGGGCCTTGAGCTTGGCCGTCGGAATCATAGGTGTCGGTTGCAAACCCGAAGCGGAAACCGGCCGCGTAACGCTTTCTCCTGCCCGAATAGAACTGCACCAGCCGCGTTGCCCGCCCCAGCAACAACACGAGAACTCCCGTTCCTAGAGGGTCCAACGTGCCCAGATGTCCGATCTGGCGGAACCCCGCCAAGTGCCTAACCGCATCGACGACGTCGTGCGACGTTTTTCCTTTGGGCTTGTTGATGACGAGAGCGCCGTCAAACGGCACCGGTTGTGGCTGACGTGGCATGGAGAGAGTTTTTCGCCTTACGTTCCAAGTTGTAAGTAATCAGGAACCCGAACACCAGCTCCAACGAAGGCGTACCCTCGCGAAAAAGACCGTTCTCAGCTCTTCGATTCTCTTAACTTAGCACTTATGACGCGCAACTCAGAACTGCAGCTGGCTTATTTCCTCTTCGTGCTCGGCTTGTCCTTCTTCACTTCCTTCAAGAGCTGTTCGATGCGCTCCACTCGTTCTTCAGAAAGGTCCAGTGCAAAGTGCAATTCCGGCAAGCGACGAAGTTGCAAGCGCTCCATGAGCTCGTGCTTGATGAATCCGGCAGCATGTTCCAAGGCTTTGATTGCATCGGTCTGTTCCTGGCTCGTTCCCTTCACGCTAATAAAGACGCGCGCGTGCTTCATGTCCGGCTGCACGCGTACTTCGCTGGCGGTGACGCTGCCTTCCAGCCGCGGGTCTTTCAATTCCCCCGCCAGCATGGCGTTGATCTCGTGAGCTATTTCCTCGCCCACGCGTTCGTGTCGATGGTTGGTCAGACTCATAAATGCGGCTCTTTACGGCGCCGCTAGATGATTTCCACGGCTTGGTGGATTAAAATCGAGCCAAGAATGCCGTCCGCCTCATCCAGAACTTTCTGCAGCACTTCATTCACGTGCTTTTCTTCATTGGAAATTGTCACGACTCCCACAACCGACCTTTGCCACACGTCTTGATGCTCCAGTTCTGCGACCGCGACGTTGAATTCGCGCCTTAGCCGATCCTTGAGGCTGCGCAATACTTGTCTCTTGTCCTTCAGCGATTGCGCTTCGGGGATGTGCAGCTCGAGGGTGAGCAAGCCGACCGGCATGTGCGGCTCCGGGAAAAGCTGGGCGGTTTATTTCTTGCCGGAGGGCGCACTCGCCTGCCCGGCAGCTTCCGCGGCGCTCATCTTGGTGACGTTGAAGCATTCCAGAGCGTCGCCGACCTTGATGTCGTTGAAGTTGGCCACGCCCGCGCCGCATTCAAAGCCCGTGCGCACTTCGCTGACGTCGTCCTTGAACCGCTTCAGCGAGCTTAGCTTCGACGCGTAAATCACCGTGCCGTCGCGGACCACGCGCACCTGCGCATCGCGCTTCAAAATGCCGTCGACCACATAGCAGCCCGCCACCGTCCCGGCACCCTTCACACGGAACGTGTTGCGCACTTCCGCGCGGCCGAGGTACGTCTCCGTAACCACCGGTTCGAGCAGGCCTTCCATGGCCTTCTTAATCTCGTCCGAGACTTCGTAAATGATGTTGTGCGCGCGAATATCCACGTGCTCCTGCTGCGCCAGCTCCGCGGCCTTGCGATCCGGACGCACGCCGAACGCGACGATGATGGCGCCTGACGCCGAAGCTAGAAGGACGTCGTTTTCCGTTACCGCACCTACGCCTGATCCGATAATCTTCAGCTTCACCTGCTCGGTCGAAAGTTTTGGCAGCATTTCGCTGAGAACTTCCACGGAACCCTGCACGTCGGCCTTGATGACAATCGGTAGCTCCTTGACTTCGCCAGCCTTGAGTTGCTCGTGGAGCTGATCCAGGGTTATGCGCCCGCCACCGCTGCGCGCCATCGCAGCATCGCGCTGCTTGCTCTGACGGTACTCGACAATGTGGCGGGCCTTCGCTTCGTCGGTTACCTGGAAGTGATCGCCCGCTTCTGGCACTCCTTGTAGTCCCAGCACTTCGACGGGCGTGGAGGGTGGAGCGCTTTTTGCCGACCGGCCGCGATCATCAAACATCGCGCGGACTTTGCCGAACACCGAGCCACAGATGAAGAAGTCGCCCGGATTGAGCGTGCCATTCTGCACCAACACCGTGGCCACGGGTCCGCGTCCTTTGTCGACGCGCGATTCCAAAACCGTGCCGCTGGCGGGCGCATCGGGATTGGCCTTCAGTTCGCGCAAATCGGCAACCAACAAAATGATTTCCAACAGCTTGTCGATGCCTTTTTTCTGCTTGGCCGAAACTTCCACAAATTCTGTGTCGCCGCCCCATTCCGCGGGCATCAGCCCAAGCTCTGACAGCTGCCGCTTCACGCGCTCCGGCTGTGCTTCCGGTTTGTCAATCTTGTTGACCGCCACAACGATCGGAACATTCGCTGCCTTGGCGTGGTCGATGGCTTCCTTGGTTTGCGGCATCACTCCGTCATCGGCGGCCACGACCAGAACCACGATGTCCGTCACCTTCGCGCCGCGCGAGCGCATGCGCGTGAACGCTTCATGGCCAGGCGTGTCCACGAACACCACGCTGCGGTCGTTCACCAGAACTTTGTAAGCTCCGATGTGCTGCGTGATTCCGCCGGCTTCACCTGCGGCCACGTCCGCTTCGCGAATCGCGTCCAGCAAGCTCGTTTTTCCGTGGTCCACGTGGCCCATAACGGTTACCACCGGGGGGCGAGGCTTCAAACTTTCCTTAGTCTCTTCCTTTGCGACCTCCAGAACCATTTCCTCTTCCAGGGACACTACGCTGACGATGCCATTGAAGGACTCTGCCAGTGTCGTTGCGGTGGGAACGTCCAGCGCCTGGTTGATGCTGGCGAAAACGCCGCGGTCGAGCAGCGTCTTCAGGAGGTCTTTCGCTCGCACGTCGAGCTTCTCAGCCAGCTCGCGAATGGTGATGCCTTCCGTGATGGTTACTTCGCGCGGCGCACGCGGTTCGGGCGGCGCAATCACCGCAGCGGTAGCCGTCCCGCGGCCTGCTCCCTGACGCAAGCGCGTCGGGTGCAGCTTGCGTTCCCCCTCGATTTCCCGCTTATCAATGGCAGGGCGCTGGCGGGTTGGAGTTTTGCGCGCATAAAGCGGCTTTCCGGGCTCCGCTTTTGGCGGCAGTTTTTCCGGCAACGGCGGCAACATTCCCGGGCGACCGGGCGTACGCGGTCCGGGACGTGTTCCCGTGGGCAGTGGGCCTCGACGGTGCTCAAATGGGCGTGCGGGCTCTGCACCCGCGGCCGCAGGCCGCAGCGGTCTACCCTGGCTTGGCTGCTGCGGACGAATCGGCTGTCCCGGCCGCGGGCCCGTGGGACGCTCGCGAGAAACATCGGGCAGCGGCCCGCGATTCCCGGTCGGTAGTGGGCCTCGATTTCCCGTGGGCCGTAGCGGCGCCGCTGGTCGAGCAGGGGGCCGAACTGCCGGAGCGCTAGGGGCAGCGGCGGCCGGCCGCGCGGCAGAGGGTGGTTTGCCTGGAGCGGCAGCTGCCGCTGGTCGAACTGGGGTCGCTCCGGGCTGCGCCGGAGCAGCCGCCGGGCGAATGGGCGTCGGCGGGCCTGCAGGTGCCGCAGGCTTCGCGGCTGGCGGGGTGGCCGCTGGCGCAGCAGCCGGTACCTTGGGAACCATTTTCGGCCCCGCAGGAGCGGCCGCCGGAGCAGGGGTCGCGTGAATGGCAGGGGCCGCCGGTTTTGCTGCAGGCGCTACAGGTGCGCCAGGGGCAGGCGGCTTCACCGCGGCGGGAATTCCAGGGCGGGCTTGCGGAGCAGCCGCCGGTGTGGCTGGCCTGGTGCGCGCCGCCCGCGCGGCAGCTTCCTTCGCTTCTTTCTCCGCTTTGGCGGCAGCCTCCGCCTGAGCTTCCGCTTCCGCAACCCCTTGAATTTTCCTTCGTACCTTCTCCGCAACGTCGGCGGGAATCGAACTGGAGTGCGTTTTCTTCTCTGTCACGCCGAAACCGGACAGAAGGTCAATGATCGCTTTGGCCTTGACCTCTAATTCACGGGCCAGTTCGTTGATTCGAACTTGATTCGTGTCGCTCATGCGCGTAGTTCGCTGCTAGAACCCTCGTTCCACTCTTACTTTGCCTCTGCCTCTGACTCTGACTTTGACTTTGACTCTGACTCTGACTTTGACTCTGACTTTGACTCTGACTTTGACTCTGACTTTGACTCTTCTCTTTGCTCCGCACTGCCTTGGCTCTCGGCGGGAGCGGCTTCGGCCGGGGTTTCCTCCGTAGCGCTCGCCGTTTCTTCTCCGGCCGCTGCTTCCTGTCGCGCTGAAGGTTCTTCAGGCTCCGCTGCTGCCGCTTCCGCGACTTCGCTCGAGCCTTCTTCCGTGGCGTCCGCTGCGACGGCCTCTTCCCGACCGTCCGCCGCAGCTTCTGGGGTTTCTGTGCCCGCGGCCCCCTCACTGGCAGCCGCAGCCTCCGGGCCGCTCTCATAGAAGCGGTTCACGGCCTGGTAGATTTTGTCCACCATCTTTTCGCCAATTCCCGGAATTTCCATCAATTGTTCCGGGGTCATCGACGCCAGCTTCTCGACCGAATTAATCCCCGCCGCTTCCATCTTTTCGATGGTTTTAGCTCCCACACCCGCGAGCGACGTTAGCGGCGTCGCCGGCGCCGTCAGCGCGGTCATTTCTGCTTCAATTTCCTGACGCTTTTCTTCTTCACTCTTGATGTCGATGTCCCAGCCGATGAGCTTGCTCGCAAGCCGGACGTTCTGCCCCTTCTTGCCGATGGCCAGCGAAAGCTGTGAATCTTCGACGATCACCTCCAGCTTCTTGGCTTCGGGATCGACGATTTGCACGCGCGTCACTTTTGCGGGGCTGAGCGCTTTTTGCGCAAAGGCTACCGTCTCCTCGCTGTAAGGAATGATATCGATTTTTTCGCCGCGCAATTCGCGGATGATCGACTGCACCCGCATGCCTTTCATACCCACGCAGGCACCTACCGGATCCACGTCCTTGTCGCGGCTCATTACCGCCACCTTCGTGCGCTCGCCGGCCTCGCGTGCCGCGTAGCGAATCTGCACGGTGCCGTCGTAAATCTCCGGGACTTCCATTTCGAATAGCCGCTGCACCAGGCTTGCGTCGGCGCGCGAAACAATCACTTGCGGGCCTTTCGCCGCGCGATCCACGGCTTTGATCACCACACGCAGCCGTTCGCCGATGTTGTACGTTTCCAGCTTGGACTGCTCGCGCTTCGGTAGCCGCGCTTCCGTCCGCCCCATGTCGACAATCAGATCCGGGCCTTCGGCGCGCTTCACGATAACGGTCACCAGTTCGCCGACCCGGCCGTTGTATTCGTTGAAAATCGTGTCGCGCTCAGCCTCGCGCACTTTCTGCAGAATCACCTGCTTCGCCGTTTGCGCGGCGATACGCCCCAGCACGTCCGTTGGCTTCGGCGTATGGATTTCCGTGCCGAGCTCCGCGGAAGCATTCTTTTTCTTCGCTTCCGCCAGCGTGATCTCTTTTTTCGGGTCGGTCACTTCCTCGACCACCGTGACCACGGAATACACGTCCACTTGCCCCGTCTCCGGGTTGAACTTGCCGCGCAGATCTTCTTCCGTCTTATAAAACTTACGTGCCGCCACCACCATCGCGTCTTCAATCGCCGACACGACCACTTCGGGCTCGATGTGCTTCTCGCGGCTCAGCATTTCGATTTGTTGGTAAAGCAAACTCGCCATATCGCTTCCTAAATCCCGAGAATGCCGCCCCTAACCTAAAACTCGACCACCAGATTCGCCTTGCGAATCGTCTCCAGCGGCAGCTCCACGGTCCGAGCTTCCTTCCCTTTCAACTCCACACGAACTTTCCCGTTTGCAAATCCCGCCAGACGCCCTTCAAAAAACTTCGCATCGCCCACGGGCTCCGTGGTGGTAATCTTCGCCAACCGTCCGCGGAACCGCTCGAAATCCGTGGCCTTCTTCAGTGCCCGGTCCATCCCCGGCGAGCTAATCTCCAGGATGTACCCTGGGCCGGGAACCAGTTCTTCCACGTCCAAAATCACGCTGAGTTGCTGGCTCACGCGCTCACAGTCCGCGTGGCTGATCTTCGGAAAAGGGTCATGCACTACTTCGCGGCCCCCCAAGGGTCCCGCGGCATCGCTAATCACCGCCCCGGGCTTGGCCACCCGGTCGATGTACACGCGGAGAAACCGTTGCTTGCCGATTTTCCATTCGACATCAACGACTTCCAGCCCTTCCGAACGCGCTACTCGCTCGGCGGCTGCGCGGATCTTCTCCAAATCCACTACAGAGACTCCTCGACCGTAGCCGGTTCGTACGACACTCCGCCCGGCCCCAACAAAAAAGTGGGCTCGCGCCCACTTATCCGTTCGACCCGCTTCAGAGCGAATTTAGAGTATATTCCCCCGGCAAGGCAAAAGCAAGATACGGGTCTCCACGACCCGGGTATGACCAAAACCCCTAACTCTTCGTGTATTCCAGAATTAGCATTCGCGGGAGCAACCCTGCCCATTGGCCAATTGCCGCCGTAAGCCGGTGCAGGGAAATGGCTTACACGGTTTCGCAAAGCTCCGTTCGGCGCAGAAAGGGTCGCCTGCCGAGTTCGCCCGTATCACCCTCAGGAGGGTCCGATACGCCCTTTCTCAGTCCATTATCGTTCATTTCGGGTCGCAAATGCTTCCGCAGCCGCACGCGCGCTTTGTGCAATTG
>DATAIH010000072.1:0-5344 GCA_036262755.1 Candidatus Acidiferrum sp.
GATCGAGCGCAGCGGCGCGCTCGTACTCGGCTTGCGCCTCCTTGGGCTTTTTCAGCGCCGTGTAAACGTAAGCAAGCTGAAAATGGCCATAGGCAAAGTCGGGCTGATCGGCGAGAACCTTCTGAAGCGGCGCGAGGGCCGCCTCAAACTGTTTTTGGTCGACGTCGCGCTGCGCCTCGTCGAGCAGATCGTTGAGAGGATTGACGAGCTTTTCCGTTTTGGTTTGTCCCGCCGGCTGTGATTTCGAGGACGCTTGCGCCGGCGACGAAGGAAGAGCATTCCGCCGAAGCGCGGGAGCATCCCCGGAACTGCGCGGGAGGGAATTCGGCGACACCTCGAAGAAAAAAGCGAACACAGCGCCGCCGAGCACGAGCATGCCATTTCTAGCAAAATGCAAGAGCGTCATGGTTCATTCGAAGTCGTTTTGCTTCCATTCGTGATGCTGGCCGAGCCGCCATTGGGTTTGGATGCGCCATTTGGCGAACGCTTTGCCTGACCGTTCGCCGGGCGGCTTTGACCATTGCCGTTTAAAACGCGCGAGAGGAAGCGGCCGGTGTGTGATTGCGCGTTGCGAGCAACCTGCTCCGGAGTCCCCGTGGCGACAATCTTGCCGCCCCGGTCGCCTCCTTCCGGGCCCAGGTCAACCAGCCAATCGGCGGATTTGATGACGTCGAGATTGTGCTCGATGACCAGCAGGGATGCGCCGCCTTCGAGCAACTTGCGAAAAGCGCTGAGCAATTTGGCGATGTCATCAAAGTGCAAGCCGGTGGTCGGCTCGTCGAGAATGTAGAGGATACCGGAATTGTCCGTTTGCGTCAGATGCGCAGCAAGTTTCAGCCGTTGCGCTTCGCCGCCGGAAAGCGTGGTGGCGGACTGGCCGAGCCGCAGATAGCCAAGGCCGATTTCGTTGAGAATGCGCAGCTTGGACACAATCTTTGGAACGTTGACAAAAAACGCCAGCGCTTCGCGCACCGTAAGCTGAAGCACTTCGTGAATATTTTTCCCGTGATAATGCACTTCTAGAACGCCGCTCTTGAAGCGCGTGCCGCGGCACTCTTCGCAGATCAGCTCGACGTCCGCGAGAAACTGCATTTCCACGGTGACCGTGCCATCGCCCTGGCACGTTTCGCAGCGTCCGCCGGGGACATTGAACGAAAAGTGGCCGGCGGCGTAGCCGCGGCGTTTGGCGTCGGGGGTGTCCGCAAACACCTCGCGAATCGAGTCAAAGGCTTTCAAGTACGTGGCGGGGTTCGAACGCGGCGTCCGCCCAATCGGCGATTGATCCACGATCACCACCTCGCGGACGTTCGAGCCGCCTTCCAGGCGGTCGCAAAACTCCTTGACACTTCCCCCTACACGCTGGCCCGCCAGTGCCTTGTACAGAACGTCGTGTACCAAAGTGGATTTTCCCGAACCACTCACGCCGGTTACCACGGTGAGTGTGCCAAGCGGAATCATGACATCGAGGTTTTGCAAGTTGTGCAAACTGGCGCCGAAAAGGCGCAAGAACTTGCCTGCAGGCTTGTGACGCTTGTTAGGGACGGGAATGCGTAATTCGCCGTTGAGGTAGCGGCCGGTGAGCGATTTGGGCTCCTGGAGAAGCGCGCCGTAAGGGCCGGCAAAAAGCAGCTTGCCTCCAAGCTCCCCCGCGCCAGGCCCCAAGTCGATGACGTGATCCGCTGCCTGAATCGTTTCGGGATCATGTTCCACAACGAGAACGGTGTTCCCCAAGTCGCGCAGTGATTTTAGGATGTCGATGAGGCGTTGCGTGTCGCGGGGATGCAAGCCGATGGAGGGCTCGTCCAGCACGTAAAGTGCCCCGACCAGGTGCGAGCCAAGCGAAGTCGCAAGCTGAATGCGCTGCGATTCGCCGCCTGAGAGCGTGGAAGTAAGGCGGTCGAGCGTGAGATAGTCCAGCCCCACTTCATCCAGAAACTGCAACCGCGTACGTATTTCTTCGAGGACTCTGTCTGCGATTTTCAGTTGCGCCTCGGAAAGTTGCAGAACCGAAAAGAAACCGCGCGCTTCCTTGACCGTAAGCTTCGAGACATCCGTGATGGATTTCCCGGCGATGCGCACTGCTCGCGCTTCGGCGCGCAAACGCGTGCCGTGGCACTCGGGACACGTGGCGTAGCCGCGGTAGCGGCTCAGGAACACGCGGACGTGCAGCTTATATTTCTTGCGCTCGAGCCACTGGAAAAACCCCTTCACGCCCTCATAATCGTTTTCTGGATCGCCTTCGAGCACCAGGCGTCGGTGCTCCGCGGCGAGCTGTCGCCAAGGAACGTTGGTCGCGATGCCCCGCTCGCGCGCCCATGACTTCAAAACCTGGAAAAGTCCGCGATAGCGCGGCTTGATCCAAGGCTCGATCGCGCCTTCCTCGATGGATTTGCCGGGATCGGGAACCACCAGATTCAGGTCAAAGTCAATGGTGTTGCCGAAGCCCTGACAGCGAGGGCACGCGCCATAAGGATTGTTAAACGAAAAAAGCCGCGGCTCCGGTTCCTGATACAGCGTGCCGTCATTTTTGCACTCGAATCGTTCGTTGAATGTCAGGCGCTCACCCGCCTTGCCCGGGCTGTCAGCGATAAATTCCAGAATCGCTTCGCCCTGCCCTTCGCGATAACAGATTTCGATGGAGTCCACGAGGCGCGAGCGCGATTCGGGATTGACGGCCAAGCGATCCACAAGCACGTAGACGGGCTTCGCAAAATCCACATCGAGCAAAGTTTCCGGCGAAGAAAATTCGTGCACCCGCCCGGCGTGGTACAAGCGATTGAAGCCGCGCTTTTGCAACTCGACGAGCCCTTGGCGCACCGCATCGGCTCCTGCAGCGGGTGCTGTCTTCTTGCTCGTTCGTTTCGATGCGCTCGCCGCGGCGGGCATCGCAACGCGAAACGGGTAGAGAACATAGAATCGCCGTCCAGGCGTCAGCGACAAAACACGCGTAGCAATCTCGTCGGGGTTGTCCTTGCGCACTTCCGCGCCGCATTTAACGCAAAAGGTCTGGCCGCACCGGGCGAAAAGCAGCCGCAGATAATCGTAGATTTCCGTAGAGGTCGCCACCGTCGAGCGCGGATTGCGCGTCGAATTTTTCTGGCGAATGGCCACCGCCGGAGCGATTCCGGAAATCTCGTCTACATCCGGCTTTTCCATGCGTTCTAGGAATTGCCGCGCGTAAGCAGAAAGTGATTCGACGTAGCGGCGCTGCCCTTCGGCATAAATCGTGTCAAATGCCAACGATGATTTACCCGAGCCGCTCACGCCGGTGACGACGGTGATGGCGTTGTGCGGGATGTCCACGGTGACGTTCTTTAGGTTATGGACGCGGGCGCCCTGGACACGCAAAATGTCCGGTTCCGGCTGCAACCCTTCCGTGGATGCGCTGATCTGTTTCGTCGCCAAAGCGGAGCCTAGACAGCAGGTTTCAAAGTCACGGCCCAAACTTCAAATTATAAAGCCGCTGTCAAAGGCGAGCAAACCGCACTTTGGGTCGAACCTCTACGGGAGAGGTCTGCCCACGGAGCTGCGATTCCCAGGAAGATGCGTATCGTGCGATTCGCACGGACGATTGTCCCCGCCTTTCACCACCAAACGACACTCGACTCGGCAGGTCATTGCCAGCGCTTGGTTTGACGGGGAGCCGAAAAAGTGAGCGCCGGCGGGATCACCAGTGAAGGCCCGGAAGGCAACGGAAGTTGCCCGATCGAAACGGTCTCTTGAAGCATGTTGTCGAGACCGAGCGTCATCCCTACCGCGGGCAACGTTTCAAAGCTCGCCGCGTGTCACGCCGGATCGATCAGAGACGGCCACGATAAAATCCTGGTTTCGCTCGGCATGCGGAAAGGCGGGCGACGCTCACCTCCAGAACCCAAATCCGGATCGGCCGCCCCGCTGGCGCTCGCGAGGTGCTCTGACCTCGTCAAGAGACGACTTGGACCGCCCTCCCGCTCCCGTGCTTCGCTCGCTTCCCGTGGGTCAGCTGTAACCTTCCCGGCGAAGTCTATGATCCTCCGGTCATTCGTTCTGCCGGTCAGCCAAGCGATCGGCTGGCGCTAGGGTTCCTGGTTCAAGACAATCTCACCGATTCCTCCGCTGACTTTCAGGTGAATCGTGGCAGGTGATTTTCCGTAGGCGTCGTTGGTATAGGAGTCGCCATCCTGCTTCAGACCGTAAGTGCGGATGGAGCCGATTCCGCCCGATGCTTGCGCGATAACACCGACTTTCTTCGGCAGCCGAATGTTGGCCTGGCCCACGCCGCCTTCGATGTCGGCTCTCAGATCCGTCTTCCGGTCGCCGGTCAGGTCGACATTCACCTCGCCCGCGCCCACGTGGAGATCCAGGCGTGTCAGAGGAATGTCCCGAAAATCCAGGTTGCCCTGCCCCGCTCCCATCTCCACGCTCAGCTCCAGAGGCAGCGTCTTGCTGAAGCGCAAATTCCACTCGTTTGTCGAATTGCCAAAGTGAACGGGGTGGGAGTCCTGGGCGATGGTAAGTTGACCGACGCCATCGCTGACGTGATAGTCGACGCGCGGCTCATCGTAGCTTCCCGTAAACCGGAAGTCGGCGTCGAGCGCGCGTGCGGAATTGCCGCTGATTGTAAGTTCACCCGCGCTGATCTCCAATTTGGCGTGTGCCGACTTTGCGCCCTGAAGGTCCACGGTCTGCTTCGTCTGCTTTGCGTCCATGCGAAAACCATGGCTGCGCGCATAGCCGCGGCCATGCCAGAGAAGCAGAACGAGGACCACCACAAACGCCAAAATCCCGACCGTGGAGCCGACGGAAATGCCCGGAGGGGCGTCGGGGTTGCGGCCTCTGTGAAAATTATCGTAAATCATGCCCAGACCGACGAAGACGAGAATCAGCGGCCAGTAGTCCAGCACAATGGCCCACGGCTCGAAGCCCGGACGCCAATTGCGCACCAGAAAGAGAACTCCGGCCGTAATCAGGATGATTGGCAGAACCAATGACACTCGTCGTGGATTGCTGTCCTGGGGCATGGCGCACCTCCACACCTGGTATTACGCACGCGGATGAAAAATAGTTCAGCCGATAAGAATACCGTACCACCACAAACCGATGCGATCCTGCCGCGGCCAGCGGCTGGAATGGCTGCCAACGTGCGCAGGTTCCCACAGGGAAGCTTCGCGCCCCGCAACATTGAGGATGTTTTGGTGTGATAAAGTTCTGCCGAAGGGCGTGAAGACCAGCGTGAACACCTACACCAGAGTCTTCTGGATTGTGCTGGACAGCGTCGGCATCGGCGAACTCCCCGACGCCGCGTACTACGGCGACGTGGGCCGGAGCACCCTGGGCCACATTGCCGAATCGCGTCCCCTGAAAC
>DATAIH010000073.1:0-8367 GCA_036262755.1 Candidatus Acidiferrum sp.
CAACCGTATAGCTTCTGCTGTCCGATGCCAGTGTCTGAGCTGAATACGGGTGCAGTGTTCGGTTCAGTGGTGTCCGGTAAAGTACTTTGCCAGAGACGACAAGTACAAGGGTGTCAATAAGATAGATGGGGTTTCGCCGAAAAACGATTTGAATCGAAACCACTGTCGGCGCTTGGCAAGAGTAATCCTTTAACGATAGGCTGAAATCACCCACGCCGAGAACGGGATTGGGAACAGGAATGATACGCAAAGGCATCATCCACGCTGCAGGCGTGATTTGGCGGCCATGGAGGGCAAGCAATATCATCCACGCCGCAGGCGTGCGGGTTGGTTTTCCATCATCCGCGTCTAAAGGTGCGCGTGGTGCAGGTGCCGAAGGGGATCTACCGTGTTGGCGGGATGTGTTCGAGCTTGCGGCGGAGGTATTGAAAGTAATCCGGATTGATGCGCAACTCTAACACTTCCTCGATCACTGGCAGGAAATAAGCCAGCGAGCGAATCGTGCCCAAGGGTGGCGCATTTGCCGGCCGCATCAGACGGCGCGCCGCGGCCAGCACCAAGGCATTTTCGATCACCTTTACCGAGAGGCCGCGTTGATATAGTTGGGCCGCCAGCATCCGATCCGCGCGACGGACAGTTCCCATGGTGCCCGGCGTCCTCTGGTAGGCCTCCAGCACCTGGCGCATATATTCTTCCTGGCCGCTGTCGTCGTCCACGATCGTGTTCTCAGCCCTGCAACTGGCACAACGACGGGCCGTCGATGCGCACCGTGTGGCAGTAATGCCGCAGGCGGCTCAACAACGCCTCCACCATAGGCCGGTTGCCCAGAAAGTTGGGCCACTCGTCATAGCCGAGATTTGTGGTAATGATGCAGGGATGCCGCCGGTAGCGCTCCTCGATCAGTTTGAAAAAGATGTTGGATTGTTCGGGTTTCAGATTCAAATATCCAAATTCGTCGATTAAGAGCACGTCCAGCCGCGCCAGGCGCTTGAGCAACTGGCGCGTGGAACGATCCGCCAGCGAGGCATACATTTCATCGAACAGGTCCTGGGCCTTGATGAACTGACACCGGTAACCGTTCTCCAAGGCTTTCAGCAGCAGACCGCAGGCTAGTCCCGTCTTTCCTCTTCCGGTTTCACCGACAAACACGATGTTTTCCGCTTTGGCGATGAACTCCAACTCCGCAAACCCGCGAATCTGTTTGCGGTTCACGCCGGGCTGCCGGGCGAAGGGAAACGTTTCCAGCGACCAGCGCTCCGGCAAGTTGGCGCGCCGGATGCGCCACTCTAAGGCACTCTCTTGCCGGGTGTGCCACTGGGCGCGCACCAGACGAGTGACAAACTCCGAGTAGGAGACGTCCTCTTTATCGGCAGCTTGTAACTGTTCGTCGTAGATCTCCAGCATGCGCTTTAGCTTGAGATTTTTCAGCAGTTGTTCCAGTTCTTCAGTCATCTTCTTCGGGGCCTCTGTCCAGCAGAAAATATTCGCGGGTCACGCGCCGGAGGATCATGCGCTCCAGCCGGTCCAGGTCATAGAGACCATAACGGGTGGCCTCCTGTACCGCGCCCAGCAGGGGTTCGCGAGGATACTCGCGCACGAACTGCAACAGTTGCCGCAGGGCCAGCGTGATGATCTTGCGACTCCGCTGCTTCAACCCTGCCACATAGTCGGCGAGCTCGGGCACGGCGGTGAGGATGGCCTGCTCTTCCGGATGTGGATCAGGACGCGGAACCCTCTGGCCCCGGGGCGGCCGGTGCTCCGCCAATGTGATTCGTTGGTGCTGGGCCTCGGCCATGCGGTGGTGCCTGACCAGATGCCGGGCATCCAGTTGGATCTCGATTTTGTCCTTGGTCTCGCGGACCTCCACCCGGCGGCCGATCCACTCCACCGGCACCGAGTAGCGGTTGGTGTGCAACGCGACATAGCCTTCGATGTCCACCAGGCGCTGATGCAGCCGGTAGACTTCTGGAATCCACGCCGGCAGCGGTTTCAGTTGCAACCGCTCCACCGCAAACAACTCGCGCGGCACAGCACGGATATGCTTCTTGTAGGTCGAGTTGACCTTGTCGCACCACTCCCGCGCCCGCTGATTCAGATCTTCCCAACTCGAGAAGGTGCGCCCTGCCAGGAAATTGTGCTCTACGAAATGAAAGGGGCGTTCCACGCGGCCCGAACGATTCGCATTGCCGATCGCGTGTGCCACAAACTCGAAGCCGAAGCGTTCGGCAAAAGCGGCCATCTCCGGCACCGGTACCATGTCGCGCCCGCTGCCCCGCAGCACGACCACATGCGTGTTATCAATCATCACGCGGGAGGGTAATCGTAAGGAATCCGTAATGAGAAGGAAAATCTTGGAGGTCGATTAGTAAAGACTTCGCGGCTTTTTCACCTTGTCATAACGGGTGGCGTGAGACTCTGGCGTCCAGGAGGCGCGACAATGGCGACGATAGATCCCGCCAACCAACACTGGCTTTCATTGCTCAGAGATCATTTACGCGAAGAACGCTACCATCCCTGCACTGCCCGGCGGTGCATCGCGGTCGCCCGGAGTTTTCTGGCGTTCGTTCATAGCCGACACAGCTCGCTTACCGAAACCCGGCCGGAGATGGTCGAGCGTTACCTTGAACTGGCACGTCGGAAGTACCGCCAGCGTAACGGCTATTTGCCTAGCTACCCAGGCTGGCGATGGTCGCACACCAGTGGCATACACATGCTGCTGCGGTTGGCGCATGGCCAGTGGCCACCAGCGGCAGTGACACGTGTCGACCCGCACGTACGAGAGCTCTGCCAAGAGTACACCTCTTCGATGATCGCCTTGCGTGGACTGGCTATCGAGACAGTGGCCGATCGCTGTGACGAGGCTCATCGCTTTCTCAAGTGGTTGGGGGGACGGGCAGACTCAGAAGCGTTGAGCGGTATCACCATCACGGATGTCGATACATACATGAAGAACCGTGCGGTTGCGCTGCGCAGACCGACGATCAAGAGCGTAGCGACACGCCTGCGCGCTCTCCTTCGGTGGCTTCATGCTACGGGGCGGACCACGCGCGATCTGTCCACGGCCGTAATCGCACCAACGCTCTACGCCTTCGAGGGCATTCCTTCCGCTCTTCGATCGCATGACGTTGATCGGGTTCTTTGCATAGCACGACGGGACCACTCGCCATTAGGGCTGCGTGATTACGCCATCCTGCTATTACTAGCAAAGTATGGTTTGCGTGCCGGCGAGATCACCGGGCTTCGGCTGGATGATGTGGACTGGCACAAGGAGGTCATCCGGATTCGCCATACCAAGACCGGGGCGACCTCCTGGCTGCCGCTGTTGCCCGAAGTGGGCGAGGCCGTTCTGAAATACCTCCAGAAGTCACGCCCGCAAACGTCTTGTCGAGAAATCTTTGTTCGAAGTCGGGCCCCTTATTGGCCGTTCGAAAGCGGGTCGAGTCTATACACACCCATTCGGCGGCGGATTGATGCTGCTGGAGTTCCAGAGGGCGGGAAACGTGGCCCTCATGCTTTTCGTCATGCACGGGCGGTGAGCATGATACGCGCATGCGTGCCGTTAAAGGAGATTGGCGACGTACTGGGGCACCGCGCATCAGATTCCACATTGGTATACCTGAAGCTCGCAACTGAGGACCTCCGGGCCGTTGCGCTTGAGATTCCCGTGAAGGTGAAGGCATGAAGACAGCATCTACGAGGACCTTATCGTCGGACGATTTCATCCGGCGGATGAACTTGCGCAATCCAATCACGATCAGGGTTTATCGTTGTATCCTCAATGGCTTCGGGCGCTTCGTCGCTGAGCAAGCGCTAGATCAATCCATCTCGCGGGAGACCATACAACACTGGCTCAACGATCGAATGCGGGTGTGGCCACTCCATTTGGTTGAGCATCGCGCTTGTCTTGTCGATCGTTTCCTGGATTGGCTGGTCAAGGAGGGCGCACTGTCCAACAATCCGTTCGCCAATCTCCGAACTGAGTATGCTCAACGCTCGACCGCCCCGGTAGTGCGCTGTTTATTGGACCCGAACTGCAACGCCGCGCTTGAGGCGCTTCGACCACTCCCAAAGTTCGGAAGCTTTCTTGGTCCAGTCATGTCGGATCATATCAACCTCATGAGGGCGATGGGCTACCGGTACAACACGCATGAGGAACACATGCTGCGACTAGACCGGTTCATACAGGGCAGGCCAGACTTAACCGGCCAGGCCCTTGCGGTAGTGATCCGAGAGTGGAAGAACGACGGTTCAACGCCACAACACAGATACGAGCGTCAAACGACAGGTAGGGCGCTTTCCAAAGCATTGTCCCGCATGGATCCGACGATCGGAATCATCCCCTGGGATGAGCGAATCAGCCAGGAGGCACGAAAGCGGTACCGTCGACCCTATATCTTCAGCGAACCGGAGATTTGTTCCTTATTGGAAACGGCGCTGAGTTTTCCCTCCCCACGAACGCCGCTGCGGCCAAGGATGCTGCACATGATGCTGGTACTGGCCTGTTGCATTGGCCTCCGAATCGGCGAACTCGTTCGCTTAAACCTTGGTGACGTCAATCTGGAAGACCGAGTGATCGAGATCCGGGGAACCAAGTTTTTCAAATCGCGGACGCTGCCACTTTCAAACAGCGCTGAGTCAACCCTTCGTGCTTATCTAGATGCTCGCAAAGCAGCCGGTGCTCCCACTGACCCATCGGCAGGATTGTTCTGGCACCAACAGCCGCCAGGCCGTTATTCGAGAGTCATGGCAGAGCAGCTCCTGACGAAGGTTTTTCGACGCGCGGGCATCAAGCCCGAAAAGGGTAAGGTTGGGCCCCGCGTTCACGACCTGCGCCACGCCTTTGTGTGCCGCCGCATGGTGGCTTGGTATCGAGAAGGCATCAATCCGCAGTCGCGTCTTCCATATCTGGCCACATATCTCGGCCACAAGGATATAAACTCGACTCTGGTTTATCTGACAATCACCCAGGAGTTGCAGCAGCTCGCCAACGAACGATTCCGTCAATACGGTGCATCTACCGTGTACGCGGAGACTGGCGGTGCGGAATGACGGAGACGCCCTTCCCGAAACTGCTACACGCCTTCTTTCATTACTGGCTGGTCGAGCAACGTAACGCCTCGCGACACACAGTTATCTCATATAGGGATACCTGGCGCTTGTTTCTCCGATATGCAGCCACGGCAAAGAATAAACCAGTCGCACGACTTCAGTTGTCGGACCTCACCGCAGCCGAGATCCTGGGCTTCCTTAAGCACTGCGAAGACGAACGCAAGGTGTCAATCGGAACACGTAACTGCCGTCTTGCGGCACTCCACAGTTTCTTCAGTTTCCTGATGGCCCAGGAACCACTGGTTGCCGCGCAATGCTCGGAGGTGCTCCGTATCCCAGTCAAGCGTGGCGCCAGACGCGAGCTGTCGTACCTTGAGACGAACGAAATTGCCGCTATCTTGTCTCAACCGGATCGCTCCACTATCGAGGGCCAGCGCGACCATACCTTGCTGGCCCTGCTTTACAACACGGGGGCGCGCATTCAAGAGGCATTGGACCTGTGCCCACGTGCACTGCGCTTGCAACCGCCTGCTCACGTCCGACTCATGGGAAAAGGCCGGAAAGAGCGGACCTGCCCGCTTTGGCCGGAAACAGTGCATCTCCTCCAGGCTATGCTAAAACGGCAATCGCGGCCCGACGATCAGCCAATCTTCCTCAACCGTTATGGTGAACCACTCGGCGCGGCTGGTGTTCGCTTCAAGTTGAAGCAGTACGTCGTGGCTGCCGCGCACACGGTTCCTTCCTTAGGTAATAAGCGCGTATCTCCTCACACGTTTCGACACTCGACAGCAGTCAGTCTTGTAGCCGCAGGCGTCGATGTCACGGTCATCCGTAGCTGGCTCGGGCACGTCCGCCTTGATACGACGAATCACTATGCTCGCGCCAATATGGAGACTAAACGCAAAGCACTGGAAAGAGTCGACAAGGCAGCCAGACCGGGAAAGCCGGCTCGCTGGAAACGCGATGCCGACCTGATGGCTTGGCTGGACGCACTCTGAAGCGCATTATCGTAAGGACAAAGGGGCCGGAATCCAATCCAACTGATGTCCGGGCCTGCGTCCTTCTCATTACGGATTCCTTACGATTAGCAGCCTAATCGCAAGCTTGTCATTAGGCCGCGGCGCCTCCCATATAACGCAGCGCATCGGTCAGAAATACCTTGCAGTCGAAACGTTGGAACGTCGGATAACACTGGAAGAACAGCATGCGCGAATAGCACAGCACGGCCGATGCGGTCTGCACCTTGCGTTTCTTGCCGGCCAGGTCCAGCTGGTGCGGCGAGGTGTCGTGCTGCAGCTCAGCTCCGGGCGCGAACCCATACTGACCCGCTGGTACGGGCGGCGCGTATCCGATTCCATGCCGGCGGCAAAACGCGGTCAACGCCGCGTAGGACAGCTCCGCGCCTCCCGCTACTAGCTCCTCATGGACTCGCACCAGATTCCCCTGGCAGCTGTCGAATAGCTCCAGGATCTGTTGCCGGTACGGTTCGGCCTTCTCCGGCCGCTGTACTTCCGGTACGGCCGTGGAGTTCGAGCGGAGGACTTTGCGCACCGAGGCACGGGAGACTCCCAACACTCGTGCCATCTCGCGTTTCCCCACTCCCTGCTTGTGCAGCTCCAGAATCGCCGTGCGTTGGGCTTGGCTCAACATGCGTTTGCTCCGGGCGAAGTTTTTTGTCGATGCCCTCGAGTTGTGTTGCAATGCGGTTGATCCGCTGGCGCGCCGCGCTGCATTGCCGCTCATCCAGCTCCAGGGCCGCCGCGCCCGCCAGCCGCCGCTGAACGCGGTTCACAATCGCCAGGATCATCTCCAGATCGCGCATCAGTTCGGCGGCCGGCCCGGCTGGGGGTTTCTGCTGCCGCTGCGTTTTGAAAAACAGCGCCGGATCCCCCAGAATGCGTTGGCGGACCGTGGCCGATCCCCGTCGCCAGGCGGCATACAGTTGGCCGGCTTCACGCGTGTCGCAGTGATGCTCGGCCAAGATTGCCGCCATGCGCTGGCAATCCTCCAGGCTTTGCCGCGCCACCGGCACCAGAAACTTCATCGCCACCTGCGCCGCGATCTGCCCCTCGCGCACCTGCTGTTGGATGGCCTCCGGCAACAGCTCCACCAATGCCAGCCGCCGCGACACCCACCTCACGCTGCGATCGAACCGCCGCGCCAGCTCCGCCAGACCGTAGCCAAAACGCTGCTCCATCTCCTGAAGCAGCCAGCCTACCTCCAGCGCGGTCTCGTGTTCGCAAAGCCGGAGCGAGCGATCCAGCAGCACGGCCGCGGCTTCGCTCATCGGCCACACCACGGCTTCCACCGTGTCCCGCCCCAACTGTTCCAGCGCGGTGATCCGCTTGTAGCCGTCGATCACCACATAGCGGTCCGCTTCCCCTTCCGCGGTCACCACCACGATCGGCACCTGCTGCCCGCTGTCCGCCAGTGACGCCAACAACCGCCGCTGCCGCGCCGGGTGGCGCACGCGCAAGTGCTCCCAGCGCCGGTCCAGCTGATGTAACTCCAGTTGCATCGACAGGGTGACTGTAGGCGGAATCTGGTGGGCGGATCAATATGTCCGCATTAAATGCGCCTCTGTCTAAAGCGCCGCTCTCGCTCCAGCACCCGTTCCAGAGCGCGTCGGCAGCTCGACGAACAAAAACGCTGCAAAGGACTTCGCCGCTGCCGCACAAATCGCTCGTAGCATCCCGGCCGGTCGCACGTATGCCCGAAAAAAATGTTCGTTCGTGATTACCCTCGCGGCCTCGTTAACCACCTCTGGTTCCGGCCCGTTCCGGCTCTTGACGCGCTCCCGGTAGCGCCGGCTTTGCCCCTTGCGTTTCTGCTTGCCCCCCTCTGTGGTTCGGTACTTCTGCTGCGCTTTCCACCGCGACCACTTCCGCGCTTCTGCCCGGCAGCCCTCGCTGCAATATCGCTGGCGCGCTTGCCGCGGATGAAAGCGTTGCTCGCAGCCTTTCAGCAGACACGGCCGCAGCCGGCTTCTCCGACGCTTCCGCCGGCCAGCCGCTTGATTTTTACCCGCTCCTGTTGCACTCTCGGGAGGGCCCATGGGAGGTCATGTCTCCCAGAAGCTCCTGCCCTGGAGGGGAATGGTTGTCCTCTCCGGGGCGCAGTAGACCTCCGGCTCACTACAAAATCAACACTGTAACGGATGATGGCGGGCGACTCCTAGTGGCATTGACCAGGACGACGCTGGTTACCTACGGATGGCCTGGGTCATTTTGAAAAGCAGAAGGTGGGTCAATTCTCGAAAGCGCCGAAGGCCGAACTCGATCTCCTCCCTGGGCAAGCGCAGGGACGAGAGGGGCTGAA
>DATAIH010000074.1:0-13409 GCA_036262755.1 Candidatus Acidiferrum sp.
ATTTTCGCACGGTACATGGCGTAGGTTATAAATTTGTGCTCTAAGGATGAGGCTCTCTAGGAGCGCCTGGAACACGGAGAGACCGAGCGTGGCCAGAGTTCAACTGCGAACCAAGTTCCTGATTTCGATGCTGGTCATTTCTGCGGGGCTAACCTGCACCACCTTGCTCTTGGTTCAGCATAGCGTGCGAGCTCAGGTACGCAAAGAAATCCTCGCGGATTTGCGCAACTCCACCGCTACCTTCCAGAATTTCCAGCGGGATCGGGAATTGACGCTCGCGCATTCGGCGGAGCTGGTGGCGGACCTCCCAATTTTGCGTGCCTTAATGACGACTGAGCACGAACCCACAATTCAGGACGCGTCACGGAACTTGTGGCGGCTCGCGGGGAGTGACTTGTTTGTTTTGGCTGACCGATCGGGGAAAGTGGTGGCGCTGCATAGCAAGACTCCGGGCTTTGGGCGCGATAGCGCGGAAGAATTCCTCCGCAAAGGAGTGAATCACTCGGAGGAATCCGGTGACTGGTGGTTTGGGGCTCGCCAGCTATACGAAGTCTTCCTGATGCCCATTTATTTCGGAAGAGCATCGGACAACCGTTTGCTCGGCTTCCTGGCGCTAGGGTACGAAATTGATGATCGCGTCCTCCAGGAGATGAGCAGCATTGCTGCCGGCCAGGTGGCGTTTCGTTACGACAACGCAATTGTAAGAAGCACGCTCCCGCCAGAACAGGAGGCAGAACTGTTGAGGAGAGGTTTCCTGGCTCGAAGCGCCGCTCAGCCTAGCGAGATCGAATTGGGTAAGGAGCGCTTCCTGGTCACGTCGGTGGAACTCGCGCCGGACCGTCGACCGGTGGCCTTGATCGTACTGAAGTCCTACGACCAAGCGACGCAATTTCTCAGCGACCTGAATCGTCTTTTGCTGGGCCTGGGGCTGGTCGCGGTGCTCGGCGGAAGCCTTCTGGTGTTCCTGATTTCGCATACTTTCACCAGACCTTTGGGAGAGCTCGTATCAGGCGTGCGGGCCTTGGGCGAGGGCAATTTCTCTTATCCCCTGACGGTGCGGGGACACGACGAGGTAGCCGAAGTCACTGTTGCGTTTGACGAAATGCGACGTACCTTGCAAAAGAATCGGCAGGACTTGCTGGATGCGGAGCGGCTTGCGACGATAGGGCGCATGGCGAGTTCCATCTCCCACGATCTTCGACACTCCCTTGCCGCCATCTTTGCGAACGCGGAGTTCTTATGTGGAAGCAACTTGACCGCCGGGCAGCAAGAAGAACTTTACCAAGAGATTCGCATTGCCGTGGATCGCATGACGGATCTTCTCGATTCGCTGATGGAGCTCTCGTGGACCCGCGAAGCGCTGCGACCAAGCTTTGGAGACGTGCGTGATTCAGTCGATAGAGCCGTGCAAGCCGTTCGGACTCATCCGGAGTTTCAGCGAGTCCACATTGGCGTTTCCAGCAAGGGAAAGCATATCGGATGGTTCGATCCCAAGAAGCTGGAGCGCGCATTATACAACTTGCTGCGAAATGCGTGTGAAGTGGCGCCGAGCGAATCGGGACGAGTCGACGTAGAAGTGCGGAATAGTTCCGCGGGCGTGGAAATCCGCGTGAACGATAACGGTCCCGGAATTCCCGACCCCATCCGACAACGGCTCTTCGAACCCTTTGTCAGCTTCGGCAAGGAGAACGGATCTGGGATGGGGCTGGCCGTAGCGCAAAAAATCATTCAGGATCATGGCGGCGAAATATGTGTGGAGCGAACCTCTGAAGCGGGCACTGTCTTTAAGCTGTCCGTGCCTCTGGCATTGCGTTCGAATGAGGCCTCTTTGGCCGGAGGACAAAAGATCGTCGCACGTTAACCGGGAGGCGCAGAGCCGGCATCAATCATTTGAGTTGGATCCTTTTAGGATTGTGAGTAGCGGGATGTTCGTGCCGCTCTTCAACGCGTTCTTCCAGGCTTGAGTTCCCCTAAGGGAGGCCACCGTGAGACACACAAATCATCTACTCCGCGCGTTTTGTGCATACAGTTTTATGCCTGCTTTCTTCTTGATGAGTGCCAATACGGTCGGGGCACAACAGACCGCTCCGGTCGTGTCACCGCCCCAGACCGAAGCGGTCACCGCCTCCATTCGTGAACTCCAGGAACAAGTGCGCGAGCTGCGCGCAGCGGTTGATCAGATACGCTCGGAATCCGCCCGGTACCATGCAGAAACGATCGGGCTGCGTCGGGAGCTACAGGCCGCGAGAGTTCAACGCGATCCGTCGTTCGTTGAAACTCAGCCGATAGCAGCCGGTCAGCATGCCGCCTCCCTAGTCCCGTCGCTCCCGCCCAACAACGCTCGCGCACCGGAGCAAACGCAAGCCGGATCGATCGAGGACCGTGTCGCACGGCTGGAGGAGGACGTTCAGCTGCAGGCCGGCAAAATCGACGAGCAGTATCAGACCAAGGTGGAAAGCGCATCGAAGTATCGAGTACGCCTCTCCGGGCTTGCCTTGCTGAACCTGTTCAGCGATCGCGGCACCGTGAACAACCAGGATGTTCCGAGCATCGCCTTGGCCCCGGGTCCACTGGCCTCCAACGGAAGTTTTGGCGGCACGCTGCGGCAGTCGGAGATCGGTCTGGAAGTTTTCGGTCCACGCCTGGCTGGTGCGCGCACGACCGGAGACATACAGTTCGACCTTGGGGGCGGTTTTCCTGATCTTTCCAACGGAGTCACGTTTGGCCTATTTCGCCTGCGCACCGGAACAATGCGCCTGGATTGGTCACACACTTCGGTCATAGCTGGACAGGACGATGTCTTTTTTTCGCCACTCTCTCCCACTTCGTTTGCTTCGCTGATCGTTCCGGCTTTTGGTTATGCGGGCAACCTCTGGGCCTGGGTTCCGCAGGTGCGCATAGAGCATCGCTTCGATCTGAGCAGCGATTCGCATGTGACATGGCAAGGGGGCATCCTCGACAATCTTACAGGTGAGACGCCCCCCTTTCAGGCGCAGCGAGTGCCGCAAGCAGGAGAAAGATCGGGCCAGCCGGGATACGCAATGCGGGTCGCGTGGACCCATCCTGCTTTCGGACAACCACTGACATTCGGACTAGGGGGATATTACAGCCGGCAGGACTGGAGTCTCGGCCGGCATGTCGACGGTTGGGCGGGCACAGCCGACTGGGAGGTTCCGTTGGGACGGTGGTTCGGCCTAAGCGGCGAGTTCTATATTGGCGACGCGATGGGAGGGCTAGGGGGCGGCATTGGCCAGAGCGTGGTGATCAGCGGGCCGTTTGCGGATCCGACGACGCAGGTCCGCAGTGTTGATTCCATCGGAGGATGGTCACAGTTGAAATTCAAACCTACCTCGCGGTGGGAGTTCAATGGTGCGTTTGGGCTGGATACCGCTCGGGCCGAAGATCTCCGAGCTTTTGTGGTCACTCAGCCTACTTATTATTATTTACCCGCGCGTAATCGCAGCTCGTTCTTGAATTTCATTTACCGTCCGTACTCGAATTTGCTGTTTTCCGCCGAGTATCGTCACCTGCGGACGTTTCAGCTTAACGGTACCGGGCCCACGGCCGACCAGGTGAATCTAATGATGGGGATTCTTTTCTGAGCAGGCGCGCTATAGAGTTATGTGGGGCGAAGTCGATGGCAGAGAAAGCCGGGCTCTGTGCGACGGTGGTGTGCGCCTTGCTTGTTTGCGGCGCCCAGACCGCGCCGCGGGTAGTGGACGTCACGGGGCGAATAGAGCTCGGAGACGGCGCCACCAACAGGAAGATGGCGAATGTTTCTGGCGCGGTTGTGTGGCTGGACCCTGCACAGCGCGCGGAGGTCTCCACGCCAGCCCCGGTCTGGCCCGCCGATCACCTGCGCTTGGAACAGCATAACAAGAGCTTCGAGCCCAGCCTTTTAGTTGTGCCTGTGGGATCGGTGGTGGAGTTCCCCAACCGCGATCCCTTCTTTCACAACGTTTTCTCACTCTTTGAGGGTAAGCGCTTTGACCTCGGTCTTTACGAAGCGGGCACGACGCGCAACGTGGTGTTCGACCGCCCCGGCATTTGCTACATCTTCTGCAACATCCATCCGGAAATGAGCGCTGTCGTAATTGCGTTAGAAACCCCCTACTATGGCGTGTCGAATCCACGAGGAGAGATCCTGATCCGAAGCGTTCCCCCAGGTCGCTATGTGATGCATGTGTGGTATCAATCTTCTTTACCGGAGACGCTCAACGGACTTACCCGAGAGGTTGCAATTTCTCAATCCGAGCCCTCGCTCGGAGTTATTCGAGTAGCTGAGACTACGCTGCTGCAGACCCACAAAAACAAATACGGCCGAGATTACGATCCATCCGCGCCAGCCAGTCCGGCATACCCGCGTCCGTGAGGTTCTCGTTCTGAGCTACCCGGCGACAACCCCATCTCTGACGCGGATGGTTCGAGTCCTCTCCTGTTACTTACATCTTCTAGTGATCTAGTTTGCCGGGGGCGTAATCACACCAAATAGACCGTCAGCATACGAGTTTGGCCCTGCAGTAAAGAACAGAAAATTGTGAGGAGTGCCCTGCGGACCACCGTTGGCCGCCCCGCCGTCATGGCCGAACTGGATACCCCAGAGCTGGTCGATCTCGATGGCGTTCCCGTTCACGTCACGAAGCGGACCGAGGAAAGTCCCCGAAGCATCGAAAGCATTCACTCGTCCGCGCGAAGTGTTATTGCTGATCAGTATCGCGCCGCTCATGGGACCGAAGTCCGCCGGAGCTTTGGCAATGCCCCAGGGCGAGTGCAGGGGGCCGTGGACCGCGAAGTGTTGGGCCAACTTTCCGTCAGTAGTGAAGACGTCCACGAAGCCGCCCTGACCCTTGTTGAGGGCCGTGAAGGTCACCCAAATCTGGGGCCCGGATGGTCCGTCAATTTCCTGAATGCCGTAGGGGGTGTAGTCTCTCGGGATATCAGGATCGCCGAATGATTTCACACGCTGAAAGGATGTGTTGTACATGTCCACTTCGCGATTTGTGCTATCGTCAGCTGCGTACAGAAAAGTCTGACCGTGCTCATCTCTGGCGATGGCCAAACCGGTGTAACTGGCACCGGGCTTAGGTTCGAAGCTTGCGGGGATAGTCGCCAAGCTGTCACCTGCCTGGTCCCTCCCGCCAACCTGTGGGTTCCACGCGACGATTGCGCCGTCCAGGGTTGCGAAAATAAAAATCGCGCGACCGGATTTTCCGTTCGCAGGGTTAGTGAACACAAAATCCGTGGGCGTGCCCGTGTTGCCGACAATGCCGGTTGGGGTACCCTGGGCTCCTCCCATGCCGGGTACAAGCACAATCAGTCCGAGTTGCAGTCCACTTCCGTTGTACAGCGTGGAGAATCCCGTACCATTGTCGCTGAGCCAGATCGGACTTGTCCCGAGTTGCACAAGCCCCCAGGCGTTTACCAGCTTCGGATTTACATTCGGCGCAACGCCCGATTGGTTCGACGTAAGATCCATTCGCGTGTATTGCGCCTGGGTTACGGTCGGAAGCAGCCCTGCCAAAATCGCCGCGGTCGCCAAAGACCTCAATGCGTTCGTAACTCTCATTCTTCATCTCCTCCTGTGTCCTTCGTTCAGAGGAACGCCGGGATGCGCAAAGTTCCCCTGGTGTGCACGCGTCTAGGGGTGTCAAGGTAACTCCGGCGACAAGCACTTGTGTCAGGCGAATGTAAATCCTTTGTCATAGGATGGTCGCGTATGGCTGAGTTGCCGGATCTCTCCAGTCCGCGCCGCCCGGTCGTTGCCGGCCGGCATGACACCGCCCGAGAGCGCTCGTGGGACTGCGCATTATGGTTAGGAATTCAGGTGTGACCAGAGCGAGGACACCAGACCTCAGCGGCCGGCCGCGGACTTGAAGACAAACTCCAATTCCCTTGTGGCGCCGGGACCCACGGAGATCTTCTGTGTGGATTTGCCAAGTTTTTCGTGCCATGCCTCGATCGTATAATCGCCCGGCGGAAGGTTCTTCAGCTCGAAATTGCCCGCCTGGTCCGTCACCGCAAAGAAGGGATGCTTGAAGACGGCGACATAACTGCGCATCCAGGGATGAATATTGCACTTCATGGGGATGGCGATCTCTTCGCGAGCGAAGCTGGCGTCGACACGGGTGCCCGGAGGTTGCGCCTTATTCCATTCGCGATTGTTGGCAGGGACGGGGTGGATGTTATGTGTCGTAGCATCATTGTTCACAATGTCCAGCTCCTGATTCGCACGGACGGTGACAACGTGAGGGGCGTATACGCAGCCTTTCTGCTCCATGCTGATGGGCTGCGGCGGGGAATCAAAGGTGCGGTCACCCAATCCTTCGGAGACAAACACGACAACATTCTGCAAACCTCCGTCAGCAGCAGCTAGGACCTCCTCCGAGCTCACCCCGCCCGGGTGCAACTTGGCGCAGCTCGGGTCCGCGTTCATGTTGATATGTGTCGGGGCGGGCCGCGGGCCCGCGAGCTTGGCGACTCCTTTGACGACTGTGGCTCCGGAAGGTGTCTGTTGCGCGTGGCTTACGGTCAGAAGCAGCCATGCCGAGAGCACCAGGGCTGCCAAAGACTTCAAGGCCTTCATAACTTTCATACTTGATCTTTCTCCTGTGTCTTTACGTTCAGAGGAACGCGGAGATCCGCAAGGTTCCGCTGGTCTGCGCGCGACAGCTTGCCAAGGTAACTCGAGTGACCGGTGCGTGTTGTCAGGCGAATGTAAATCCTTTGTTGTGGGTTTGTCGCTTAAGTTGCCGGACCGCTTCAGTCGCCGGCGAGCGCTCGCGGGACTGCCCATTTGTGGTCGGAATTCGGATGGGGCCTGACCGATACGGCGAGCTGATTTTTGCGATGGCTTGACGGAAGGGGGCTGCGGTGGGTAGTTTGCATGCGGTGTAGGGAGGGGAAGCCATGGTGAGCCGCAAAGCGCGGAGTTTGTTCTTGTGGGGCGTAGCCCTGGCGGCGTGCGCACGGGTACAGGCGCAAGCGCGACCGGAAGCTCCTGAGTACGACGTCAAGGAGCACTACACCAAATACGAATACCGCATCGCGATGCGCGACGGCGTGCGGCTGTTCACGGCGGTGTATGTTCCAAGGGATAGTTCGCGCTCCTATCCATTCCTGATCGATCGCACGCCCTACAGCGTGGCGCCTTACGGCGTGGATCACTACCGGACGCAGCTGGGTCCCTCGCGGGAGTTCGACAAGAGCGGCTACATTTTCGTGTTCCAGGACGTGCGCGGGCGATTCATGTCCGAGGGAGTGTTTACGGAGATGCGCCCGCACATCGACAACAAAAAGTCAAAAACCGAGGTGGATGACAGCAGCGATTTGTACGACACCATCGATTGGCTGCTGAAAAACATTCCCACCAATAACGGGAAGGCGGGAATCTGGGGCATCTCCTACCCGGGATTTTTCACCTCGGCGAGCATGATCGATTCGCATCCGGCATTGAAGGCGGCATCGCCTCAAGCGCCGATGACTGATCTGTTCATGGGTGATGATGCATATCATGGCGGCGCATTCATGCTGGCGGCGAATTTCGGGTTCTACACCATTTTCCGTCCACAGGACAACCCGGAATTGCCCCCGAAGGCGCGCGTGCCCTTTGACTACGGAACGCAGGACGGCTACGAGTTTTTTCTGAATGCGGGCACGCTGGACAATCTCAGCAAAATGCTAGGCGGCAGGGAGGAGTTGTGGCTGGATCAGGTGCGTCACGATACCTATGACGATTACTGGAAGGTGCGGAATCTCGCCTTGCACACCAAGAACATTCATTGCGCGGTGCTGACGGTTGGCGGATGGTTCGACGCGGAGGACTTGCAAGGGCCGTTCACCTTATTTCATGCCGTGGAGAAAGACAACCCGGGAATCTTCAACGCCCTAGTGATAGGACCTTGGGTGCACGGCGGGTGGTATCGCTACGACGGAAGTCATTTGGGACGCGTGAGCTTCGCGTCCAACACCGGCGACTATTACCGGAAGAACATCCTGTTTCCGTTTTTCGAGCAGTACTTGAAGGGCGGCGCCGACGCGAAATTGCCGAAGGCGTATGTATTCGAGACGGGTTCGAACATCTGGCGGCAGTATGATGCCTGGCCGCCAAAGCACGCGGTGAAACAGAAGCTCTACCTGCATGCGAAAGGGGTGCTTTCGTTTGAGACGCCGAAAGACGAAGCGACAGCTTACGACGAATATGTGAGCGACCCGAACAAGCCGGTGCCGTTTGTGAACTACATGGCGCAGGATGTGCCGCAGGAATACATGGTGTCGGACCAGCGGTTCGCAACGTCGCGAACCGATGTGCTGACCTATGAGACTGCAGTGTTGCAGGAGGATGTGACGATTGTGGGGCCGGTGTCGCCACGGCTGTTTGTTTCCACGACAGGCACGGATTCGGATTGGGATGTGAAGCTGATCGACGTGTACCCGCCGGATTATCCGCAGAGCAAGCTCGATGAGCCGGAGCAGGAAGAGCGCGGCAAGCCGCAGACGGATGTCGGGCCCCCCGCATTCACCATGGGTGGATACCAACAACTGGTGCGCGGCGAGCCCTTCCGCGGGAAATTCCGCCGCAGTTTTGAGAAGCCGGAAGCATTTACGCCGGGAAAAGTGGAGGAGGTCGCGTTTCCGATGCAGGACGTGAACCATACCTTCCGCCGGGGCCACCGGATCATGGTTCAAATCCAGAGTTCTTGGTTCCCGCTGACGGACCGCAACCCCCAGAAGTTCCTGAACATACCGGATGCCAAGCCGTCGGATTTTGTGAAAGCCACCGAACGCCTGTATCACGGTGAGGGTCAAGCCTCGGGAATCGAAGTGAACGTCCTGGCCCCGATGGGCGACGCCGGGAAGAAGTAGATCAAGAGAATTGGCTTAGCGCCCGTTGCCCGGGATCTCATGCGGTTGATTCAGTATCGCTTAGCAGGCGCAGCGTACAAGTGAACACGCCGGAGAAGATCGGAAAACCGTGGCGAGGCCTTCAAATCGTCAAACGCCGGTTCGATGTTGAGCTCGGTCATAAACATGGAATGCTCCAGATAGGCCTTTTCCAGTGAATCAAGGGCTTTCTCGTTTTCCCCTAAGCTAGCAAGAACGATTGCGATTCCGGATGAAGAGGAGTAGCCTTCCGGCGGATCTTCCTCCGCCCGGCAGAATTCAAGAACCTTCAGCCAATAGCCGCGAGCACCGGCCGCCGCGTAGGCGCGGCGCACCTCTTCACCCTTGGCGACTGCTCCTTTTGGGTCTTCTCCGGAGAGGAGCCGAGCTCTGGTCTCTTCCTCGATGGCTTGCTCATATTTTCCGGTCAAAGCATAAAGATGGCTGAGGCGCTCATGGTTGATCGCGAAGTTCGCGTCGAGCTCGTTCGTTTTGCGAAATTGCGCCTCCGCTTCGTCGTATCGACGCGCCCAGATATACGTGCGGCCCAAAAAGGACTGCATGGGGAGCGAGAGAGGATCGAGTCGAACGGCCTCCTTCATCTCGGCGATGGCTTCTTCGTGGCGGCCAAGCGGGGAAAGATAACTGTTGGAATAAAAGAAGTGGCTCGCGGCGTCACTGGGATTGAGCTCGATGGCGCGCCGAAATTCGTGCTCTGCGCCGGGCCAGTCAAAGTCAAAATGAGCTGTAACGAAGCCGAGGACCGTGTGGGCCTCGCCGAGGGAACTGTTGATGCCGAGAGCACGCGCAGCAGCGCTGCGCGCGCGGGGCATGCTCTCGGCGGGCTCCGAAAGGCCAAACACGGGGCCGAGCATGTAGGTGCGAGCCAATCCGGAGTAGGCCGGCGCATAATTTGGGTCGATGACAATCGCGCGGTTGAAACCCGCAATGGCCCGCTGGAATCCGTCTTTCGTCCGAAGATTCCAAGACTGGAGTCCCTGGAGGTAGGCCTCGTGGGCTCCGGCATTAATGCTCTGGGCGCCGGCTAGGCGTTTTTCGGTCTGTTCCGAAAGCGCCAGTTGAATCTTGGCGGCGATGTCGCGGGCCACCTCGCTCTGAAGCTTAAGGATGTCGTTGAGGTCGCGATCAAAGCTGTCGGCCCACAAATGGGTCTGGTCGCCGGCTTGGATGAGCTGGGCGGTTACACGGACGCGCTGTCCTTCGCGGCGTACGCTGCCTTCGAGCAGGTAGGTCGCGCCCAACTCGCGCGCGATCTCGGCGGCGTCTTTGTGCGCACCCTTGTATTGCATCGACGAAGTCCGCGCAATAACACCTAAATGTGCGGGGTCGAGGCCACCGAGCTGGGCAATCATTTCCTCGGTGATTCCATCGGCGAAATAGTCCTGATGCGGATCGTCGTTCATATTCACAAACGGCATGACCACGAGCATCACTTTTCCGGAGCCGGCTTTCGCTCGCCGCGAGACATACATTCGCGCTGAGTACACGGCGAAGACAAATATCGCAGCGGCAAGCGCGATCCAAAAGGTCCGTCGCCGTTGCTCGGGCCGAATGGTGACCGGTGCCGGTGGAGCAGAGATCGCCATCTCCGACTTGCTCGGCTCAACGATCTGCGCATTGAAGCGATAGCCCTTTGCCGGAACGGTGTGCAGAAAACGCGCATGCTCCGGATGATCTTTCAGAGCCAGGCGAATCTTGCGGACCGCGGTATTGATGGCATTGTCCGCATCTACAAAGACATGCTGGCCCCAAATGCGATCAAGGATTTCCTGCCTGGTCACCAACTGACCACGACGTTCAACCAACAGAAACAGCAGTTCCAGGGGAATGCGCTCGAGGCGGACCAGCTGGCCCCCTCGGCGTAGCTCGAAGGCGGTACGGTCAAGCTCGAAACCGTCAAAGCGGAAGATTTCGTCAGGCATCTCGGGCTGAGCGCAAACGACAACTATTCTACCCGGGTGCGTGTTGACGGCATAGGTCCAGGGGGTTCAGTTAGTTACGGGCTACACAAAAAATACAGTTCCTCTCCAGGCGGCCTCCATTGTCTTCCGGCGGGAATCTGCAAATCCTGTCGCGGCACGGAATGACAAGCCCACTCTCATAAGCAGGTTCCAGCGGACAGAAGACTCTAGGTCCCAAGAGGGCTGTGCGCGAACAGAGAATGGGAAAAGGAGAATCGAGTGAAATCGGGCAACAAGTTGCGTGTCATGGGAGCAGCGCTCGGGTGCGCCGGACTGGCCGTGGTTGGGACCTTGATCAGCTCGCCGCGCGGAAGGGCGGACGACCAGGGAGAGGATGCTGATTCCAGGATCGAACGGGGGTTTGAGATTGCGCCGGTGCCCCTGAATCTGGAGGGCAAAAACCCCGCCTTAGTCGGGCTAGGCAGCTACATCGTGAATACCGAAGGATGCAACGATTGTCACTCCGCCGGTCCTCCCACGGAATATGTTCGTGGCGGCAATCCCTTCTTTGGCCAGCCGAAGAAGGTCAACCCGGCGACCTACCTCGGAGGCGGACGGGATTTCGGCACCGTTTCCGGACCACCTTCCCCGCACATTATTTCCAGGAACTTGACGCCAGCCACAAAAACCGGACTGCCTGAGGGGGACCACACCTTTGAAGAATTTCTAACCATTATTAGGACTGGCAAGGATTTCGACCACCTCCATCCAAGCTGTTCCGCGACGGTTACCGCGGCCTGCTTTCCGCAGAATCTTGCTAATCCCCCTGTTGACGGTGACCTCCTCCAAGTCATGCCATGGCCAAACTTCAAAGACCTGACGCACCACGAGATACGCGCCATCTACGAGTACTTGAAAGCCGTCCCGTGCGTCCACGGAAACTATCCGGGTCCAGGCGGAGCAGCGGCGAACATTCCCCCGGAGCCGGCCGACCGCTGCGGCTGACGCGGTTCTCTCAAGGGAGACGTCGGGAATCGGGAGCTTCTGCGTGCCGTGTGCCCCGTACACAAAGGCGGCAACGATTCTCAGGATGCTCAAAAAGTATGGCGACCAGCGGTTCCTAGGAGCCTCACTTGGGCGAACCACAGGCGGCCTACCGCTGAGCATCGAGCAGCCCAGTTCGCGCGCACATTCCAGGGCCTCCAGGCTGGTCGCCGATCATCGGCTTGAAGCGCGATATGCCACGCAATTGCCGGAAGCTGGCCAGAAGAAGGTTGACCCAGTGACGCTGTATGTCATCCAAACTCAACCACTCAGCCGCTCAATCGGCCGCACCCATCCATGTGGACGCCGGCAGCTAAGCGCGACGCTGCCTTCCCGCCGCTTCCTTTGCCTCATCTCTAAGATGGTTTCCTTCGGCGGCCCACACGAAGATGTGTGCGCCGCGCCCAAGGCGACGACAAAGCGATTGCGGCTTATTCGGCGTCGCGGTTCGAGATGGAGACGCGGAAGACGGGTTTGCTCTTTTCGGCCGGGTCCATGACATAGGTCTGTTCTGTCTTGGCGGGGTCGTAGCCACGCCAGAGCCAGATCATTTCGGCGGGAAACTCCGCGGCGCCGTGGCTCGCATTGTGCGTGCCCTTGCCGAAGCTGAAGTGGAAGTCGTACTCCTGGGCCTTAAGCGCATTGGCCATGCGGAGGTTGGCAAGCGGCCAGTTGCCGTAGCGAAGATCGAGATCTTCGGAGCCGTCTTGTAGCCAGACGCGGATGCTGCGCTTGGGTTCGCGCAGAATTTTGTCGGGATAATCCTGGCCGCCGTCCGGAACGGCGGGATCTTCTTTCCACTGAATGGCGGAGAAGCTACCGATCCAGGAAATCACGCGGCTGAATTGATCGGGCATCTGCCAGGCGGCGTTGAATGCGCAGATGCCGCCGGAGGAAAGGCCGGTGATGGCGCGGCTGTACGAATCCTTGCGGAGATTGTATTTGGTGGCGACGTCGGCGAGGATTTCGTCGCGCAGGAAGCGGACGTAGCGATCACTGACGGTGTCGTAGAGCGTGCTGCGCATGGAATCCTTCAGCGTGCGCTTCCATTTTTCGCCGTAGGCTTTGACGAAATTGTAGGTGGGCGTGCCGGGCGAATCGGAGATGTCGCCGGGATTGATGAAGACGCCGATCATCACGGGGATTTTCTTTTGCGCGATCAGGTTGTCGATGGCGCTGAGGACCGGTAGGGTGGCGCTCGAGCGATCAGTGTAGGAGCTGCCGTCCTGGAAGACCATCAGCGCGGCGGGTGTGTCCGGTTGGTACTGTGCAGGGACGTAGATCCAGTAGTCGCTCTTCATCCCGTCGTAGATCTTGCTGGTGTGAGTGATTTTGTCGGAGAGAGTGCCGGATGGGACGCCGGGTTGAAGATAGGAGAGCGGGCCGAAGGCCGGGAGGTCCAGCTTGCCACCGAATTTGGCGCCGTTGACCAGGTAATAGAAGGAATGCAGCTTGCCGAGCTGCTCGATGCGGGCGGCCGTATACCAGAGATCGGACCCGGAGAGTTGCTGCATCTGGGGGCCCGGCGAGCCGTCGATCAGCAGCTGGGGTCCGGGCTGGCCC
>DATAIH010000075.1:0-7376 GCA_036262755.1 Candidatus Acidiferrum sp.
TGAGGCGCAGTTCGGTCCGATCAAAGAGGCGCCGGAGGGCGGGCCGACGCCGAATGTGGGATTTGTGCAGTGAAACAGCGGTTTCAAAGTCGGAGGTTAGAAGAAAGCGCAGCGGACGTGCTAAAATAAAGCGTTATCTGAACGGGCCTGTAGCTCAGGTGGCTAGAGCGCGCCCCTGATAAGGGCGAGGTCGGTGGTTCAAGTCCACCCAGGCCCACCAAAATCCCAGTAAATACGCGGGGATTCTCACGTTGCTGTTTTCTCGGGCCCGCGCAAAATCCATTTTGTCAACAATTTGTCAACTTCCCGAATAGCTGCATGATTGCCTGTGGCCCCGTGTCGGATCAGTTCGAAGTTTAGTCACGCTTCCAAAAATGGAATCACCGACCCTGAAGTGATGCGTGTCGTGGCTCCATTGGCCGGCGGTCGCTCGATGGATAATTTTCGACCGGCCACGTCATCCACGAAGAATCGGCAACACAACGCGATTCCCGGATTCCTGGCATACGCGGGGATTCTACGAACGAACGGCCTCGCTCTATCACCATGCCCGAGGGACGCCCCAAAGAGACTTATTTGGATCCCCGTACCAGGCCGCCGCTGGCGCATCGATTGGTACGAACCGAATGGGGCGGCATCCACACTCCTCTAATTGATATGTCGAAAAGAAGCGCAGGGCTGTTGATGTTCAGGCGTCTCGACTCGAACTTGCAGGTGTTCCTGGTTCATCCTGGAGGACCGTTTTGGAAGAAGAAGGATGCTGGTGCATGGTCGATTCCTAAGGGCGAATACGAAGAAGGTGGGGACCCGCTAGAAGCGGCAAAAAGAGAATTCGAATAAGAAACCGGAATCAAAGCGGATCGAGAATTCATAGCGCTGGGTCAGACTAAACAGTCGGGTGGAAAAGTAATCTCAGCTTGGGCATTCGAAGGAGCGTGCTCGCCAGCAGAAGTACGAAGCAACATGTTTTCGATGGAATGGCTACCACAGTTGGGTCACGAAGAGGAATTTCCTGAAGTCGACCGTGCAGATTGGTTTAACCGGAGCGAAGCCCGTGCGCGTATCTTGAAAGGGCAAGTCGTATTTTTGAATCGGCTTGTGGATCGCTTCCACTAGTTCCTGGGCTCGATGAAGGTTGCGTTGTGACACTCACTTCTACGCATTGCGCGTTTTCCGCCCAAGTAGCAGGGAGACACAATCCCTCCGACCCTACAACGGTTTAGCAAAATGTGCTGTTGGCGGAAAACACCCATGGGGCGTTGGTTTCAAATGCCGGCGGCAGAAGAACGAGATTCCAAGTCCTGGCCTGCGATTCCCGCGATCCTGTGGGCGGAATCGAGCGGAGTGTAGGTCCCCACGAGTCTGCCGCTGCCATCGGCCGCAACTACCGGCATGATGTCCATGTCGGTTCTAAGAAAGGCTAAACTTGCAGCAAGCACGGCGTCGGTCTCGATAACTGTTTGCGGAGCTTGCCGCATGAAATGGCGAAGGGGTGTCTGAAACGGCAGACCTCGGCCCAACGCCGCGAAAAGCTCGCGACGGCCGCAGTAACCCTTCAAGATTTCACCATCGGCGACTGGGAACGCTACGTGCCCGCCCTGAAACTTCGCGACAGCATCGACCAAGGCGAGATCGAGCGACAAGGTCTGGACGGAACGAGTCATGACATCGGCAACGGTGAGAGCCCGTACGGCAGGATTTCTTGCTGCAAGCGTTGTCAAGTGTTCGTAGGCCTGTCGCGCGAATAACGAATGCTCCAGCTCTCTCTGCAGCGCTCCAAGCGACTCAGCGAGGCCGGTGAAATCCGCAGGCTCGATAACGATCAAGTCCAGTGGGGTCTCCGCCTTGACCGATGCTCTGTATGTGAGGTGCGCTGCGCCTTCAAGAATCGCCGCCTCCCCGAAATGGTCTCCTTTCGTCCAGGTGAGAAGAGGCGTGCCTGCAGCTCCATCAATGTACAGCCCGGCGGTCCCCGCCTTGACCACAAAGAAGGCACCGCCCGGTTCACCTTTGCGAAAAACAAAGTCGCCCGCAGCGTAGTGGGCCTGCTTAAATCGCTGCTGTTGCGTTGCGCGCACCCGCACCGGATTAGGCTTGAAGAAGATATCCCAGGTCCAGTCTATGACCACATTGAGCTTACGCCCGATGGTGGGGATCTTCATCAAGTAGACCGCTCTCCAGAGGAACCAGGCGATCAGGCCGGAGAATTTCAGCCCGTAGATTTCAGCCACCCCGTTGTGCTGGCCGATAGTAGCCAGAAGTCCTTGCGGGTGAAAATGGAACGGCTTCGTGGCCTCTCCGCTAAGGACCCGAAGCAGGTTGGCGGCCAGTTGCTTGGCTTGGCGCAGCGCAAACTGCGCCGTAGGGGGAGAAATCTCTCCATTCCAGGCGTTCCGAACCGCCGCGCAGTCGCCAAACGCCCACACATTGGCCGTGCCCGTTACGCGCATGTCAGGCTCGGTCTTTAACCTGCCCCGCTCGAGCGGCAAACCGATTTTCTTGATGAGGGCGACCGGTGCTGTCCCGACCGAACAAACGGTTAGACCCGTCTCTATATGCTCTCCAGTGCCCAGCCGGACGTATCGTGCGGTCACCTCCTTCACCTCCGTGTTGAGTCTGACGTCAAGGCCATTCTGGAGGAGTTTTCGCAGGGCAAACTCCGAAAGGGAAGAGTGTTGAAATTCGGGGACAATTCTTGTGCCCCGTTGCAGAAGCACTATCCGCGGCCGATGGCCTTTTAACTGCGGGTACAACTGCTGGATATTCCGCATCAGGTCGAAGAGATGACCCGCGGCCTCCACTCCCGTGAAGCCGCCGCCGACCACGACAACCGTCAACAGTCGTTGTCTCTCGTCCTCTTCGGGCTCCACAGCTGCCTGCTCAAATCGTCCGATGACTTCGTTGCCCAAAACCATGCCGTCGCCCTCTGTCCTGAGGGTGTACGCATGGGCCGCCATGCCGGGAACAACATCGAGGTTGACCTCTGAGCCGCAGGCGAGAATCAGGTGAGTGTAGGCAAGCGTTGCGTTCTTGCCATCCGGGCGGGTGTACTCGACCTCGTTCCTCTTTAGATCGACGTTGGTCACTGAGGCCGTTAACCAGGTGGCGCGGGGAGCGATCTGCCGGCCTGGGGTCACGACGTCGAGGCCGGAAAGGGAGCGGCCCGCAACCTCGGCAAGCATCGGAGTAAAGACCATGTGGTTTTCACTACTGATGACTACCACTTCCACCTCTCGCGTAAGACGGCGATTGAGGTGCTCGGCCAAGGTCACCCCTCCGAAACCACCACCCACGATGATGACTCGAGCGTTCTCCATAGTCGCCTCCTCTATTCCTTGCTTACCTGCCTCCGCCACTTACGATGCTCGTCACAACACCATCGGCCATTTTTGTTTATCGAATTGACGGGACCTTTCGATGGGAGAGCACAATCCAATCCTCCAAACCATCTCAGACGAAAAGACCTACGCGAAGCTTGTGCACTCAAACTGGTCAAGATCTTCAGTTCACCTGATGCAAATGGGGTCTCGAAGAAAATGGTGACAGAGGGAGTGGCTAACGAGAATTCGGATAATTGAAATCTTCTATGACTGGCTCGCGACCTGTTGAGCGCAGTGAGCGAGCATTTCAGCAACATAAGAATCACCCATCTCTGTGTTAAACATTGCGTTATAGAGATAATGCTCTGGCCAATTCAGCTTAAGGTATCTCTTGACGAACGCGGCGCGATCTCTGTCAATCGTGTCAACGGCTGTTATTGCCTTTTCTTGGGATGTTCCAGCGGTGATCAGTCTGTGGATCTTAGACGTGCGAGAAGCATAGAGGAACGCCCGAAACACGTCCTTGCGATTGCGAAGAAAATAATGCGAACCCCGGCCAACGATTACGCACGGGCCGCCAGAGAGTGCGTGATTGACTGCCAACTCGGAAACGGTGGCGATTCGGCGCGCATCAAGCAGCTCCAGCCGATGAGTGGGCGGTAGGCCCCCCTCGAACGCTCCTCTAAGAAAAGACTTAAAGGCGCGATAAACCGCAGGATCATTTTTCCATTCCCGCTTCTCGACCGCTTGCGGCGTACTGTTGGTCAGCCGCGCGATTTCCTGAGTTAGTTCGTGGTCCCACACTGGACTAATCGGGACTGAGCGTGCTCTCGCCGACAACTTTGCAATATAATCTGGGTCATTTTCTGGCGTGCGCAAGGAGGACTAACGTCGCAATATGGATGTTTCTTTCCATTTTGCGCCGCAGTAACGTGGCGATTACGGTGATTACGTCTTCTCCTGCCATTCTGCTCGGCACTGTCAACTTCGCTCTAACTCTTGTACGATAGGCTCGTTTGGGCAGAGCAGGGGCGACGATCACGATAGGCCAAACAGTTTCCCATTACCGAATCCTCGAGAAGCTGGGTGGTGGCGGCATGGGTGTGGTCTATAAGGCCGAGGACACCAAGCTTCGCCGATTCCTGGCCCTGAAGTTTCTGCCCGAGGCGCTGGCCAAAGATCGTCAGGCCCTGGAGCGCTTCCAGCGCGAAGCCCAAGCGGCCTCAGCCCTGGACCACCCCAACATCTGCACCATTTACGAGATTGGCGAGCACGAGGGCCAGCCCTTCATTGCCATGCAGTTTCTCGAAGGGCAAACTCTCAAACGCGTCGTCGAAGGTAGGCCGCTGAAGATTGACCAGCTTCTGGACCTGGCGATTCAGATTGCGGATGGCCTGGATGCCGCGCACTCCAAGGGGATCATCCATCGTGACATCAAGCCCGCGAACATTTTCGTGACCACACGTGGGCAAGCGAAGATTCTGGATTTCGGGTTGGCCAAGTTGACGCAGCCGACCGCAGGGGCCCCGCTCGTGCCTGCACTTGAAGGGCTCCCCCAGATGGCGCCCCTACAAGATGCGCCAACGGTAACCATCGACGCCGAACACCTCACCAGCCCGGGCACGGCCCTGGGCACGGTGGCCTACATGTCGCCCGAGCAAGCCCGCGGGGAAAACGTAGATTCACGCACTGACCTCTTCAGCTTTGGGGCGGTGCTGTACGAGATGGCCACAGGCGAGCGGGCATTCAGTGGCGCCACAACGGCCGTCATTTTCGAGGCCATCTTGAACAAGGCGCCCACCTCAGCAGTGCAACTCAACAGCGCCTTGCCAGCCGAACTGGAAAGGATCGTCAGCAAGGCGTTGGAGAAGGACCGCGATCTGCGTTCCCAGACAGTGGCCGAGTTGCGTGCTGATCTGAAACGCTTGAAGCGCGACACGGATTCGGCGCGTGCGGGGGCGGGCCTTGTGCCTGCCCCTTCACCGGCGGATGCTGTGCCCGTCCTGCCAGGGCCACCCACAAGCGGTGCTCCTACGTCGGCGCTGGGCGCTCGCCGTGGCTGGCATATTGGCCGTGGTTGCCGTTGGGCTATCCGTCGCCTGGTTTCCTATCCACACGCTCCCTCCGCCCGCGCCTCAACTGAAGGAACGACGACTCACCGCCAATCCCAGCGAAAACGCCCTGACCATAGGAGCGATATCGCCGGATGGGAAGTACCTCGCCTATGGCGACGGGACGGGAATGCATCTGAAGCTTGTTCAAACCGGGGAGACAGTCAACATTCCTCAACCCGGAGGGCCAGCCGTTCCCAACGCTATCTCCTGGTGGCCGAATGGATGGTTCCCTGACGGGACGAAGTTCCATGCCACTGCAGTCGAGGCCGGAGTGCGCGTGAGCACCTGGGTCATCTCCGTCCTGGGTGGGCCGCCGCGTAAACTCCGCGATGATGCCGCCGCTTTCTCTGTGTCGCCGGATGGCGCTGTGATCGCGTTCGGAACCGGCTTCGTGCCGAATCAGAATCAGTACCGCGAAATCTGGTTGATGGGCGCACAAGGAGGGGATCCGCGCAGATTTGTGTTCGGTTCTGAAAACGACGGGTTCTTTTGGACGGCGTGGTCCCCGGATGGCAAGCGGATCGCCTTTGGGAGATATCACCGCGCGCCTGACAAACTCGAATGCTCCATCGAGAGTCGCGATCTGGAAGGAGGTCATTCGGCCCTTATTCTATCCGACCCGAGGCTGTGTCGCGTCGACATCAAGTTTTTATGGTTTCCGAGTGGTCGCTTCGTTTACTTAATGGCAGAACCCGACGTAAGTCGCTCCGAAGCCAATCTTTGGGAACTCCGAGTGGACACGAGGACCGGTGTGCCCGTAAGCAAACCCGGACAAATTACGAACTGGGCCGAAGTCCTTCTACCTAGCATTAGCGGAACATCGGACGGAAAGCAGTTGGCGATTACGAAACAGAGCACACAGGCGCATGTTTACGTTGGGGAACTGGAAGCCGGAGGTCGCCGCTTGATGAACCCCCGTCGTTTGACGCTGGAAGAGTCCATTGATTATCCCAGCGCATGGATGCCGGACAGTAAAGCCGTGGTGTTTTGGTCCAATCGCAACGATAGGTGGGGCATCTACAAACAAGGGTTGGATCAGACCACAGCCCAGACGATCGTCACCGGCCCTGACAATAAGTACTGGCCTGTAGTGAGTCCGGATGCCTCCTGGATTCTGTACTTATCTTATCGCGGCCCCAGGACCCCGGTACGCATCATGCGCGTGCCAACCTCGGGAGGAACACCGCAGTTGGTGCTCGAGGGACGAGACATCCAGCGCTTGATGTGTGCGCGGTCTCCGTCGGCTTTGTGCGTCTTTAGCGAGCTTAGTCCAGACCGAAAACAAGTCATCTTCTCGGCGTTCGACCCGGTGCAAGAGAGGAGGCGGGCGATCACCAGGGTCAACCTCAAGCAGCCGGTCGCCGACTATAGCTATGATCTATCGCCTGATGGTTCGCAGCTCGCATTTGCGCAATCCCAGCCCTTCGGATTTGCACAATCCCAGCCCCAGCGCGAAGCGCGTCTCCAGATCCTGCCGTTGGCTGGTGGGGAAGCTCACGAGGTCAATGTCAAAGGTTGGGATAGCCTCTTGCGCTTGGTCTGGGCAGCGGACGGCAGGGGGCTGTTTGCATCAGCTGGGGGTATAGAGACCACGCTCCTCTACGTGGACTTGGAAGGTCGCGCTCAAGTCATCTGGCACCAGCGGTTCCGCCTGATTGGCTGGACTATCGGTGTACCCTCCCCAAACGGTCGTTACTTGGCTGTGTCAGGCCAAGCCATTGACAACAACGTGTGGTTGCTGGAGAACTTCCAAGAGTAGCGGTAGGTGACGAGTGCCCCCCTGCGACCCCGAGCCTTCGAGCGTCAGGCCGAGTAACGAGCCCAGTCTGATCGAATCTTCGTACGTAAGGGAGCATGGCGCTGAGCCTCTTGCGCTCTGACATGCGCTTCCATCACCTCCTGCGCCGCATGAGCTTCCCTCGGTCTGCTCCTTTTGGGCTAA
>DATAIH010000076.1:0-20986 GCA_036262755.1 Candidatus Acidiferrum sp.
GCCGCCGTACGCGGGGCCAGCGTTCTTGCGCATTTCATCGATTTTGGCTTTGTCGTTCAGGTCGTAGCCCATCTCGCGGGTCCAGGGCTTGGCGAAGAGCAAGGGCGAGTACCAGACGAAGCCGAGAATCATGGAGGCAATGGCGGCTACCACGATGGCAAGCCAATTCAAGCTATGCATGTGCACAAAAGTCTCCTTGTGATGGATGGTAGGGAAAGAGATGGGCGCTATGGTATGACGCGGCGGGAGGGGACGCAAAGGCAAAAGAGCACGACCAGAATCCTGCCCCGGCTCCGGCACGTAAAAGGCGGAAACCGCCTGGGCTTTGCGCGCGTGGGAAAGGCCAGAATCTGTTGCTCCGCTTAGCTGGCGGCACGATGCTGGCGCCCGCGTAGCCAAAGAGAGCGGAATGATGTGCTCGCCGAAAAAGTCGCCGGGATTCCACGCCGGCCTCGCGGTCCTCTGCGCAACCAGGTACCCGGGAAGCAATCGATACCGCCTAGCACGCCCATGGCAACGGCAATTTACCTTTTCGCGATAACGCGCTCTTATCAAAGGGCCATTTCCAAATCCTAGGTTGCCCCTAGGTCTTGTCGGCCGTTTTCTGTCGTCCTGGCAAGCGCGAGAACGGTGGCAAGGGTATTCACTTTTGCGCGGCATCGAGCAAATTATCCTCTTTGGCGCGACTGAAGATGCCTTAAAACAGGAAGAACTCAGGAACCCACCTTCTGAGAAACGTGTTCGCTTCCATGCAGCATGGCGGTCGCTCTCCAGCGTCGTGATGGGCGACGTCAAGCCGACGGGGAATGGGGCAAATCACGGCGGTCCGAGCCGAAAAATCGGACAAGGAGGAGTGGTTCATGAAAGTAAGAATCGTCGGTCTTCTGGCAGTGCTATCCCTGTTTCTAGCCTTTGCATTCTTTTCCTCGACGCCTGCGGCGCCGCATAAGGCGAATGTTCCGGCAGCTCCTGCAGCGAATGCGCTGCCGGCGACCCCGGCGGCAGCCACGCCCGCGGAGCCGCATCCGGAAATCCGCGAAGCGATCACCTCCTTGCGCCGCGCCAAGGAACATATGGAACACGCCGCGCACGATTTTGGAGGACATCGCGTAGAGGCGTTGAAGGCAACCGATGAAGCGCTACGGCAATTGGAGGAATGCCTGAAGTACGACAAGGATTAGCCGGCAGGAAGCTCTGCCCTTACGGATGTGGGAACCAAGACCCGGGCTCAGCAATCAGCCCGGGTTTTCTTTTTGCAAAAGGAGTCGCTTGAGGGCGCAGCGAATCAGCTGTTGCGGCGGAATTCGATGTAATCGCGGCCCACGTAAAGGCGATCGCTGCCGGCGTTGGAGGAGGCCAAGACTTGAAGCGGGACGGGGCGCTTCATTTCGGCGTCGCGTTGCCCGGCGGCTTCGATGAGGTTATTGGCGGCGAGGTCCATCAAGATGAATTTCCCACCTGCAAAACCGAAGCCGTAAGCACCGGGCTTCAGACTCTGGCCCCCGATTTCCAGATTCACCTCGGTGAGCAAATACCCTTGGTATTTCTCCCTAATGCCCGTGGAGTAGCCGGAACTGTCGACGAGACCTGCCAGGACGTAGAAGTCATCGGCAAAATGGACGCCGCCGGTGTTGCGGAGTTGCGCCACAGCGACTTGACCGCGGAAAAAGACGTGTTCGGGGAAAAGTTTGGGAGTGATGTCGACGGCCTTGAGGACGGTGTCCTGTCCGGCGGGTGAGCCTCCGGGTTCGCGAGCGGGCGTCGGAGGGAAAGCGAAGACAAAGAGCGAGAGAGACAAAAATGCAAAGAGCTTTACGAAGAGTTTCATTGCCACTCCTTTCAAGACCAGGGCATGATACGGGATTCCACACAGGTGAGCAAAAGAACGCAGCGGCCAACCGCATCAATCGCGGGAAGGAGTTGCCTCCGCGTTTTCCATGAGGCGCTAGGGAGGCGCGCGATGTGGTATGTTACGCGCGCCCAAGAGTGGCTAATGCGGAGGATGGACATGCTGGACCGGCGAAATTTCATGAAGACCTGCTCGGGGATGGGTTTGGCAGGAACATTGTTCCCGGGGGTGTTGTGGGCGCAGGCGCAAACACAAGGCGCGACGAAAATCACGAAAGAGATGATCGATAACGCCGCGGCCATCGCGGATGTGTCCATTGCCGATGAATGCAAGGAAATGATGCTCGCCGACCTGAACGATCACGCCAAGGGCTACGAAGAGATTTACAAGCTGCACATACCGAATCCCGTCGACCCGGCGCTGGTATTTGACCCGGTGTTGCCAGGAATGAGGTTCGAGACCGAGCGGAAAGCAATGCGGATTTCAAAGGCGCCGAATGTGGCGGCGGGAGCGCCCCAGAGTCTCGAGGACTTGGCGTTTGCGAGCGCGAGGGAGCTAGGGGAACTGGTGCGGGTCAAGAAGATTTCATCGTTGGCGCTGACGCAGATGTATTTGCGGAGGCTGAAGAAACATGACCTGACGCTGAAGTTTGTGGTGACGCTGACCGAAGAGCGCGCGCTCGTGCAGGCGAAGAAAGCGGATGCGGAAATTGCGGAGGGCAAATACCGCGGGCCACTGCACGGGCTGCCCTGGGGAGCAAAAGACTTGCTGGCGACGAAGGGTTATCGCACAACGTGGGGTGCGGGGGGATTCGAGAATCAGACGATTGACGAGGACGCCACGGTGGTGAAGCGCCTGGACGAGGCCGGCGCGGTGCTCGTGGCGAAATTGACGCTGGGAGCGCTGGCGCAGGGGGACGTGTGGTTTGGCGGGGTGACGCGGAATCCGTGGAACACAAATCAGGGATCGAGTGGGTCGTCGGCGGGGCCGGCCTCAGCTACGGCGGCAGGGTGCGTGGCGTTTAGCATCGGATCGGAGACACTGGGGTCGATTTCTTCGCCTTCGACGCGCTGCGGGTGCACGGGGCTGCGGCCAACGTTTGGGCTGGTGCCGCGGACAGGGGCGATGGCACTTTCCTGGAGCATGGATAAGCTCGGACCAATTTGCCGGACGGTGGAAGATTGCGCGCTGGTGCTGGATGCGATTTACGGCAGAGACGGGAAGGATCGCACGGTGCAGCCGGCAGCCTTTAACTGGGATGCAAATCTGGATTGGCGGAAGTTGCGCGTCGGGTATTTGAAGGCAGATTTCGAACGAAAGCCCGAGCCGCCGCAAGAAGAGAAGGAGGAGCCGGCGAAGACACCCGAAGAGCAGAAGAAGCGCGAAGAACAAAAGAAGCGGCGAGAATTCGCGCGGGCCCGCGGGGAGTACGACCGAAAATATGGTGACGCGGCCCTCGTGAAACTGCGCGAGATGGGGGTGAACTTGGTTCCCGTAGAGCTGCCGAAATTTCCGTACAGCGCGATTACGGTGATGCTGACGGCGGAGGCGGCGGCGGCGTTTGACGAACTGACCCGCACGGGAAGAGACAAGCTTCTGACTTCCCAGAAAGACTACGACTGGCCGAACACGTTTCGCGCGGCGCGGTTCATCCCCGCGGTGGAGTACATCCAGGCGGCGCGTGCGCGAAAGCTGTTAATGGAAGCGATGTCGAAAGTGTTCGAAGACCTGGACGTGATTGTGGCGCCGACGAACGGAGGCTCGCAACTGGTGATCACGAACCTGACGGGCCACCCATCGGTTATTCTGCCGAATGGGTTGCGCGGAGAGGACGCGCCGAAGCCGCCGTCTGAGGATCCCAGCGATTTTCAAAATGCCGGCGGCCCCGGAACGCCAACAAGCTTGACGTTCCTCGGGAAGCTGTATGGCGAAGCCGGGTTGCTGGCGTTTGCCCGGGCGTACCAGGAGGCTACGGGATTTCATCTCCAGCATCCGAAGCTCGCGGTTTAGCAAGCAACGCGTAAACCTTGATCGAAGATTCGCCTACTGCATGCCCTTCTGCATGGGGTAGCCCTTGCCGGCCCAATCGACGGCGAAACTCGTGGGGATGGCCAGCACGCGGAGTTTCTTGAAGCCCATACCGGTAAGGGCAGTGTATGCCGGGCGAATGTTGGGGCACTTATCGAATGGACAGCAGCCGCAGTAGATGACGAGATCGGTTGAGCGCGGTACCGTGGCCGCCCAGGCCTTTAATTCCGCAAGACCCTGTTCGGTAGAGGCGGTGCCGTGGAAAGCTGCGTCGGGCACGTGCCCGCCAACATAAAGGGAACGAAAGCCCACAAAAACCACCGTAGGAACCGACGAATATTTGTCGGTAAGCATTTTGGCGAGCTGGGCAGGCTCGATCGTCTGCGAAGCGGGCCAGGGATCGGTGGATTTCTTTTCCTCCCCGCTTGCGGTGTTTACGGGGAACGAACTGACAGCAATGGCGAACAGAAAAACGAGCGACGCGACAAAAACGAAGCTGGGAGAGCGCAGCTGCCGGAAGAGAGGCACTTGAAAACCTCCTGATTGCTTTCCGATTGTAGGCCGAAGAGGATGCTCGAGGCTACTCGGATGGAGGTTGGGGAGGGAACCGGAGTGCGGCGGTGGACCTCCGAGGCTGCAAGAAAAACGCCTGGGAGTTTCCCGGCAAAAATGGAGGACGAATTACTTCTTCTGTTCGGCTCGCGTGCGCTGAAGCTTGGTGGCCGTTGTGCGCAGCGTTTCGGGAACATTCTTGTTGGTTGTAAGACGCTTGAGGTCTTGAGGATTCAGCATAGGCAACATGTGCAGGGTGACGTCCAAGGGAGTCTTGGGATTGTTGATGAGATTGCGCACAACTACATAGTTTTTGCGAAACGTGCGATTGCCTGCAATCAGCCGAAGAACTTCGTCGGTGAGGCTGGACATGGACGCGAAAGCTTCGACTTCCTGATCGGTCAAGCGTGGGGACTGCAAGACGGCCCGCTGGACGACCTTGTTGGCGTCGCGGATGAGCGTGCGCCGCGCGTCGGAACCGCCTTTAATGGCATATTGCACGCGCTGGGCCACCGTCATTTTGGCGATGCGCTGGATCAGGGTTTGCCGGCGCTCGGCGTCGGGTTCCGCGGCGACAGCGGCGTCGGCTAGGGCAGCTTCGTCGGTCGGATGGCCAGGCAGGTGAAGTTCGCGAAGCTGATTTTTCTGTTCGGGGGTCAGCGAGGGGGAATGCTCGAGAGCCGCGGCGAGCGCGGGAGATGCGCTAACGCGGTCGAGGTCCTCGATCAGCGCCTGGGTCGCAACACTTGAAAGATGGCGCGCGAGATGAACAAGATGCTCGGCAGGACAATTCTTGTTCTCGACCAGCGCGTCACAGATTCCGGGCTTGTCGGCCAGATTCCGCGAGGCATAGGCAAAAAGAGCAGGCAAAGCGTTTTCCCGCTTGATAGCCTGGACAAAAGACTCCGCGGGTACGGAGAGGATGGCCTCACTGGCGCGATTGGCGATCATTTCGTCAGGGTCGCCGGCGAGGACCGCAAGAATCTCTGCGCGATCGCTAGGCTCGAGATGTGCGCCGCCTGTGCAAACCGCAAGTTTGCGCTCTCGCGTGGCGCGCCCGTGCCGAAGGTCTTCCACAACCTCAGGGCTTAGAGTCTCCACCGTTTATCTGCCTCAAGTCCTTGTGGGTATATACCATTCTACCGAACGTTCCCGGCGAACTGAGGGGCGCCATTGGTTTGCCGTTCAATTGCAGCAATACGGCCGCGGAGTTCGTCGCGCTGACGTCAAACTGCCGTTTCGCGACGAAATGCAAGGTTTCGCCGGCGTACACACCGGCGTCCAAAAGGACGTGATCATCGGCAATGACCCGAACATGCGTCGCCGAAGAGGCGGAAAGCGAGAGTTCCAGGGGTATATCGGCGGAAGCCGCCATGGCGGACCCAGATTGCGTCGGAGCGCGGTGAGCATCGATACGGTGCCATCCGTACCAAACCGCATAGAGAATTAAAACGAGCAGCAGGAGGCTCCCCAAAACGGCCGCCGCGGGAATCCACTTGGGAGGAGACGGAAGCGGCTCGGGCGGCTTGGGAGGGGAGGGTAGATTCTCGGCGCGGGCCGAGTCGTATTCGCCGAGCAGTGCCTCTTCGGCGAGGCCGAGATAGCGCGCAATACTGCGCACGAAGCCATGACCAAAGACGCCGCCGGGGAGTTTTCCCCATTCTTCGTTTTCCAAAGCCTGGAGGAAGCGGTTGCTGATGCGCGTGGCCTTGCTTAGCTCATCCAAGGAGACTTCACGGAGCTCCCGCTCGCGCTTTAGGCGTTCACCGAATTTTCCCCTGGCCATAGAAACGATCTGTTCCTCACAAGAAAGTGGGCGTGCGGCGGGACCAGCGCAAGAGCCCCTGACGGACTATAGGCGGGGCGGGAAGGTGCTGTCAAATGAAGGAGTTGGGCGGTTGTGGAAACCGAGACCTGGAATTTACCCGTGCGAAGATGGCGAGATGGCAACTCCTGTACCACAAGCGTATTGCGTCCTTTTTTAGCAGGGGCCTATACTGATGTGGATTCGTCCCCTTCAGGCGCGGACGGGCTTGACATGCGTTTTTAGGATCTGAACTGGCTTTGTCGGCCGGGGTACGGTAAGTGTGTAGGAGGCGAAAACAAGGAAGGGTTGTAAAACCACAAAGGGCAGGGCGCACCGACGCGTGGAAGAAGTAAAACAGTTTCCGGCGGTAGAAAGGCGACGGAACGTTGCAACGTCGTCTGAACGCGAAAAAGGGGAAGTAGCGGTCTTCCAAGAATTGGGGAAGGCGCTCACGTCCTCACTACAGCTCGACCAGGTTCTCCGGACAATCATGGAGAAGATCGACGAATTCCTGCGTCCGGATAACTGGTCATTACTGCTTTTGGATGAAGAAAAACAGGAACTGTATTTCGAGCTGGCGGTTGGGAAGGCGTCGCAAGCGCTGCGAGATGTACGCATCAAAATAGGTCAAGGCATTGCCGGCTGGGTGGCGCAGCACGGCGAGACGGTCGTTGTGCCCGATACCTCCAAAGACACGCGGTTCTTCTCCAAAGTTGACGAAAAGACCAAGACCGAGACGCAGTCCATCGTTGCCGTGCCGGTTCGTTTTCGGGACACCTGCCTGGGCGTAATCGAGCTGATCAATTGCGTCGGGCCGCGCGGGTTCGATCCGCGGGACCTGAAACTGCTCGAAGCGCTCTCGGATTTCGCCGCCATCGCGTTGGAAAACGCTCGCCACGTCAAGAAAATTCACGACCTGACCATCCGGGATGATTGCACGACGCTGTACAACGCGCGGCATATGAGCTTCATCCTGGAGACGGAGATTTATCGCTCGCAACGGTACAACTACGAGTTTTCGCTGGTGTTCATCGACCTGGACCATTTCAAGATGGTGAACGATACCCATGGGCACTTGGTAGGATCGCGCTTGCTAGCGGAAATCGGGAACGCCTTGAAGGCCCACTGCCGATTGATTGATTTTGCGTTTCGCTACGGAGGAGACGAATTTGTGCTCTTGCTGCCGCAAACTTCCAAGGAAAATGCGCTCAATGTCGCGCGCCGCTTGCACAAACTGATCCGCGAGGGCGTCTGGCTGGAAAAAGAAGGGCTGAAGATCCGTCTGACGCCCAGCCTAGGCGTCGCTTCTTATCCCGTCGACTCGCGCACCAAAGAAGGCTTGCTCCACCTCGCGGACGAAGCCATGTATCTGGTGAAAAACACCCGCCGCGACAGCGTGGCGGCCGCCAATATAGGAATCCTGCCCAATACCGCAACTGCGGAATCCGCGGGATAATTCCTCTTCGCTCGACGACTCACCTTCTCTACGCGCTGGATTCCTACCGACCAAATTCGGCGGGACGCCGGATCGGGCTCGCAGTACAATGCTGCCCGTTCCCGGCTCGCCACGCGACTACAAGAAAGGAATCTTGGCGCTATGAAGCGTGCCCAGACTTCGATCAAGCCGTGTAAATGCGGTCACGGCAAGAGCATCCATGCGGGAATTTTTCAACGGAAGAGAACCGGCCTAGCCAAGTGCAATTATCCCGATTGCCGGTGCTCCAGCTACCGGCCAGTGCCGGCGTCGGAAATGAAGGCAAGCAGAGCGTAAAATCCGCCACTTGCGCGTGCCGCTCCAGCGGCAGTCGCGCCGGATGGGCTTGGTATACAGCACTCCGAAATTTTGCTTAACTGAAAGCATGAAGAGAAGCGAAGCGGCCAGGTATGCGCGTTGGTCGGCCGCCACGGCAGGCTTGCTGGCACTGCTTACGTTGGGGGTGTACCTGGACCGCAAGTGGGTGGCGCATCGCGAAAGGGAGAAGGCGCCGCCGCCGACGCCCGCCGGTGTGACCCGCCAGGAGAGCAAACTTACTTTTTCCAAAGGGCTCGGCGCGCAAAACATTTTCACGGTCGAGGCGTCAAAAGCGACAAACTTTAGGGACAACGGCGCCAGCCTGCTGGAAGACGTCAAAATCACCATTTTCGGAAAGACCGGAGCGCGGCACGACGTCATACACACGCATCGTTGCGAGTACGAAAAAGACGGGCAAAGCATCGTGTGCAGCGGCGAGGTTCAGCTCGACCTGGAAAGCGCCGAGGATGCCGAACGGGTGCAAAAAAACCGCGGAACGGCCGCTGAAAAAGTCCGTGTCGAGACGCGCGGGGTCACCTTCAATCGCGAGACCGGAATTGCAAAGTCCGACCAGCCGGTGAAATTCGTTTTTCCCAACGGGCAAGGACAAGCGGTTGGCGTGGAGTACCGGTCGGAAGAAGGGGCGGTGCGGCTGCTGCGAGACGTCAGTTTCCTGCTGGTCCCTGGCAACGCCACGCAAAAGAGCAAGACTCCGGGGATGACTGTCCGTGAGCCCGTCCGTGTAAAAGCGAGCAGCGCGGATTTCGAACGCGACTCCAGGGTGATGCATCTTCGCGGGCAGGTAGAGGCGCGGACCGCGAGCGCGCGGCTGCATGCAGGGGAAATCAGGCTGTCCCTCGACAAAACATTCCGCGCGGAAAGGCTGGTAGCCACTGCTGGTGATGACGGAAAAGAACCCGAGTTGGAGTCTCATGAGAAGGATGACGAGATGCATTTGAGCGGTAAAACGTTTACGGTCAGTTTCACCTCCGAGGGATGGCTGGCAAGAATGGAGGCCGCAGGCGGTGTCAAGGGTTCCCGGGAGAACGGAAAGGATGCCGATGATTTCAGCGCTGACCATGCTTCTATGGACCTGCGGCCGCAGCTGAATCAGCCGAAAGACCTGAATCTCCAGGGGGACGTGCAGTTGAGGTCAAGGAAGGGAAAAACCAGGGAATCGAGAACACTCGAAACCAATGCGCTGCTTGTGGAGTTTGCCGAGCGAAAGAAGGGTGAGAGCAGCGTTCCGGAACGGGCAGAAACATTGGCGAGGGGCACATTGGAATGGACCGACACTGTGCCACCGCCCGCTACGTCAGCATCTCCAGCAGAAGCGGGGCCGGTGCAAACAAAACTGACGGCCGACAAGCTGCAGCTCACCTTCGACGCCAGCGGGAGAGCAAATCAACTAGTTGCTTCGGGCAACGTGCTAACGGATCGAGCGTTGCCAGGCAAGCCGGTCGAGACGGCAACGGCTCAGAATGGAAGGGCACAGTTGCTCGGGAATGGCGACTGGTCGCAAATCGAATTGCAAGGAGACGTAAGGCTAAAAGAAGGTGACCGAAAGGCCCAGGGGGACCGCGTTGTGTTTGTCCGGTCCGCGCAGACGGCTACGCTGACGGGCAACGCGCTCGCGCGTGATGCGACCACGGAAACGCGGGCGCCACGCATTACCTTTGTGCAAAGCTCGGGAGAGATCCGCGCGGACGGCGGCGTGCAGTCAAGCGACTTTGCGATGAACTCCACCAGCCCGCAACTAGCAGCGACGCCGGCACACATCTCTGCGGATACGCTACGCGCAAACTCCAAGACCGGCAGGGCCCTTTATACGGGCCACGCGAGGTTGTGGCAGGGCGATTCGGTGTTGGAAGCGGAGTCGATCGAATTGCTGCGCGATGCGAAGACCCTGAATGCTTCGGGAAACGTTCGCGCGGTATTTCCGCAGAGCCCGGGACCGGGAGTAACTCCGGCCCGAGCGTTGACGGTTCAACAGCGAGCGCCCAATAAGGTCAAGCTCTGGCACATTACCGCCGGCACCCTGACTTATAACGAGGTGGAAAACCGGGCGCACCTGGGAAAGAACGTGGTGGCGCAATCGGCCGAGCAAGAAATACGAGCGCCGCAAATGGACCTGTATTTCACGCGTAGCGAAAAAGGCGCTGCGGCTCCTGGCGGAGCAGCTTCGGCGACTGCGCCGGCAGGTGCGCAACAAATCAGCAGCGCCGTCGCTACCGGCGGCGTGATTGTGGTGCAGGGCACCAGGACAGCCACCGCAGAGCGCGCGGAATACTCCGCGGCCGACGGGAAATTCGTTATGACCGGCGGAAATCCCACGATTTTTGACGCTTCGGAAGGAACCACAAGTGGCCGTCAATTGACCTTCTTTTTAGCGGATGATACGATCATCGTGGACTCAGAAAAAGGTTCGCGGACGTTGACGAAGCACCGGGTCGAGAAATGACGAGGTATGCTGAAGCTTCAGGCCCTCGAGTTAAGCAAGTCTTACCGTGGCCGCAAAGTCGTTGACGACGTCGAACTGGAGATTGGTCAGGGTGAAGTCGTCGGGTTACTCGGCCCGAACGGCGCAGGAAAGACGACAACGTTCTACATTCTCGTCGGTCTCGCCCGGCCAGACTCCGGCCGCGTGCTGCTGAACGGCGACGAAATCACCGACTTGCCCATGTATCTTAGGGCTCGCAGTGGAATCAGCTATCTTCCTCAGGAACCCTCGGTATTTCGGCAACTTACTAGTGAAGAGAATTTGCTCGCAGTGCTGGAGACCCTCCCGCTTACGCCGGAGCAGCAGCGCGATCGACTGGAGGAACTGCTCGTGCAAATGGGGCTGGAAACGGTCAGGACGAGTAAAGCCTATACACTGTCGGGCGGGGAACGCCGCCGGCTCGAGATTGCCCGTTCGCTCACGCTGCAGCCTTCTTTTATTCTTCTTGACGAACCGTTTTCCGGGATCGACCCGCTCACGGTAAAGGACCTCCAGGAAATTATCCGAGATTTGGCTAAGTCGGGGATTGGCGTGCTGATTACTGACCATAACGTCCGCGAAACTCTTAGCGTCACGGATCACGCATACATCCTGAAAAGTGGCAAAATATTCGGGAAAGGCCGCCCCGAACAGCTCAGCGCCGATCCCGAAGTCCGGCGCGTGTACCTCGGCGATCATTTCCGGCTCAACTGAAGTCAGCGAGCGAGGAACGAAGGCGTAAATGGCTTGGCAGGGACTCAAACTCAACCTCAAGGTGGCGCAGAAGCAGATTCTGACGCCCGGCCTCGTCCAGATGGTCAGTGTGCTGGCGCTGAATCGTCTCGAGCTGAAGGAAATGATCAATCAGGAGATGATCGCCAACCCGGTGCTCGAGGAGCAGAGCGAAGAGCCCACGCAGGCTGACAACTACAGCGACGAGAATTTCTTGAAGGAAGAAACCGAGAAGGTTCCGGAGAAGCCGGAACCGAACCCTTTCGACGAGTTTGACGTCGGCACCTTCTTTAACCAATACCTCGATACCGGCGGAGACGGAGGTCAGTCGCAGGAACGCGAGGTCTCCGAGAGGCCCTCGTTCGAAAAGTTCCTTTCTTCGCCAACCGGTCTGACCGATCATCTTCAGTGGCAATTGAGCGTCACGATCTGCTCCGACTCGGTGCGCCAAGTCACGGAAAACATCATCGGCAACCTAGATGAGAACGGCTATCTGACGGCCTCGCCCGAAGAGCTCACGGAAAACGGAAAATACTCCCAGGACGACCTGGACGACGCGCTGGCGGTGGTTCAGGAATTCGATCCTATCGGGGTGGGCGCGCGCGATTTGCGCGAGTGCCTGTTGCTGCAATTGAAAGCATTCGATCCCCAGAACACTCTGGCACAGCAGATTGTTTCCGAACATCTCAAGCAAGTGCAATCCAACCAACTCAAAGAAATTGCGCGAGCGCTGAACCGTCCGCTGGAAGTGGTCAAGCGCGCGATCGACGTCATTAAGAAACTGGATCCCCGTCCTGGGCTGCGCTACAACAAGACGGAACCGCGGCTGGTCGAGCCGGATGTGTACTTCCGCAAAGCGGATGGCCAATGGCAGGCGTACCTTAACGAAGACGACATGCCGCAGCTGCGCCTAAGTCCGACCTATCGCCGCCTGCTGGTCAAGGATGCCGCCGACCGTGACGTGCGCAACTACGTCAAGGAACGCTTTACCGCCGCCGTGCAGCTGATGAAAAACATCGAGCAGCGCAAGCACACCATTCTGCGCGTGTGCCAGTCCATTATTGCGAGACAAGGCGAGTTTCTGGATCAAGGGCCTGATGCGCTTAAGCCCATGATGATCAAGGAAGTGGCGGAGGAAGTCGGCGTGCACCCCTCCACGGTAAGCCGCGCCGTAGCCAGCAAATACGCGCACACGCCACAAGGCGTTCTCGAGCTTCGCTCGTTCTTCAGCGAATCCGTGAACGGGCCGGAAGGCGGGGGCATGTCGCTGCTGACGTTGAAGCGGCTGGTCAAGAAAATGATCGAGGAAGAGGACTCCTCGAAGCCGCTTACCGACGAGCAAATCGCCAAGAAGCTGGATGACGCCGGAATCCACGTCACGCGGCGCACGGTGGCTAAATACCGCGAGGATATGCGCATCCCCAGCACTCATCAGCGTCGTGTAAAAAGCTGAGCCGCTCGCCTGTGAAGCCGCCCACGCGAACCAGACGGGACAGCCGCCAACTCGTCATCCTTACCGGTCTCTCGGGCTCTGGAAAAAGCACCGTGCTTCGCGCTTTCGAGGACATGGGCTTCTATTGCGTGGACAACCTTCCCGTTGATCTCATCCCTATCTTTGCGGAACTTCATGCGGCCGGCGAAGGCGACTTTGCGCGGGCGGCACTGCTTGTGGATGCGCGCGAGGGCTTGCAATTGGAAAAGTTGCCCCCCCTGCTGAAACATCTCAAACGAGATCATCCCATCACGCTGGTCTTCATCGAAGCGACCGAGGACGCCTTGCTTAGGCGTTACAGCGAGACGCGACGGCCGCATCCGCTCGGAAAGAATTACTCCGTGCGCGAAAGTTTGAGTCATGAACGCGCGCTGATGGAGCCGATACGAAAGTTGGCTGATGTGGTCATCGATTCCACGCAGTTCAACGTACACGAGCTTCGTCATTTTGTTACCACCCGCTTCAAGAATCCCGACACGCGCCCGCTGCTGGTATCGGTGGTCAGCTTCGGCTATCGCTACGGCGTGCCGTCCGATGCGGATCTGGTGTTTGATGTGCGCTTTCTGCCCAATCCGCATTTTGTTCCGCGCCTGCGCCCGTACAACGGCACGGACCCAAAAGTCCGCGAATACATCCGCTCCTTCCCGCAAACCGGCGAATTCTTGCGCCGGATCGAAAGCCTGCTGACCTATTTGATTCCCCATTACATTCGAGAAGGAAAGAGTTATTTGACCATTGCTTTCGGCTGTACGGGGGGGAAACACCGTTCCGTGATGCTTGCCGAATCAGTGCAGAAGGCGCTGGAAAAGCGCGGCTATTCGGCGAAAGTTGTTCACCGTGACATCGAAAAGTAGCCGCCGTGCGGCGTTCATCATTTCACGAGCGCGCGGTTTGGCAAACTTGACATGCCGCGACGCGGCGAATAGCGTTACAGGTGTTGTTCGAGGAGATGCTCGAGCGTGGCCCGCTTGTTCTCACCACAATTGAAGCGGCTGCTTGCCTATGTACGGCCCTATTGGGTCGGCATGGTGATCGGGATCGTTCTGCTGGCGATCATGGCCGCGGGCGAGGGGGCCGTCATTCTGCTCATCGCGCCAATCTTCGGGAGAGTCCTGAATCCGGCCAGCGCGGATTCCAACGTGGCGCTTGAAGTTCCTCTCCTGCGCCGGCCCGTCTATCTCAATCACTTCTTCCCACACAGCATTCACAATGTATTGACGATTGTCGCTTTCTCGCTACTCGTGCTCTTCGCGGTTAAGTCTTTCAGCGAATTTGCAGGCACCTCCATAATTCAATATATCGGCCACCGCGCGATCATGGATTTGCGCAACGCGGTCTACAAAAAGATTATCCGGCAGCCCATTGGATTCTTTCAGCACCATTCTGCGGGCCGCGTTTATTCCGCCGTGATTAATGACGTGGAGCGGACGCGCCTGGCCATTTCGGAGTATCTCGCCGAATTATTTCGCCAGGTTTTTCTTTTCCCTGTGTTCCTCGCGATTCTTCTCAAGATCGATTGGAGAATGACTCTTGCTTGTGCCGTCTTTCTTCCGATGATCGTCTGGCCCATCGGCAAGCTGGGCCGGCGCATTCGCAGGTCGGTGGAGTCCAGTCAGACTCGGCTTGGGGAACTTACTCAGATTTTGCAAGAAACCGTCGGCGGCAACCGAATCGTCAAGGCCTTCGGTATGGAGGATTTCGAGATTTCAAAGTTCATGACGGCTGCCCGGCGCTTGTTGCGGGAAACGATGCGTTGGGTCCGCGCCCAAGTCGTAACCTCCCCTCTGATGGACATGCTCCAGCCGATCGTCATCTATCTTCTGCTGTTGTACGCGCGGGATCGCATCCGGCTCAACCTTATGACCGTGCCCATGTTCATCACCTTCGTGTACACGCTTTTCAAAGCCTACGAACCCATTAAACGCACAGGCGCGGTTTACCAGCAGTTCCAGCAAGCGCAGGGAGCGACAGCTCAGGTATTTGCTTATCTGGATTTAGCGGAGGAGCAAGATGCCCCCGGCGCCACATCTCTCCCCGCATTTTCGCGCGAGATCCGGTTAGAAAACATCAGTTTTTCCTACGATTCTGCACCGGTCTTGTGCGAGATCGATTTCTATACCGCGAAAGGCGAGGTCATAGCGATAGTCGGGTCGAGCGGCGCTGGAAAAACTACTCTTGTCAATCTGATTCCCAGGTTTTACGAAGTCAGCTCGGGAGTGATTCGCATAGACGGAATTGATATTCGCTCGGTCACGCTGCGCTCGCTGCGCTCACAAATTTCGATGGTTACACAAGAAAATATCCTGTTCCACGATACTGTGTGGAACAACATCTGCTATGGGCTCACCGACGTCCCCAAAGAAAAAGTCATTGCCGCCGCGCAAGCCGCCCTGGCCGAGGATTTCATTCTTGCCCTGCCAAACGGCTACAATACCGTCATTGGAGAGCGCGGCACGCGGTTGAGCGGCGGGCAACGCCAACGAATCGCTATCGCACGGGCCATTTTGAAGGATTCGCCAATTCTTATTCTCGACGAAGCCACTTCGGAGCTTGACGCGGAATCCGAGCTCTACGTGCAAAAAGCCCTCGCGAATTTGATGGTGGGGCGAACCACATTTGTCATTGCGCACCGCCTCGCGACCATCCGACGGGCCGACAAAATCCTCGTGCTGGAGGACGGCCAGATTCGCGAAAGCGGCACGCACAATGAATTGATCGCCCGCGGCGGAACCTACGCCCGGCTGTACGACCTGCAGTTTGCCGATGACGACATGCTTACCCCCGCACAAGCGACGCCCGCCAACCTGGAGTCCCCCCACAATCCCTCATGAGCGAAAAGCGTACAACCAGTGCGAAGCATCCCGAATGCCTGTCCATGACCGGCTACGCCCAGGCGCGGCTGGAGAAGCATGGCTGGGCCGTGCGTGTTACGGTCAAAAGCGTCAACCACAGGTTTCTTGATTTGAAGATGCGTCTGCCGGAAGGCTTTGAACTCTATGATTTGCGATTGCGCCAAATTGTGCGCGACCGCATTCACCGTGGTCATCTGGAAATCTACGTCAACGCGGAACCGGGAACGGCGGCGCCCGTGCAGGTCAACAAGGAACTGGCGCAGGCGTATCTGCGCGCAGCGGAGTCGCTCATGCGTGGAACGAGGGCGGCTGGAAAAATGGACTTGGTCTCCTTGCTGCGCCTTCCGGGTGTGATCGCCGGTGTCAACGGAGCCGTCCCGGAGGACGCGGACGACCAGGAAAAGCTTGGGAAGGCGCTCGAAGTCTGCCTGCGCGAAGCCCTCTCCAAACTGGATGAGATGCGCCGAGCGGAAGGCAAGCATCTCGTCGCCGAACTACGCGACCGTTTGGCGCGCATCGCAGGGCAGGTTGAACAGGTGAGCGGGCTAGCCGCCTCCCTGCGTCCGGCCTTTGCGCGGCGCCTCGAAACGCGTCTCAAGGAGTTGCTCGGCGGAACAACTATCGATCAGGCGCGTCTGGCGCAGGAGGCGGCTCTGCTAGCCGAACGCAGCGATATCAGTGAAGAATTGGACCGTCTGCGCAGCCACCTGCAGCAGTTCCGGAAGTTACTGGATGGCGCGGGCGAGCTCGGCAAGAAGCTGGATTTTCTGCTGCAGGAAATGCATCGCGAGGCCAACACGATGCTTTCGAAGACGCCCGGAGTGGAAAGCGAAGCCCTGGCGATTACCGGATTGGCCCTGGAGATCAAGGCGGAGATCGAAAAACTGCGCGAACAGGTACAAAACATCGAATGAGTGCGGAGACAGGCAGCGTGCCGCTGGTGTTGATTGTTTCGGGGCCTTCGGGCTCCGGAAAATCCACCTTGGTGCAAAAGATTCTCGAGCTTCCGGGCACTATGCCTTCGATCTCCTGTACTACCAGGCCGCGCCGCACGACTGAGGCGAGCGGGAAATGCTATGATTTTGTTTCAGAGGCGGAGTTCGATCGCATGGTGGCGCAGGGCGATTTCTTCGAATACGCCCGAGTTTTTGGAAAGTATTCCTACGGGACGCCGAAGAAGTGGCTGGAGGAATCGCGCAAACGAGGGCTCGACCTCGTGCTGGAGATCGACGTTCAGGGAGCGGCGCAGGTCAAGGAAAAGCTTCCCGAATCGGTGGCGATCTTCATCTTACCGCCTTCGCGGGAAGAGCTGGAGCGCCGGCTGCGCAGCCGCGGGCAGGATTCCGATGAAGAGATTGCCCGGCGGCTGGCCAAGGCACGGGATGAAATAGCGGCTTTTGGCAAGTATTATGATTTCTGTGTGGTAAATGACGACGTGGAGCGCGCGGGACGCGAGGCGCAGGCGATTTTGACAGCTTTGCGCTGCAGCAGCACGCGCCGCCGGGACCGAGTACAGAAACTTCTGGCATCGTTTGGAGGAAAGAATTGATGACCGTGCAGACGAAAGCTCCGGAGAGCCAGTTTGCCTACGTGGTGCTTGCAGCCAGGCGCGCGCGGCAGATTATGGCGGGTGCGCCTCCGTTGATTGAAAACCCCAGGACACAGAAACCCACGCGAGTCGCTTGCGAGGAATTGGAGCAGGGTTTGCTCGAATTTGATGTTCCCGAGGCAACGTCGGTCGACCAAGACAAGGACGGCAACAGGCGAAAGAAGTAGCAGCGGAAGGCAGAAATGCGAATCACATTGGGGGTCACCGGCGGGGTCGCGGCGTACAAGGCCGCAGAACTTGTGCGTCGCTTGCAACAAGAGGGCCACAGCGTCTCGGTAGTGATGACGCGCGCCGCCCGGGAATTCGTAACCCCCCTTACCTTCGCCGCACTGAGCGGACAAAAAGTAATTACCGACCTTTTCGGGGATTCCTCCGGCGGAGGTGCCAATCTCGAAAGCGCCATTGAACACATTGCCGTGGCGCAGCGCACGGACCTTCTTTTGGTGGCTCCGGCTACGGCGGATATCGTTGCGAATTTCGCGCGCGGCGTTGCCGACGATTTCCTCACTACCCTGTACCTGGCCTGTACCGCTCCGATGGTGATCGCGCCGGCCATGAATGTGAACATGTGGAATCACGCCGCCACTCAGGAAAATGTGAGAACGCTGCGGGCGCGCGGCGTGAAAATCGTCGAACCGGATGAGGGCTACCTTGCCTGTGGTATGACCGGGCCGGGCCGTCTTGCAGGCCTGGAAGACATTCTTGGCGCGGTTCACGAAGTCGCTAAGGCGCTACGGGACCTGGAAGGGGAAACTGTTCTCGTTTCCGCCGGTCCTACTCGCGAAGACCTCGATCCGGTTCGCTACATCACCAATCGCTCGTCAGGCAAGATGGGCTACGCGGTTGCCGAGGCGGCCGCGAAGCGCGGCGCGAAAGTGATTTTGATCAGCGGACCGGTGACTCTGGAAACTCCCGCAGGGGTGGAACGTGTAGACGTGCGCACAGCGGAAGAAATGCGTCGGGCTGTCGGGGAGCGTTTTTCCGAGGCTTCGATTGCGGTCCTTGCAGCAGCCGTCGCGGACTACCGGCCCGCTGAGCTTCGGGCGGAGAAAATCAAGAAAAGCAATACGCCGCTGGCTATTTCTCTTGAACCGACCGCCGACATTCTCGCGGAAGTGGCAACGCGCAAGGGCCACACGATTGTCGTCGGTTTCGCGGCGGAAACGGATCAAGTGGCGGAGAATGCGCGGAAAAAGCTGGTTTCCAAGAATGCTGATTTGATGGTGGCCAACGATGTTACCGCCGAAGGCGCAGGCTTCGACTCGGACACAAATGTGGTCACGCTCTTCTCCCGTGACGGCCGGGATCTTGCTCTTCCCAAAATGCCCAAGAGCGAAGTGGCTCAGCGCGTCCTGGACGAGGTCCTTCGTTTGCGCGCGGTGCTTCACGCTCCCGCCGCCCGGCATTCGAACCTCTGATCTCCATGCCCGGGCAAATCCCAGAAAACCTTCGGACAAGACTGGCACAGCGGTTGGCTTTCTACGAAGATCTTGGCATCCGCTTCTTTTACCGGGATCGCCACTCGGAAGCGAGTGTCCAACAAGAAGAGCGAGGGGAATCAGTGGAAGATGCGATGCGCCCGACGCCAATCGCATACCGGGAGCCGACTTTGCCGAAAATCCCTCTCAAGCCTGGGTTGCCAAAGGTTGTTTCTACAGTGCCTTCAAAAACGCCGCCCTTGGCTCTGCCCGCGGCGGCGGGGCCTTCTCTGTTCGACGCGGCCGACAAAATCGCGGGCGACACGCTCTTGCGTGTTCGCGAGGATTTGGGCGAGTGCACCCGTTGCAAGCTTCATAAGCACCGGCGCACCATCGTCTTTGGCGACGGCAATCCCAAAGCGGAACTTGTCTTCGTCGGCGAGGGGCCGGGCGCGGACGAAGATGCCCAAGGACTTCCGTTTGTGGGGCGCGCCGGGAAACTTCTCACGCAGATGATCGAAGCCATGGGACTCGAGCGCAAAGACGTTTACATTTGCAACGTGGTGAAATGCCGCCCGCCGGAGAATCGCACGCCCGAAGACGATGAGGTTGGCACCTGCTCGCCTTTTTTGTTCCGGCAACTGGAAGTCATCTCGCCCAAAGTCATTGTTTGCCTGGGCGCCGTTGCCGCGAAAACGCTTTTGAGAACCAACCGCGGGATTTCCCAGTTCCGCGGGCAATGGCTCGACTATCGCGGAAGCAAATTGATGGCCACCTACCATCCTGCCTACCTCCTGCGCAATCCCAATGCAAAAGGCGAAGTCTGGAAGGATCTCCAAAAGGTGATGGCGGTCCTCGGTCTCCAGGCAAGAAAAGGCAGGCCTGCTTAGGCCGTCATGGGCATCCTGCTTGGGTTGGTAACCGCACTGAGCTGGGGCGGCGCCGACTTCGTGGCGCGCTTCTCGACACACCGCATCGGCACGCTGCGCACCATGTTTTACATGCAGTGTACCGGCTTTCTGCTGCTTACGATCTTCATGCGCTGGCTCGGAGGCTGGGGGCACCTTGCCGACGGTTCCGGATGGCAGCCGTGGGCCTGGGGATTCCTCGCCGGCATTCTCAACGCCTGTGCCACGCTTTCCCTGTATCGTTCTTTTGAGATGGGGAAGATGGCCGTGGTCGCTCCGCTCTCGGCAAGTTATCCCGCCTTGACCCTGATTCTTTCCTGGCTCGCGGGAGATCACCTTTCCGCCGCGCGCTCTGTTGGCGTGGTTCTTATCTTGTTTGGCGCGGTGGTGGTCGCAGGCGGAGAACGCGTCTCCGGCGAGAATTCTGCCCAGCCTGCGAACACGAATACTCGCGGCATTGGCTTGGCGATTGCGGCCGCCGTCGGATTCGGGTTTTTGTTTTGGCTGCTCGGCATTCGCATCGTTCCCCGCGTAGGCGCGGTACAAGCCGTATGGATGATTCGCCTGACGAGCTCCGTGTTGACGGCGTCGGTGATTTTGGCTGCGGCCGAACCCATGCATCTTCCCCGCGGCAGTGTGCGTTGGATGGCTCTCGGCATGGGCACGTTTGATACGCTGGCTTTTGTGCTGAGCAATCGCGGCATGCAAATGGAACAAGTAGCGGTGATCAGCGTCCTTGGCTCGCTCTATGGAGCGGTCACCGTGGGCCTTGCGGCCATTTTTCTACGCGAACACATTTCTCGCTGGCAATGGGCTGGAATCGCCACGATTTTCGGCGGCATTTTCCTGATCAGCGGGTAGGCGTCAAAAGAAATGACCCAGTGAACGACGATCGAAGCTGCCTTGCGTACACCAGCGCGACGCAAAAAATGCGATTTTCGCCTAAACCTGTGATTTAGGACTTAAGACTTCTGCCATCACGCCCTGCTGATACACTACTCGGCGCGATGAATTGTTCCCTCTGCAACGTGGCCTTGCCCGTGCCGTTGCGGACGACTTTCACCTATGCAGTGCCCGAGCCCATGCGCGGCACGGTGCAGCTCGGTAGTCGCGTCCTTGTCCCCTTTCGCAATCAGTCGCTTGTTGGCGTGGTCATGGAGTTCGTGGAAAACGCTCCGGAAGGCGCAAAGGTCCGGGAAATCGCGCGCGTGCTCGATATTTTTCCGGCTCTTACGCCGGGACTCATGGAACTCGCGAACTGGATCGCGCAATACTACCTCGCCCCCATCGGCGACGTCGTTCGGGCCATGGCCCCTCCGCTCACGGAATTGAAGTCGCAGCGGCAGATCGTCTTGACCGAGGCTGGACGCGCGGCCTCGGAAAGTTTGAGTGGCGGGGAACTGTCGCACGGTTTGCTGGGACCCGAGGTCGCGTTCCTTGCGACGTTGGTGGAGAAGGAAGGCGCAAT
>DATAIH010000077.1:0-2043 GCA_036262755.1 Candidatus Acidiferrum sp.
ACCTGCTTTCGCACTAGCGAGTGCTGCTCGACCACCGTTGTCCGACAACCTATTAGGGAGAAACTTCGATGGATGCCAGGACTTCCGCCGTACCGAATACGCGTTCCTTTCTTACAGGCGTGTGGTCAAACTCGAAGCTCATGAAACAGCTCGCCCTCGTTGAACGACAAGCTCTTTCATTCGTATCGCAGCGCATCGGTTGGATCGAGGGTCGCAGCCCTTCTTGAGGGCCAGAGAGCAAAACCTATATTCAGCACCGCTGCGGCTGTAAACCCGATCAGGACGGCGCTCCTATTGAAGACAAACGGTAGACCTGCTATTCGGCTAATGAGCCGCGAAATGGGCCACGAGAGAAACGCGCCTGCGGCACACCCCACCAGAGCAAGAGCCATACTCTCTGATGCAACGTGGAGAAAAATGTGAGATGGGGTCGCGCCCAGGGCACGCCGCGTCCCGAATTCACGCGTCCTTTCTTTGACCGCGATCCAGGTAATACCCAACATCCCTAATCCCGAGACGACCAGTGCGCTTGCTCCGATCCAACGGAGGAAGAATCCCAACCGGTTGGCGGCAGCCAGTTGCGTGTCCAGAAGCGCCTTCTGGTTTTCGATCTGAAAGTCATCCGGTTGCTTTGGTTGAGTGTGATGCAGTTGATGCAAGAGCGAACGAATCTGCGCGGCGGCCGCGTCCATTTCGCTCAGGGATTCGATTTCGATGATGAGGCCGCTGTAGTAATCCACATTCATCAGGCGGCGCATCGCCGTCGAGAGGGGCACGTACACCTGATTGTCTTCATTGGTCACATCGAGACCCTGCCCGCGTTCGTTCAGGACGCCAATCACTGTAAAAGGAACCCGGTTGATGAGTAGGCGATTGCCAATCGGCGAACTGGCCGCGAACAGGTCCCGCGCAACCGTATGACCAAGCAATACAACGCGCGATGCTGTGCGCTCTTGGGTTGCATCGAACACGGCGCCTTCGGCAGTCGGCCAGTCCCGGATGGGAAAGTAGTCCGGTTCGCACCCCATAACTCCAGCGTTCTTGGACAGATCGCCGGCCTTCAGCCAGAAAGTCGCATTTACGAGTGCCGAGGATCGCATGCGACCGAGCACTTCGCGGCGAATGGCAAGGTTGTCGCGTGCGACCAGCGTGGTGACAAGCTGTCCTGTGCGTGCGCGGCCGGCTATCACGCGGCTTTGCGCCGCCGTAACGATTAGAACGTTTGTTCCCATCAGCCGGATCTGCTCAAGAAGCTGCACCGTTCCGCCAGCACCGTAATTCACCGAGCAAACCACACCAGCCACCCCTGTAGCGGCGCTCAGGACCAAAAGGGTTGACCTCAGCCGATAACGCCAAAGCAGGCGTAGGGAATGGGCGACGATCTGCCAAGCGCGGGTGTTCATCTCAGGACCGCAGCGCTTGAATCGGATCGACTCTTGAAGCCTTCCAGGCAGGATAAACCCCGAATAGCAAACCCGTGCCAATCGCTACTAGAATGGCGGTGACAATTGGTTCCCAAAGCAGTATCTGCGGCAGCCTCAGCAGCCGCGCGACAATCTGCATTCCGCCAACACCGATCAACACACCCGCAATCCCGCCGGACAGTGCCACTAAAACAGCTTCCAGTAAGAACTGCTGCACGATGTCGCCGCGTCCAGCGCCTACGGAGCGGCGAATACCGATCTCTTTTCTCCGCTCGGATACGGCAATCGACATCAAGGCCATGATGACGATTCCGCCGATGAGCAGCGCCATCAGGGAAACCCCGGTCAGGATTTTGCTTAGGGTGCTGCCGGCGCGGGCCACCTGCGCCATCGCTGCCGCGGGGTTCGTGATGGTAAAGTCATCCAGGGCAGGCGGGCGGATGTGGTGTCGTTCGCGCAACAACGCTGCGACTTTCTCCGTTGCCTCGCTGCTCCGGCCAGGGTTTGTCACCTGCGCGATCAACATGGTCAGGTAGTCGCGATTGAAAAGCCTGCGCGAGGAGGTGTTAATGGGAATTAGGACAATATTGTCGAGAGCCGCCCCTGCAGGACCGGCTCC
>DATAIH010000078.1:0-56049 GCA_036262755.1 Candidatus Acidiferrum sp.
CCCACCGGAATGTGCGCCACCGCTTTGAGCTTGACCAAGTCCACAACCGTCACCGCGCCATCGGCAGTGGTGACATAGGCACACAAATGCAGGTCCGGCCGCAGAAAGGACGGCCGATGCTCGCGCAGCAGCACGATGAGCGCGCCGATGGCTACCACGGCGGACAGGAAATAGACGCGAAAGTTTTTCGGTCGGCCCATGTTGGAGTCGAATTCTCCCACGCGGACTGTCCTGCTGGCTAGGGTGCGCGCAGGAGTCCCCCCTCGACCTTCCCGCGACTGCCGGGTCTACGCCTTCCGACGCCTCGCAAAACCTCCCTTCTCCGGTGTGTCCGGTTTTGGCGTTCTTGTTCGTCGTAGAGATAGAGGCCGCCAGTCTGGCCTGCCTAAGGACGTGACGCGGGCTTGGCGTCAGGAATCAAAGGAACAGAAAGGAAGTCTGAAAATGGGAAGCATCACAATCGAAACGTTGAAAACGGACACATTTCTTCCACCGATCGAAAAACCCAAGGGTCTGCTGATGAAGCTGGCCTACTACCTTACCCGCCGGCGATTCGGCAAAGTGCTGACCCCCCTGAAAGTGCATTCCGCACGCTTGCCGATTGCCTTTGGTCAGTTCTATGCGAGGGTCAGCGAACTCGACAAAAAGCTGCAGCTCTCGGCAGAGACGGTCATGCTTGTTCGCGAGCAGGTGGCGCGCACGAACGTCTGCCTGTTCTGCATCGACATAGGCCGGGCAATGACCATCCAAGCCTCGATGAATCAAGCCAAATTCGATGCGCTTGACCAATATCGCACGAGCCCTCTGTTCAACGACGCCGAGCGGGCCGCACTAGACTATGTCACGGACCTAACAAAGACCAGGGAAGTGAACCCGGATACGTTTTCTCGCCTGCGCCGCTATTATTCCGAGCGCGAAATCTGCGAAATCGTCTGGCTGGTTGCGAGCGAGCATCTCTACAATATGACCAACATCGGCCTGAACATCCATTCCGATATGCTCTGCGACATCAGCAGCAAAAACAAGCAGAAGCAAAGAACCAAGGTCACCGGCCTCCCTGCCTAACCGCGCGGGGAGCAGGCATTCTGCGCCGGTGGGTAGGGAATCCTCTTGTTTGCCGTTTCCCGCCTACTGGCATACTCTGTTCTGGGACATGTTTCCTCGCGGATCATTCTCCGGGCTGCTCACCGACCTCTACGAGCTCACCATGGCGGCGGGCTACGTTCAGAACCGCTTCAACGCCCGCGCCACCTTCGAACTTTTCGTGCGCGGGCTTCCGCGGCGCCGCAATTACCTGGTGACCGCCGGGCTGGAGCAGGCCCTCGACTTTCTGGAAAACGTTCGCTTTTCCTCGGAGGATATTTCCTATCTTCGCGGTCTGCTCTTTTTCCGTCACGTCCATTCAAATTTCTTTGACTATCTTTCCCAATTTGAATTCACGGGCGACGTTTGGGCCCTTCCCGAGGGCACCGTCTTCTTCCCCGGTGAACCGCTGCTGCGTGTGACCGCGCCTATTGCCGAGGCGCAAGTTGTCGAAACCAGCCTTCTTAGCATTTTGCATTTTCAAACGCTCATCGCCAGCAAAGCCGCCCGCGTCACCACCGCTGCCTCCGGACGCCCTGTCGTGGAATTCGGCTCGCGGCGCGCGCACGGCGTGGAAGCAGGAGTCCTCGCCGCCCGCGCGGCCTTCGTTGGCGGCTGCGAAGGCACCTCAAACACGTACGCGGGCCGCCGCTTCGGGATTCCTGTTTACGGGACGCAAGCGCATTCCTGGATCATGGCGCATGAGGACGAGGCCGAAGCCTTCCGGGATTTCCTGAATGTTTTTCCGGAGAAATCCACTCTGCTTGTCGATACCTACGACGTGCGCGCGGCCATCGAGAAAATCATCGCCCTGGACCGCAAGCCCGGTGGCGTGCGCCTGGACAGCGGGGACGTGCTGGCGGACAGCTTGTGGGTTCGTAAGCGGCTCGATCAGGCCGGGTGGAACGACGTGCAGATTTTCGCGTCCGGAGAACTCGACGAAGACCGCATCGAAACCTTGCTGCGAAGCGGCGCGAGTATCGACGCCTTTGGCGTGGGTACCGCGCTTTCCACTTCGGCGGACTCGCCGAACCTCAGCGTAATTTACAAATTGGTGGAAGTTGACCTCGGCGATACCGTTCGAAACGCCGCCAAGTTCAGTCAGGAAAAGATAACCTACCCCGGTCGGAAGCAGGTTTTCCGGTTCCTCGGCGAAGAAGGAAAATTTTCGAGGGATGTCATCGGCCTCGATGGAGAGTCTTTCCACGGCGGTGCGCCACTGCTTGCCCCGGTGATGCGTCGTGGCAGGCGGCTCGAACTCGCGGAAAAAGACCCTCTCGCCCGAATCGAGAGAGCACGCCAGCGCTTCCTGGCTGATCGCTCCGGCCTGCCGGAGAGCGTCGTAAAGCTTCGCGTGGCGGAACCGCCGTTTCCGGTTCGCTACAGCAAACAGCTCGAAGAGCTGCATGATCAGGTGCGGCAAACCGTCGCCAAGACCGCGCGCATCGGATGAAGAAGGGAGGTCGTCTGGTTGAGACAGGCCGGCATTGGGGTAGTCTTAATTAGACTAGCTTAGATGAGACTGGTTCTGTGGGAAGTGGACGCGCAGAGCGATTTTATGTTGTCGGGCGGCAAACTGTACGTGCCCGGCGCCGAAAAAATCATTCCAAACCTCAACCGACTTGTCGAACAGGCGCGCCAAGACCGCGTTCTCCTGGTTTCCTCCGCCGATGCTCACCAGCCTGACGATCCTGAGTTCCGTGAGTGGCCGACTCATTGCGTGAAGGGCACCGCCGGAGCGGAGCTGATTGTCGAAGCACGCGCCGCCCGCAGGCTGGTCATTCCAAATCAGGAAAATTTTGTCTTTCCCGACGATCTCCGTTCGTACCAGCAGATTCATCTTGAAAAGAACACGCTCGATGTCTTCGACAATCCGCATACCGGCACGCTGCTTTCGCGGCTAGCTGGCTCCCAGAAATCCAGCGGGTCCAATGCCGATTTTCTCCTGTTTGGCGTCGTCACTGAACATTGTGTGCACCGCGCCGCCCATGGCCTGCTTCGCCGTGGCTACGGTGTCAGCATCGTAGAAGACGCTATTCAATCGCTCGACGAGAAAAAAGGCCGGGAAATCCTCGGCGAACTGCAGTCGAAGGGCGCCCGCGTCATTACCACGGAACAAGCGCTGACCCTCATCGGCCGCGCCGCGGGAGACGGCTCCCACAGTCAAAACGCAAACACCGCAGGAAACTAACGGGAACCCGGGAGGATTTGCGGGCAGGCCCAACCCTAGTCCCGAAGCGTGGAGTTGAGGCTAGACAATCGAGGGCCCCCGGTCGCCAGCCAGACTCTATTTCATCGAAGTAACTTACCGCAGGAACAACAATCTCGACAGAAAAACAATTTTCATTATAATGACCGCCGCAACAAAACCACACTGGCAAACCTAGCGTGGACACCTCGCGGAACATGGAGAATCCCTGCTGCCATGACCGAGCCGTTACCCCTCGAATTTGTACTTGTGTCCAGCGACTATGCCACCATGCAGGCGGTTTCCAAGGCGGTGAAGAAAATCGGCTCCACGTTTGTATTGGTTCCCACCGCGCACGAAGCTCGTGAGTGTCTGAATCGGCGCAAGATCGACGGCTTGTTCGTGGACATGGAGGTGCCGGGGGCCTTGGGCCTGATCGAATCCACGCGCAGGGGAGTCTCCAACAACAAAGCGGTGATCTTTGCTTGCTTGGTGAATGCGAAGGAATCCGCACAGATTTTGGCCCTGGGGGCGAATTTCCTGCTGCGCAAGCCGCTGAGTGAAGAGGGCGTCGCCATGCATCTCACCATCTCGAAAGAATTGCTCCTGCGTGAGCGCCGCAGGTACTTCCGGCATGCCGTGAATCTTCCGGTGACCTTGAAGGAAGGACTCGCAGAGCAGCAAGCCCGCATCACGAATTTGAGCGGAAGCGGCATGGCCGTGCGCACGGTGAAGCCGCTAAAACAAGGCGCGGTCATCGACTTCACGTTTGAATTGTCTATGGGTGCACGCATCAGCGCGAGAGGCCAGGTGGCCTGGGTGAACTCCGAGAGAATGGCGGGAATTATCCTGCAGACATTGCGCGGAAAAGGACGTGAGCTACTCGAGGCGTGGCTCGCGGCCCGGGAGCAAGCGCGCTCCGAGGAAAAAACGCCGGAACCGTGAAAGGTCCTTCGCTTCGGAGCGGGTGGGCTTAGCCATAAAGACTTCGCCTCTCGAGAACCCAGCTTCGCCAATATCGTTGATCTCGTCTGTGATGAACGTCTGCAAAAACGTAAACGCCGGGATCTTGTCTTGGTGCCGAACACAGAGCTTTGTGTGAATCGTAAGGATGCGTTCCACGGCCCCGTTGTTTGGCTTCCTGGTCAGTTTATGGTGCGGCGGAGGACGGCGGCGATTTGGCGCATTTCCTCGGCGAGTTCGGCAAACTCTTCCGGGAGAATCGACTGCATGCCGTCGGAGAGGGCTTTGTCCGGCTCGTGATGAACTTCGATGAGCAGTCCATCGGCGCCAACGGCGACGGCCGCGCGGGAGAGCGGCAAAACCTTGTGGCGCTTGCCGGTGCCGTGGCTGGGGTCGACGAAAATGGGCAAGTGGCTGCGCTTCTTGACCGCGGGGACGACCGCGAGGTCCAGGGTGTTGCGGGAAAAGTCCGAAAACGTTCGAACGCCGCGCTCGCAGAGCATCACGTTGTAGTTGCCCTCGGAGAGGATGTACTCTGCCGCCATTAGGAATTCGTCGAGCGTAGCGGACATGCCGCGCTTGAGAAGAACGGGCTTCTTGGCGCGGCCGGCGCGCTTGAGGAGAGAGAAGTTCTGCATGTTCCGCGCGCCAATCTGGATGACGTCGGCGTATTCTTCGACTAGCTCGAGCGATTCGTTGTCGATGGCTTCGGTAACGATGCCGAAACCCTGCTTGGCGCGCACTTTGGAGAGGATCTTCAGGCCCTTTTCCCCGAGTCCCTGAAAGCTGTACGGCGAAGTACGGGGTTTGTAAGCCCCGCCGCGAAACAGCCGCGCGCCCGACTTTTTGACCCGCTCGGCAATGGCCAGACACTGTTCCTCGGTTTCCACGGCGCACGGGCCCGCAATCAGGGCCACATGCTCTCCGCCAACGATAACCTCGCCGGTGGGCGTGGGAATGCGCAGGACGGTGTCTTCTTCCTTGGCGTCACGGCTGACCAGCTTGTACGGCTTGCTGACGGGGATACATTCCACGACCCCGGGCAGCGATTCGAGAGCGCCAAGGTCAATCTCGCCCTGGTTTCCGGTAATGCCAATGGCGGTTCGCAGGGAGCCGGGGATGGGGTGGGCTTTGAGGCCGAGGCTTTCGATGCGCTGGCAAACGGCGCGAACCTGCTCCTCGGTGGCATGAGACTGCATGACGACCAGCATGAGCGGTTCTCCCCCCGGCGCTCTCCGCAAGAGCTTAAGTCTACGGCAACGCGGAGGGAACCCGCAAATCCCGCCGTTGCCCTTAGTTGATTGATTTCATGGGCTTGACAAGCGAAAATGGGGTCCTACGATATAAGATAAGACCCAGCCGGGAGGATTAAGTGCTCTCGGATTATCCGTTTCATTTGTTTGGCCGTACCATCACGATCACAGGGCACGAGCAGTTCTTGGCGCTGGTGTTTCTGGCCGTCGCGGCGACGACCTGGCTCATCTTGCAGTCCCGGCGCCGGCGGATAGTTGCGTTGCAACGGTCGGCAGTGAGCGACCAGGTGGTATACGAGTTATCGCGAATTGCGGACGCCTTGGATCGTCTCGCAAGCCGTCCGATGGACCAGACCATTACCGCGACAGCAAGCAGCTTCAAAGAGGACGAGCCCCGTACGATGCCGTTTTCCATGTTCGGCAGGGAACGCTAACACCGGCTTCGCGACCGCGACTTGGGTTGCTACTGCCTGAGCGGCAGCATGCCTTCGTCAGAAGCCGGCCTTAGCGGTTAACTCACGCCGGCGCAGATTCTCTCCGCATGGCGCTAGTCAACTTCTTTGGCGAGAACTCATAAACACCCGTCGCGCATTGCCGGTCGATTCGAGCGCGGCAGCGCCTAGCCCCCGGGCGTATGAGGGCGTGTGCTAGAATAAGGAGTTCAAACGGAGCAGAAACCCCGACAGGCATGCCCGAAGACCAACGCATCGCTGTACCCACCGAGTTCGACCCCGAAGACGAATACCGCCCGGAACCTGAGTCCGAACCCCTGCCGCCCGCCTGGATGGACGGTAAAATTCGCATCGGCATCCATACCTCCATCGCCGGGAGCTACCTCCATGCCTTGGAGTCCGCGCGAAAACTCGGGTGCAACGCGCTGCAGATTTTTTCTGCCAGCCCGCGCATGTGGCAGGGTGGACCGGCGCGGATAGCGGAGCTGGATGCGGCGGCCTTTCGTGCGAGAAGGGAAGAGCTCAGGCTGGGCCCGCTGGTGATTCACGCGAATTACCTGATCAATTTGGCCGCGGCGCAGCCCATGCTTCGGACCCGCTCGATTCAGGCCTTCCACGACGAGATGGTACGCGCCGTGGCGCTGGGAGCCGATTTTCTTGTGGTGCATCCCGGAGCGCGCGGCGAGGGGGGCGCAACGCAGGCGATCTTAACCATTGTCGAATCCGTGAAACAAGCCGCTAAGCGCGTACCGATGGGGGCGCTGAAGATTCTCGTGGAGAATACCGCGGGAATGGGAGCGGCAGTCGGCTCGCGGCTGGAAGAAGTAGGAGAGATCGTCGCCAGATTGCTCAAGGATTTGCCCGTAGGGGCATGCTTGGACACGGCGCACCTGTTTGCGGCAGGCTACGACATCAAGAGCGAGAGCGGGCTGGCCGCAACCATCGAGCAATTGGAAAGGACCGTCGAACTGGAGAACGTGCCGGTTTTCCACGCCAACGACTCCAAGGTTTCGTTGGGCGGGCGGGTCGATCGCCACGAGCACATTGGAAAGGGAAAAATCGGAAGGGAAGCCTTTGCCAGGATTTTGCAGCATCCGCGATTGAGCCCCGCGGCTGGCGGAGGGCAGGCGGGTCGCGCGTTTCTGGCGGAAACACCAATCGACCGGCCCGGTGACGACCGTCGAAACGTAGCGATGCTGTGGGAGCTCGCCGGGTTAAAAGCACAGGCGCCGCAGGCGGAAAAAGGGTTTTCCATGCTAACGCCGGCGCTGCAGAGAAAGCTTCGAACACAGAGAGCAAAACAGGCACGGAGTTCACGGACAAAGAAGAGTTTGCCAGCAAGAAGCAAGAAAGCGGGAACGCCAAAGCGATCGCGGACGGCAAAGATGGCGCGGAGGAGAGGGTAAGCAAAGTGGCGGAGCAGGGCACAACCGCGGCGGGCGGGGCGACGGCGAGCGGCTACGACCCGCAAGAAATTGAGGCCAAGTGGCAGAAGCGTTGGGCGGAAGCGCGCGTATTCGAATCGGAAGCCGATCCTGCCAGACCAAAATACTACGTGCTGGAGATGCTGCCGTATCCCAGCGGGACGATGCACATGGGCCACATGCGCAACTACGCGATTGGCGACGTCGTGGCGCGGGTGAAGCGCATGCGCGGATTCAACGTGCTTCACCCGATGGGCTGGGACGCTTTCGGCCTGCCTGCGGAAAACGCGGCCATCAAAAACAAAACGCACCCGCGTATCTGGACCAACAACAACATCGCGCAATTCCAAAGAGTGCTGCGCCGTTTCGGGTTCAGCTACGATTGGCGGCGCGAGATTTCTACATGTGAGCCGGAGTATTACCGCTGGAACCAGTGGTTTTTTCTGCGCATGCTCGAGCGTGGCTTGGCGTATCGCAAGAAAAGCCGCGTCAACTGGTGCCCGAAGTGCTGCACCGTGCTGGCCAACGAACAGGTAATCAATGGCGGCTTCTGCTGGCGGCATGAAGACACCCGCGTGGAATCGCGCGAAATCGAGCAGTGGTTTCTGAAGACGACGGCATACTCGGATCAGTTGCTCGATGATCTGAAACAACTCGAAGGCACCTGGCCCGAGCGCGTCATCCTCATGCAGCAAAACTGGATTGGGAAGTCGCAGGGCGCAAAGGTGAAGTTTGCAGTGGTGGACGTGAGAGGCGCGAAACCTATTGAAATTTTCACTACCCGTATTGACACGATTTATGGAGCCACGGCAATCATCCTAGCGCCCAGACACCCGATCGTGGACCAACTGCTGCGCGGAGCCAAGAATCGCGAGCCCACCGCACAGCTCAAGACAAAGCTGAAGAAGCTGGATGAGATGCGTCAAACTTCATCGAAAACTGAAGATTTGGCGACCATGCAGAAGGAAGGCTTCTTCACGGGACGATACGCTAAGAATCCGTTTACCAAAAAGAGGATTCCGATTTGGGTGGGGAATTTCGTGCTTATGGAGTATGGGACCGGCGCGATCATGGCGGTCCCGGCGCACGACCAGCGCGACCTGGAATTTTGCAGGAAATACAAATTACCGGTGCGCGTCGTGATCCAGCCGCTCAAAGGCCAGGAAGTAGTTGCCGCAAAGCTGGAAACGGCCTTCGACGAGCATATACAGGGAAAGCTCGTGAACTCCGGCCCATTCAACGGGCTCTCGCCGACAGACGCCATCGCAAAAATGTCGGCGTTTGCGGAGCAAAAAGGATTCGGGAAAGCCCAGACCATCTTCAGGTTGCGGGATTGGGGAATCTCACGGCAGCGCTATTGGGGTACGCCCATCCCCGTCATTTACTGCGCCAAGGACGGAATGATGCCGGTGCCGGACGAGGATTTGCCGGTGCTGCTGCCGCCCCATCCCAAACTCACCGGCGAAGGGGAATCCCCGCTGGCGTCGACGCCGGAGTTTGTGAACACGACCTGCCCGAAGTGCGGGGGCCCCGCGCGCCGAGAGACGGACACCATGGACACCTTCGTGGATTCGTCCTGGTACTTCTATCGCTACTGCGATCCACATAACCACAAAGCTCCCTTCGATTCCACAAAAGTCGAGTACTGGTTTCCCATTGATCAGTACATCGGCGGAATCACACATGCGATTCTGCACCTGCTCTATTCGCGCTTTTGGTGCAAGGTGATGCGCGATTTGGGAATGGTTAAGCACAATGAGCCCATTGCGCGGCTATTTACGCAAGGCATGGTTCAAAAAGGCGGCGTGGCCATGTCCAAGTCGCGCGGCAACGTGGTTGGCGCAGAGGAAATGGCTCAGAAGTACGGTGCCGACACCGGCCGTCTCTACACCCTCTTCGCCGCTCCGCCCGAAAAGGATTTGGAGTGGAGCGAAGAAAGCATCGAAGGCTGCTGGCGCTTCGTCAATCGCGTCTATCGTCTGATTGAGCGTCACGGCGAGGCCATCCGCAGCGCCGAGGCATTCGATTTCGGTCGAAGCCCGATGTCCGAAACGGAAAGGGAACTGATCCGCAAAACTTACAAAACCCTGGAACGCGTCACCAATGACTTCGAGACAAGATGGCACTTCAATTCGGCCATCGCCCTGATTATGGATTTGACTAACGCAATTTACGCCGCCGAGCCGCTCGAAAAGGACGTCCGGCCGGAAGTGCGGCGAGAGATTCTGGAAATGGTCACTTTAATGCTGGCGCCGATGACGCCTCACTTAGCTGAAGAGCTGTGGGAAATGGTCGGCCATTCGGACGGCTTATGGAATGCCAAGTGGCCTTATCTTGGCGCGGAACAGATTGCTCTTGCGCGCGATGTGGAAGTGGAAATCCCTGTCCAAGTTAACGGCCGCGTGCGAGCCAGAATTAGGGTCACTGCCGGATCCTCCGAGTCCGATGTTGCTCGGGTTGCGCTTGCGCTTCCTGCTATCGCGAACCACGTGAATGGCAAGCGCGTCGTGAAACAGATTTATGTGCCCGATAAACTGCTGAATCTCGTGGTGGCTTGAAAGGAGAGCGCATGACCGAGAGCGCGGCGAAGCTGACAGCGCAGCCTGGGCAAGGGCAAGAGCAGGGAGGCAGGATGAAGGCGGAACTCGGCGGAGTGGTGGTCCTGGACTTCGGCGGGCAATACACACAGTTGATTGCGCGCCGCATCCGCGAGCAGCAGGTCTTTTCCGCGATCCTGCCTTGTACCGCGCCGATTGAGGAAATCAAGAAGCTCGAACCGGCGGGAATCGTTTTGTCCGGCGGGCCGAGCTCCGTTTACGACGCCGACGCGCCGAAGTGTGATCCGAAAGTGCTGGCGCTGGGAATTCCCGTCCTTGGAATTTGCTACGGAATGCAATGGATCACGCACACGCTCGGCGGCAAAGTCGAGAAGGCGGAGCGCCGCGAATATGGGCGTGCGCAACTCAAGGTGGACTGCCAGGGGGGGCCGGAGAGCTCGGCTTTGTTTGCCGGTGTACCGCCGGGACTGCGCGTGTGGAACAGCCACGGAGATCACGTCCGGGCGTTGCCCGCAGGTTTTCGGGCCGTGGGCATGACCGAGAATGCCGTCGCTGCTGTCGAGCACGTTCAGCGAAAAATCTACGCGGTGGAATTCCACCCGGAAGTGAAGCATACGGAGCGGGGAACCGAGCTGCTAAGGAACTTTTTGTTCCGCGTGTGCAAGGCGGAGCCAAAATGGAGCGGGGCGGCGTTTATTGACGAAACCATCGCGGCGATCCGCGAGAAAGTCGGGAATAAGTGGGCCATTTGCGCGCTCAGCGGAGGCGTGGACTCAACCGTGGCGGCGGTGCTGGTGCATCGGGCAATGGGAAACCGCTTGACGAACATCTTCGTGAACACCGGGCTGCTGCGGAAGAACGAGTTTGAAAATACCCTCGAGATGCTGCGCGACCGGCTGAAGTTGCGCGTCATTGGCGTGGACGCATCGCACCGGTTTCTTGCTCAATTGCAAGGCGTTACGGAGCCGGAAGAAAAACGGCGCCGCATCGGCAGGGAATTCATCGCCGTTTTTGCCGAAGAAGCGCAGAAGCTGCAGGCAGGCGAAGCTCACGGGGAAATCGGCTACCTGGTGCAGGGAACGCTCTATCCCGATGTGATTGAGTCGGTTTCCGTCAGAGGCCCGTCGGCAACTATTAAGACCCATCACAATGTTGGCGGCTTGCCGGAAAAGATGCCTTTTGCTTTGATTGAGCCGCTGCGTGACTTATTCAAGGATGAGGTGCGCCAAATCGGAAGAGAGCTGGGGCTGCCCGCGGAGGTTTTGCTGAAACATCCGTTTCCGGGGCCGGGACTCGCGGTGCGGCTGCTTGGCGACGTGACCCGTACCCAACTGGTTACCCTGCAAGAGGCCGATGCCATTGTCGTCGAAGAGATCCGCAAGGCCGGGCTTTACGAAAAGGTTTGGCAGGCCTTTGCTGTCCTTTTGCCCGTGCGAAGCGTCGGAGTGATGGGGGACTTTCGAACCTACGGATTAACCGTGGTTGTCCGGGTGGTGGAGTCCGACGATGCCATGACCGCGGACTGGGTGAAGCTGCCGGGAGACGTGCTGGAACGGATCTCGACGAGGATCGTCAACGAAGTGCCGGGTGTCACCCGGGTCGTTTATGACGTTAGTTCAAAGCCGCCGAGCACGATCGAGTGGGAATAGCGCGGGAAACCGACGCAACACGTGAGACCGGGACAAGGAATTTCCGCGGCGACAATCGCGGGAGGATACCGGTTAGCTACCGAGGTTAGGGCGCAGAAAAGCGCTCCTTTCCCTCGATTGTTGTGCTTCAGGCGTTCCTGGCGGGCTAATTGACGGAGGCGTGAATCTACCGATTAGCCATCTTCTGGGCCATGTACAGAATCAGCTTGCGATCGCCTTCTTCGGCCTTGCTCAGCAAGCGGCGAAGCTTATTGAGAAAGCGGGCTTCTTTCCCGACGCTACCCCAGGCGATATCGTCGGAGGACTTGCGCTTGGGGAGGTTCGGCAATTGCGGCGGTTCTTCACCGTCATAAAAGAGTTGATAGAGAGGTACCTCGAGGGCGCGAGCCAACTTTTCGAGTGTTTCGATCGCGGGGACGGTATGACCGTTTTCCACGCGTGAAATGTAGCACCGAAGCAGGCCGGTTCGTTTCTCGATGTCGCCTTGGGAGAGTTTCTTTTCTTCGCGGAGCGCGCGAAGACGGTCACCGATGATCATGAAGGTATTATTGCATTACGGTAAGAAGACAAGCAAGGGGAAAATTTACTAAGGCCAAACGAAACAGATGATGCAGGACAGGTCAATCCGGAGATAATGGACGTAACCAAAAATCCATGGCACACGTCCCAAAACCAGAGCCCCTGGATGTTCCTCCCTCCGCCAAAAGGGAGAGAAGCCGTGTTGTCCCGCCGGTCGGGGCTTCCGACGACCGCGAATTGGTGCGGCGGGCGCAGCGGGAAGACAAGGAGGCGTTTGAGGAGCTGATCCGGCGCCACCAGCATCGGGTATTCGCCGTAGCCGGAGGGATTGTCAGGCGGCGCGAGGACGTGGAGGACGTCGCGCAGCAGGTGTTCGTGAAAGCGTACTTTTCCCTGAAGCGGTTTGACCAGCGGGCGGCATTCAGCACCTGGCTGTACAAGATCACGGTGAACGAATGCTGGGATATGCTGAGAAAACGGAAGGTCCGGCCGCTCGTCTACGAAGCGGACCTGAGCGAAGAGCAGGCGAGGCAAGTCATCAGCTCCGCGGAGAAGGGCAAGGACGAGCCGGACATCAGCGAGAGACTGGAAGCGAGGCAGCGCGTCGAGCGGCTGCTAGATGGGTTGGATGAGCGGGACCGGCTGATGCTGATCTTGAAGGAAGTGGAAGGCTTTTCGATTGAGGAGATTGCGGACGTCCTGGATTTGAATGCCAATACGGTGAAGGTGAGGCTCTTTCGGGCGCGGCGGCGCGTAGTGGGCCAGGCAAAAGCTGCGGGAAACTGAGAAAATGGAAGGCCGCCAGGCAAGGAGGCCGATCTATGTGGAACCTGCTGAAGAGAAGCAAAGAGGAATGCAGAAGGCTAGGTGACAAGGTCGAAGAGACGGCGGCGAAGCAAGCCGACGCCCTGGGTGTCAAAAACCTGAGGGAAGAGCTGACGGCGGAAGAGCGCAGGCACCTCGAGACCTGCCGGGACTGCCAGGAGGCGGTTCAGGAACTCTTTGCGGCGAAGGAGCTCTTTCAGCCCGTCCCGAGCTTCCGGCAAGAAGAGAGACCGTGGTTTGCGGCGCGCGTGATGGCGGCCATCGCCGCACGCGAAAGGGAACTTGCCGAGCGCGTGACGGCGTGGACGGAGTTTCCACGTTTTGCGTCGCGGCTCACTTGGGTTGCCGTCATCGTTTTGCTGGCGAGCACGACGTGGTTTTATGAGAGCGTGGTGCGGACGCCCACTCATCCGGTGAACGGCTCGCAGGAGTCCATATTTGAGGCGCCACAGCAGACCACGCCGGACGATATTTTGGTCAGCCAAGCAGGTGATAACCCATGAGCGAGACGCCTGCCTCGCGGAAGGCGGCCATTTGGGTGGTCGTCGTGTTCCTGTTGGGAGCCCTAGCCGGCGGAATGTTCGGCTACGGATATGCACACCGGTCAGTGGCGGCAGCCAGCGCGCCGTTGCCTGAGCCGGAACGCCGCGCGAAGCGAGTCGAGCAACTGACTCGCGACCTAAGCCTGACGCCTGACCAGGCGAAGCAACTGGACTCGATTCTGCTGCAATGGCACGGCAACGTAAAGGCGATTCACGACCAGTCCGAAGCGCAGATCGCACAGTTGCGCCAGAAGGGCCGCGACGAGGTCCGGGCGATTCTGACGCCGGAACAGAAGCCGAAATTTGAAGCATTCCTCAGAAAGATGGACGAAGAGCGAAGGCGCAACGTCCCGAAGTAGCCTCCTTGCCGCCTCGTCGGTGCTTGGCCGGCCATGGAAAATTCGATCAGATTTTGACGATGAGCTTGCCGGTGTTGGCGCCGGCGAAGAGCATGTTGATGGCGTCGGGAGTTTTCTCGAGGCCCTCCACGATGGTCTCGCGGTCCTTGATTTTGCCGAACATTTTCCACTGGCCGAGCTGTGTGGCGGCTTCCATGAAGCGCGGAACATAGTCCAGCAGAAGGAAGCCCTCGACGCGAAGCCGCTTCACAAGAACGGTGCCCAAGCTCATCATGCCGGGATCTTCTTTGTTGTAGCCGGAGATGAATCCGCAGACGACCACGCGGCCGTGGAGGTTCATCAGGCCAAGAACGGTCTGCATGATTTCGCCGCCTACGTTCTCGAAATCGATGTCGATGCCATGGGGAACGGCAGAGGCGAGTCTTGCCCTCCAATCGGGATGCTTGTAGTTGATGGCGGCGTCAAAGCCGAGGTCTTTCGTAAGCCAGTTGCATTTATCGTCCGTTCCGGCGATGCCCACGACGCGGCATCCGCGGATCTTTGCAATCTGACCGACAATGCTGCCGGTTGCGCCCGCAGCTGCGGCGACCACCAGCGTCTCGCCTTTCTTGGGTGCGGCCATTTCCATGCCGAAGAAAGCCGTAAGTCCGTTGATACCCAGTAGCCCGAGGAACACCGTGTCCGAAACAAACGGGATTTTCGGGACTTTTTGGAAAGATTGCCTCGTCGATTCGATGACCACATAGTCCTGCAACCCGGTCAAGCCCGTAACGCGGTCTCCCTTTCTGTAATCGGGATGACGGGACTCGACGATTTCCGCGAAGCCGACAGAACGCATGACTTCGCCGATGGCGACAGCGGGAAGATAACTGTCGCGAGCCATCCAGAAGCGCATCGTCGGATCGATGGAAAGATATTTCACTCGGGCGAGCGCCTGGCCGTCTTGTAACTCGGGAACCGGCGCTTCCTTCAGTTGGAGATCGCCGGGCGCAAGCATGCCCTTGGGCCGCGACTGCAAAATGAGTTGGCGATTGACGGTAGTCATGTTGAATTTCGTTCGTCGCCCAGCTGTCCAAAGGGCAGATTCCTGGCTTCGCCCGGGACCACAGGTCGCCCAAGGGAGCTAGAAGGGGATATCTTCGTCGGAGATTTCAGGGCCGCCAGCCGTGCCGCCACCGTAACTTTCTTCGGGGGAAGCAGATGGCTCGAAGTCCTCGCTTGCGCGTGGCGCCACTGCGCCCATGGCACCAGCTGCGGCAGCGGCGCCGTCGGCGCGGCCTCCCAGCATGCGAAAATTGTTGGCAACAATCTCGAAACTGGTGCGCTTCTGGCCTTCCTTGTCTTGCCACTCGCGGGATTGAATGCGCCCTTCGATGAACACCAGGGAACCCTTCTTCAAATACTGCTGCGCGATTTCCGCCTGCTTTCCCCAGACCACGATCTTGTGCCATTCGGTGCGCTTTTGGCGTTCCCCGTTGCGGTCTTTGTAGGATTCGTCGGTGGCCAGGGAGAAATTGGCGACGGCCTGGCCGCTGCCGGTGTAGCGCGTTTCGGGATCGCGGCCCAAGCGACCGACCAGGATGACTCTGTTGACAGACATGGAACCCCCCTAGGACGGCGAAGATAACACGAGGAGAAGGAAAAGGGAAATCACGAGAGGGGCATTGGTGGGCTGCGGCCGGTGCGGGCGCCAAGTGGTACAGCGTAAAAACTGTACCAGGGCCATATCCACGGACAAATTGACAACCGCGGGGAAGACGGCCTAAGGTCACCTTCTCGACACGAGGGGAGGACACGCCGTGAATCGTAAGAAACTGGCTCCGTGGGCAACCATGGTGGCGGACGTTCTCGCCGTAGCCGGTGTTCTCGCCATGGCCTTTACGGTGGGGAGAATCATAGGCGCGCAGGAAGCGGCGCACCTAGCGGCAAGCTCCGCCAGAATCTTTGAAGGACATGGCGACATCGGCAGCGTGCTACACGCTGGCTCGGTGGACTACGACGCCGCGAATCAAACCTACACAATTGCGGGCAGCGGCGAAAACATGTGGCTCGGCAAAGATGCGTTTCATTTTGTATGGAAGAAGGCATCCGGCGACGTGACGTTGAGCGCCGATGTGGCGTTCCTTGGCGAAAGCGCGCAGCAACACCGCAAGGCGGTGCTGATGGTGCGGCAGACCCTCGATGCCGATTCGGCATACGCCGACGTGGCGCTCCACGGGAATGGGTTGCTATCGCTGCAGTATCGCGAGGAAGAGGGCGCGGCCACGCACGAGATTCAGGCAAACGTGTCCGCGGCGAAACGGCTGCGCATCGTGAAGCGCGGTGCGTACTTCTCGATGTGGCTGGGGAATGACCGCGGCGAGTTCCAGTTAGCGAGCGGGTCCACGCGGATCACCCTGCAAGAACCGTTTTACGTCGGCATCGGCGTGTGCAGCCACGACGCAAACACGGTCGAGAAAGCGGTGTTTTCCAACCTGGAGCTGAAGTCCGAAGAGCCGTCCGCGTCGGGCGATAGCACCCCAACGACGCTGTACAGCGTGCTCGAAGTCGTTACGCCGGCTTCAACCGACCGCCGCGTGGTGTACATTGCGCCGGAGCGCTTCGAGGCGCCAAACTGGATGCCCGACGGAAAAACGCTCTTGTTCAACCGAAGCGGACATCTCGAGAAAATCCCGGTAACCGGTGGCTCACCGCAAGTTCTCGACACCGGCATTGCGACGCTCTGCAACAACGATCATTTGATTTCGCCCGACGGCACGCGACTCGGCATTAGCGACAATTCCCAGCAGAACCATCAGTCGCTCGTCTACATTGTGCCTATTGGCGGCGGAACGCCCCGGCGGGTCACGCAGGGATCTCCTTCGTATCTGCATGGGTGGTCGCCGGACGGGAAGACCCTGGCGTTCGTTGGCGAGCGGAACGGCGACTTTGACATCTACACGATACCCGCGGCGGGCGGTGAGGAGATCCGGCTGACGACCGCCAAGGGGCTCGATGACGGCCCGGAATACACGCGGGATGGAAAATACATTTACTTCAACTCCGAGCGCACCGGCCACATGCAAATCTGGCGGATGCGCGCGGACGGAAGCGACCAGGAACAGGTCACCTTTGGCGAAGAGAATGACTGGTTCCCGCACATTTCGCCGAACGGCGAGTGGATGGTGTTTCTCACCTACGACAAGAGCGTGAGCGGCCATCCGGAAAACAAAGATGTGATGCTGCGGCTGATGTCCCTTAAGCAAACGCCCCTCGGCCAAGACCCCCCAAATGAAGCAACCGGCGCAAACGCGGTAAGCAGAAGCTTCAAAGACGCGAAGATCACCGTGCTGGCGAAACTGTTCGGCGGACAGGGAACCGTCAATGTGCCTTCGTGGTCGCCCGATGGAAGACAGCTGGCATTCGTCAGCTATCAGTTGGTGCCGAAGCCCTGACTCGTCGTGGCAATGGGTTCGTGGCGCGTAAGCCGTGACAGGTGAAAGGCAACAAGAATCGGGAGCGCCCGACCTGTGGCCGTTCGGAGTCTTAGGTCCTCGATGGGGAACGAAGAAGCCGCTGTACGCACACGGCGTGCCACGACAGCAAGAGGAAGTCCTTTCCGTGATCCGAAGGGAAACCGGGGCCGAGCGGGCGCGGGGGAGGGAACCGAGGAGCTAGCGGATGGGCACCCCCAGTTCCTTGAGCTTGGCGCGGGCGTAGCGATCCTCTTCTCCTCCGGGAAAGCGCCGAACGACTTCGCGAAGGTCGCGGATGCCAGAGCTTTTTTGTCCTAGCTCGATGAGCGCTGTTCCGCGGTGGAGGAGGGCGGAGGACAGCTTGAAGCTCTTGGGATAGTTGTTGAGAACCTTGTCGTATTCCGTGATGGCCTGCTGATAGTTTTTCTGCTTGTAGGCGATTTCGCCGAGATAGAACTGGGCATTGGAAGCGAGATCGGTGTTGCCGTAATGCTTCAGGTAGTCCTGAAACTCCGAGCGCGCCAATTCGTATTTGCCGCTCTGAATGTCGCGCAGGCCGTTGGAATAGAGAGTATCGGCGGACACCGGCGGCATCGACGCGGGACTGGAGCTTGAGCCTCCCGGCGTGAAGCCGCCTGCCGGAGGCGTGTTCATGCCCGTCGGCGTGGCAGGCGCGGTTGCCCCGCCCGAAGAGATCTTGGCATCGACGTTTTGCACGGCGTTCTGGAGGTCCACGAGCTGCTGGTTGAGCTTGCCAAGGCGAGACTTGATTTCCTCGAGATTATCCGAGAGACCTTGAACCTGCGTCGACATCGCGTCGAGATGCGTGCCGGAGTTGGCCTGCATGTCCTGCACGGACTTTTGCAGCGATCCCATGCTGCCGCTGAGGTGGTTTATGTTGTCGTTGAAACCGCCGACGATGGTCTTAAGGACGGTGTGATCCTGTGTCATCTGCGTGGAGAGATCTTTTTGTCCCTGCAGCAGGGAAGTGACGTCGCGCTGGAGGTCGATAATTTCCCTGGCGACCGCTTCGACGGGGCGGGGGCCGATAAGGCTGCCGCACACTGCGCCCGCAAAAATGGCTGCACTAAAAACCGCGATGTTGCGTATACGCATGACACCCTCCTAGGGGTCCAAAGGATCCACCTGCAAAACAGGCCTGGGAAGTAGCCTCCACTCTAATTAAGAAGGCCGCAAGCAGGCAAGAGTTTGCCCGGCCTTTGCGGCCTTACTGGTTACGAAGGGGTTAGCGCCCGGGGCTCGTCGCGAAGCCGCTTACCTGGCTTGGACAAAGTGGCCGCGGCGGTTCTGCTGCCAGCAAGTCTCGTTGTGTTCCATGCAGAAAGGTTTCTCCTTGCCGAAGCTCACGGTATTCATGCGATCGGCGGAGATGCCGAGCGATACAAGATATTCTCTCACGGCGGCGGCACGGCGGTCGCCGAGGCCGAGGTTGTATTCGGTCGAGCCGCGCTCGTCACAGTGGCCCTCGATGGTTACTCGGATCGATGGATTGGCTTTGAGGAACTCCGCGGTTTGCGAAAGCATGTCGCGGGCGTCAGCGCGAATGTCCGCTCTGTCGAGATCGAAAAAAGCATCGTGGACTCCTTGCTCGAAGGGAATCGGCGTGGCAGCCGGGGGGGGTGCTGCAGCAGGAGCGTTGACGGAAACCGCAGCGGTGGCGGTGGCGGAGCCGCCCGGGCCGGTGGCGGTAATCGTGTAGGTCGTGGAATCTGAAGGTGTGACCTTCGTGTTGCCTTCGGCGGTCACAGTACCGACTCCCGGGTCGATCGAGAGCTGCGTGGCGTCGGTGGAGTTCCAGGTGAGGGTCGAGGATTCTCCCTTGTTGACCGTCGTGGGGTTGGCCTGCAACGTCACGGTGGGACGAGCGGGCGCAGGAGCAGCCGCCGGAGGCGGTGGCGGTGGTGTCACTTTCTTGTTGCAGCCGACAACAAGCACGGCAGAGCCGAACAATGCGAGCAGTCCAGCGCGATGGGATAAGCGTGAAGCCAAAGTCATTCAGATCCTCCTGAAACGATTAGAGTGTCCCCGTGTTCGCCCCAACAGAGCCATTATCGTAACATCAGCAGGCTAGGTCCGGGCAATGTATCGTAGCACGATATATTATAGACAGTCGGAAAACGCAAGCGAACTAACAACAACAGACAAAATTTCCAGGAGAGCAACACTAGCACCTGCCGACACCAGGTGCAGTGATGAGATGCGCGCGCAGCCGCCTTGGTTCCATAGGCGTGCATGGTAAGCGGCTCAGTGCGTAGACCAGTTGGGCGACTCGTTGTGGCCGCCGGTTGTTAATTGATGCGCCTGAGAACCGTCGGCGAGCATGGTCCAAATCTGGCGCTCGCCCGAGCGTGTCGATTCAAAGACAAGGTGGCGGCCATCGGGCGCCCAGCTGGGGCGCTCGTTGCGGCCCTGGTCGCGGGTCAATTCGCGGAGTTGCTGGGAAGTGGGTTCCACGATGAAAAGGTCGTAGTTATCGTTAGGCCGTCGCCAACTGAACGCCAGCAACACGCCGTTGGGCGACCAGGCTGGGTCGATGACGTAGCCTTTGTCGGGAAGGTCGAGTTTGCTGACACCGGTGCCGTCGGCGTTCATTAGATAGAGCTGGGGAGTGCCGCCGCGGTCGCTGACGAACGCGACTGTTTGGCCGGTCTTGGGATTCCAAGCAGGAGAGACGCTCGCGCCGTTGGAATGGGTAATACGTTTTGGGTGGGCGCAGTTGACGTCACAGACGTAGAGTTCGGAGTTCCCTTGCATGGAAGAGGAGAAAATAACCTGCGTGCCATCGGGCGACCAGGCCGGCGTGACGTTGGTCCCCGCAAAGCGCGGGAAGGAGACGACCTTGCCGGTGTCCATGGAATACATGCAGATTTGCGGGCTGACGATACCCTTGTATGCCGCATAGCAAGTGAAGCCGATGCGCGAACCGTCAGGCGACCACCGAGGCGTGAGGGCAATCGAATGAAGACTAGTGAGCTGATGCTGGTTCGCACCGTCATAGTCCATGATCCAGAGTTCCTTGTTTCCGTTGCCACCTGCGCGAACAAAAGCGATCTGCGTGGACCCGATGGTGGGATAGCCGCCGGTCAGTTTGCTGATAATTTCGTCAGCAAAGTCGTGGGCATATTTGCGAACCTGCAGGTCTGTCGGACTGCCGCGATAGACCTTGCCGATGACGGGCGGAGAAGAGGAATTGCGCACATCAAAGAGCCAGGCCTGGATGTTGACCTCGGAATTGGACTCCGTCAAATTGCCGAAGCCGACGTAGTTGGCGTTGATCGGCAGCGCGATCCAAGACGGGCCTTTTAGCTCCGCCGGGACCGTTGGCTGTTGCGTAGGGTAGAAGCTAGGGCTGGCGAGCTCGAGGATGCCGCTATATTGCAGATCATTGCGGACGACTTGCGTGAACAGAGAAGCATGAGATTTTGCCGAGTCGGAGCGCGGGCCGAAGTCGGCCAGTGCCAAGCGGATCTTCGTTTGGCCCAGCCCCGTGGCTATGGTGATCTTGTCTTGCGCCCCGGCGGTACGACAGCCCAACAGAACGGCCCCGACGAATAACAACTGTCCCAAACATCTCGCAGATTTCAACAAGTTCCCCCCTTGTACTGAAATTTCCGGCCTTCCAGCGTAGCCGCCCTTGGTGACAGAACCAGGGACGCTCCCTTCCTTCTCTCCTTGCGAAACGCGTTTGGGGCAGGCTGGGCAAACGAAAAAGCCCCTACGTGTGAAACCGCGGCCTGCAAGTAGCGAGGGCAGCTACTGCGTCAACGAGAGATCAAAATCAAACGTCACTTCGACATAGGTTCCCACATAATCGTTGGGAAGCGGCCGGAAGGCTTCAATACTTTGCAGCGCTCGCATCGCGGAATAGTCCATCGAGGAATCGCCGCTGCTTTGAACCATGCGAATATGGGAAATCGAGCCATTCCCATTGATTCTGAAAGCCATTACTGTGTGCGCGCGGCGAGCTGCGCGCGCCGCCGCGTCAATGGTGGTCTGATCCCAAGATTGCTCAACTCGGTTTCGGACCGCGTCCACATACCAGGGATATCGACCGGCAAAGTCACCGCCTCCTTGGCCAACGGCGGACACACCGGAAGAAGAAGCGCCCGGAGTTTGCGAGTATCCCGTTGGGAGGTTGGGGTTGCCGCCCTTTCCGGGGATGGCGTTATCTGGCTCCCGAGTTTTGTTTTCTAGCGTCCGAGACCGACGGGACGGGGGCAGAGGTTTTTCCTTTTGAAACTTGGGAATCTGGGCGGCGTCGGTCTTGGGCTCGGGCGGCTTGGGCGTTGGGTCTTCCTTGTGAAGGCTCTTGGTGGGGTCAACGGTTTTGCTCTCGGTGACCACGGACTCTCGGGGCATGGGAATGCCGGCGGGGGCGATCAGATTGACTTTCGTGCCGCCGCCCGGTTGATTGCTGCCTACGCCGCCCCACGACTCACCCTGGCGCTGAAAATAAGCGCCGCCCAAGAGCGTGGCGGCCAGAAAAACGTGGAAAACGGCTGAGCGGAAAAAGTATTTCTTGAGCGAGAGATCATTCGGAATGGCAAGAGCTGTGGCCATACTCTTATATTACTGCTCCCTCGCACGCTCCGTAAGTGGCTGAGTCACAATGCTAATGTTATTTATGCCGGAAACACGCAGCGTATCCACGACAGAGGCAAAAATCCCGAAGGGGACAGTTTCGTCACAGCGCAAGAAAACGCTTTCCCGCGTGTTCTTGAGTTGCGCGTGAATCTTTGTTCCAAGTTGATGAATGTTGACGGGATCGTTGCCAAGGTACACGCGCTGGCCTTTGTCGATGCTGACGACCAGGCGGTCCTGACTGATGTCATTGACGGTCTTGGTCTTGGGGACGTCGATTTCGATGCCCGACTGCAAAATGGGCGCGGTGATCATGAAGATAATGAGCAAAACCAGGACCACGTCCACAAACGGGACCATGTTGATTTCGGAGAGCGAAGTTTGCGTGGATTTGGAGAGTTGCATGATTTTCGTAACTCAGTTGCGGCGGCCGGCGGGATGGCCGCGAAAATTCAGTTAAAGGCCTTCTCGACCTGCGCAGTGACTTCCAAGGCGAAATTGTCCAGGCGCTGCGCCAGGTCGCGAATGTTCTGCAAGAATTGATTATAGAAGATCACCGCGGGAATAGCAGTGGCCAGGCCAGCTGCCGTGGTAATCAGAGCTTCCGCAATGCCGGGGGCGACGGCGCGAAGGCTCGCAGCGCCCGCGCTGCCGAGCCCGGCAAACGCGTCAATGATGCCCCAGACCGTGCCGAAAAGGCCGATGAACGGCGTCACCGAGCCGGTCGTCGCAAGCCAGGACATCCCTTTCTCGACGCGACGCACCTCGTCGGCGGAAGCAAGCTGCATGCTGACGGTGACCGCCGAAAGGCTCTTCAATTTGGGCGGATGGGGATTCGGGGCAAGGCCGCCGACCTGGGCCTGCAATTCGCGGTAGCCTGCAGTATAAACATTGGCGAAGGGGGAGCTCGAGGCGGTTAGCGCCTGGGGATTGGCGACGCCTCGCGTGGCGCGGAAAACTTGCAGGAATTGATTGCTCTGGCGGCGGATGCGTCCGAACATGCCCCATTTCTGGAAAATCATGGCCCACGAAATGAGGGAAAACAGAAGAAGGATCCCGAGAACTCCGCGCGCGACCGGTCCGGTCTGCTGAAGAATGTCAGTAAGATCGGTCGCCAGAATCGAATTGAACAGAAAAATGATGTACCCCTCAGTGAAAGGCGAAATTTTTCTGGGCGTAAGAAACCTAGCATAGGGCCCGGGGGCGTGCAACCGATTGGATGCGGAAGTTTTGCAATTTGCTGCTTATTGGGAAATAGGGGTCAGGGATTCCGGACTAGGGACTCGCGGCTCTTCCGTTCCCCGAGACCAGCCGGCTCATCTCGCGAAGACTGGCACCAAACGGAAGGTTGCCGAGCGGATGTTTGTCATTGTCGGTCTCATCGAACTCCCGTAGAAATTCCTTTCGCCAGGACAGGTTGATTCGGGTGTTGCTTTGGTGGGGTCCCATTCTTCCCACAGGCGCACATCCAGCCACGAGCGAACGGTCTGCAAGGTCGGCGGAAGCTAAGCCCTCTCAGTGCCGCTAATTGGAGTGACCGGTGGCGCATGTCGACTCTCTGGCCTAGCCTTCGGCTCGCATCCAACTCTACAGCGAAGGGCGCGGAAAAACGCGAACAGGCGATTCTTCCGCGGAATAGCAGGTATGGTAGACTGCGAATTGAGCATGAGTAAACCGTTTGACTTCGAGATAGGGAGACTGACGGACGAGGGTCCTTCCTCTCGAGCGCTGCCGCAAGTTGCCGCGGGCGGGGAACGCGGGACCTTTTTTCTGGAAACGTTCGGCTGCCAGATGAACGACCACGATTCGGAAAAAGTGGCCGGGGTCCTGCTTGCGCGCGGTTACCGGCAGGTGCAAAACCCGGAAGCGGCGGGGTTGATTCTGTACAACACCTGCAGCATTCGGGAAAAAGCGGCGCAAAAAGTCTTCTCGCGGCTGGGGGAATACCGCGCGAAGCAAAGTGAAGGAAAAATCATCGGCGTACTGGGCTGCGTGGCGCAGCAGGAAGGCGAGGGCATCTTCGAGCGCGCACCGTGGGTAAGCCTCGTGTGCGGCTCGGCCAGTTACCGGAAGCTGCCGGAGTTGATCGCCGAATTGGAGTCTGGGAACCACCGCGTGACCGGTCTGGACCTGGACACCGACGAAACGTTTGAGACCGAAGTAACGCGGCGCGACAATCCGTTTCGCGCTTATCTGACCATCATCGAGGGCTGCGACAAGGCTTGTTCGTATTGCGTGGTGCCGTACACACGCGGACCGGAGCGGAGCCGCGCGAGCAATTCGATTTTGCGCGAAGTCCGGCAACTGGCGGAGTTGGGCTACTCGGAAGTGCAACTGCTGGGGCAGACGGTGAATTCCTATGCGGACCCAACGCCGCGGAAAATGCGCTTTGCGGAATTGTTGCTGGCGGTCGCGGACGTTCCCGGAATTCGGCGCGTGCGGTTTACGACCTCGCATCCAAGCGACTTTACCGTTGACATTGTCGAAGCGATCGAAGCGCAGCCGAAGGTTTGCGAGCACGTGCATCTGCCGGCGCAGTCGGGTTCGACAAAAGTTCTGCGGGCGATGCAGCGGACCTACACGCGCGATGAATATCTCGAGAAAATCGCTATGATTCGCAGCGCGAGGCGGCTCATCGCGATAACCACGGACATCATTGTGGGTTTTCCCGGCGAATCAGACGCCGATTTTCAAGAGACGCTGAGTTTGCTCGATGAAGTGAGATACGACAGCTTGTTCTCCTTCAAATACTCGCCGCGGCCCAACACCCCTTCCTTGAAATTGAACGATGTGATTCCCGAGGAAGAGAAGAGCCGCCGCCTTGCGGTTCTTCAAGACAAGCAGAGGGAAATCCAGTCCGCGCGTAACAAAAAGTTGACCGGCCAAACGTTTGAGGTCCTAGTGAGCGGGAAATCCCGGCGCGAGGACCAGTGGTCGGGATATACCAGTTCGTATCGCCTGGCAAATTTCACTTCCCATGCGAAAGAACTTCTGGGAACCTACCTTCAGGTTCGCGTGACAGGGGCGACGCCGAACAGCCTGGTGGGCGAGCACGTGGTTTGACCGAGGGAGGCCTCCATGGAAGTGGAAATGAAAATCCGCGGCCTTATGATGGACCCGGTGACGAACATGCCCATCGTTGTGCTGAAAGACGTGCAAGGCCAGGCTATCCTCCCGATCTGGGTGGGCGTTTACGAGGCCAACGCCATTGCGCTGGAAATCGAGAAGGTCCAAACGCCGAGGCCGATGACGCATGACCTGCTGAAGAACGTGTTGCTTGGCCTGGAAGTGCGTGTTCAGAAGATTGTTGTGAACGACTTGAGAGACGATACGTTTTACGCGTTGATTTGGGTGGAACGGGACGGCCAGATGATGACCATCGACTCGCGTCCAAGCGATGCTCTGGCCCTGGCGCTGCGTATGGACTGTCCCATCTTCGTGGATGAATTGGTGCTCAAGAACTCCAAAGTTTCCAGTGCTTTTTCTGAACGCAATACCAACGAGCAAATCCGCAATTGGCTCGAAGGACTCTCAGACGAGGACTTGGGCCGCTACAAGATGTGAATGGCGATCGGCGACTCCTCACCCCTTGGCTTTACCAACTGGCAAGCCAAGTCACTTTCCCTCCGGCGCTCCTTGAACCCACCAAACAAAAAAAGTGGCGAAGCCATGCTCCGCCACCGCAAAGAAGCTTTACGATCAGGAATGGCTTTCCGCTTCTTGCATGTCTTGTGAGGTTTGCTTGTTGGCTTTCTTGACTTCGGCTTTGGAGTTTGCCTTGGGAGCGAGATCGGAGATCGCTTGGCCAAGGCTAAGCGCTCCGCTTCCCGTGATTTTTGCTTTGAGCATGGCGAAGCCGCCGGGGATGCTCAAGTTCTGTGCAACATGAGCGGCCGCCACGCACTGGCCGAGGTTCTTGAAACCGTTGCAGGCAGCTGTGGCATCCTCGCCGGTCAGAGTTCTGATCTTGCCTGCGATGGCCATGTTGTGGCTGAGCACATCGCTCGGAGATGCGTGCGACATGTCCGTGTGACTCATCGCGTTCGCTTCGTTTGCGCCGGAATTCGCCATGCCGGACGGACCGCGGGCTGGGGGCGGGCCGCCGCCGTGGCCACGTTGGGCAAAGGCGGGCGAACTGAAGGCAAACATTAGGGCAGTCACGACAATCAAGTGCTTATGCTTCACGGAGCCTCCTGCGAGGTGTAATCACCGGCACGGGGCTGGAGGGGGCACCGGATGTTGCTGGGGGACGGCCTACATTGAAGCTAAGATGCCACTCGGGTGGCAAGGGATGTCAGTTCCTGCGCGGGAAGGAGCGATCCGGTTCGTTTGTCCTAATGCTCGGCGGCGAGTCTAGGTGAGGGGAGTCGGGGAAGCTTGATTCATGCGCTGAACCGTGTGGCGCCACGCAAACAACAAGACTATACCAATCAGGATGAGCGCGAGACTGAGCCCTGACCAAATCCCAAAAGCGCCCCAGTTTCGGCCGAAGCCGAGCCAGATGCCGAGCGGCAAGCCAATCACCCAGTACGCCGTAAAGTGACAGATCATTGGCGTGCGCGTGTCCCCGGCACCCCGCAAGGCACCGGTAGCCACAGTTTGAATCCCATCAAACAACTGGAACGCAGCTCCAGCGATCAGGAGCAGGGAAGTGCTGCGAATGACGGTTTCATCCGGGGTGTACATTCGCGCGATCCACCGAGGAAAGACCAACAGAGCAACGGCCGCAAGGGTCATGAAGGCGGCGCCAAGAAAGATGGCCGTGTATCCGGCATCACCGGCAGAGTCGAACCTTGCTCGTCCGATGGCATGGCCGACGCGAACGGCGGCAGCTGAGGAGATCCCGAGAGGGACCATGTAGGTGAACGCGACGGTATTCAAGGCAATTTGATGGCTGGCCAGAGCAACGGCCCCCAGGCGGCCGATCAGCGCGGTGGCTAAAGCAAAAACGCTGATTTCCAGGGTGATTTGTACGGCCGCGGGAAATCCCAGCGAAATGAGTCGGCGGATGCGAAGAAAGTCGATGTTGACGGGCGTCTTCAGCAGTTCCGTGCGATGCCGACGGTCGTACCAAAGAAGATAGCTCATCAGGGCACCCGCCAAATAAACGCGGGAGATCGCCGTAGACCAGCCGGAGCCCACGACGCCCAGGGCGGGCGCACCCCACTTGCCATAGATGAGAACCCAGTTGAAAAGCGCGTTGATGATGTTGGCGCTGACGAGAGCAAAAGCGATGGGCTGGGCCATGTTCATGGCCTGTAGGCAACGGCGAACGGCGAAGTACAGGAGCAGGGGGAAGAGCCCGAAGGCGAGCGCCTTCATGTATGGGACGGCAAGGGCCGCGACCTGCGGGTCGATGTGCAGCCGCCGAAGAAGCGGATCGAAAAACCAAACCGGGGTCATCAAGAAAGGCGTCATGACCACGCTGAGGTAAATGCTGTTGACTAGGGAGCGATGACAGTCTTCGCGACGACCCGCTCCGAAGGCTTGGGCCACCAGAGTGTCGAGGCCGATGAGCAGGCCGCCGCCAAAGAAGGCCAGAACGTTAAAAAGGTTCGAGCTGATGCTAACCGAGCCGATGGCGCCGGCGCTGTCCGGAAGGTGGCCGACCATGACGGTGTCCACGATGCCCATGCTCATCCAGCCGATTTCGGCAAGGACCAACGGCAGTGCGAGCCGGATGGTGGGACGAAGTTCGCGGCGAAGTGCCTGGAGGCTGATCATGTGTGCGCGAACGGCTAAGAGAGTGTAAGCGGGGCATGGCCAAGGAGCAAACCGCCGCGGCACCGTTTGCGACTTCCAATTTGGCCAGGACGGAAAGGACGCGCCGCAGGGGTTAACTTCGAGGTGTACTGGGAGTGAGGTGCCATTGACCCGCGGCAACCGTGCCCGTAGGCTTTGACTATGCCGCCTCTGAAGTGGCGGCGCTACGTTCGGCCTCTCCCCACGAGGTTTCCGCCGCAGTTGAGAGCCGAGGAGAAAGCCAGAACTGCTGCGAGCGAATCCTTAAGCAAGGAGTTCCTGAAGTGTCATTGCAAGAACATGTGAAATTTGAGTCGAGAGGAAAGGAAATCCGCGGTGTGGGGCGGCTTAATTCCCGCGTGCGTGTGGCCATCGAGTGTACCGAGGAAGGAAAGGTGGTCCGGGCAGAAGGGTACACGAAAGACATCAGCGCAAAAGGCTGCCTGGCGGTAGTGCCGCACGGATTTGCGGTCGGGCAGAAGGTTCGGGTGATCAACCTGGTCAACCAGAATGCGTCCGACGCGTATTTGATCTGGCGGGGACACGAGAGCCCGGCGGGATGGGAGCTGGGAATCGAGCTTCACGAGCCGATGGCGGAGTTCTGGGGGCTGGATTTCTAAGATGGTCGAGGGTGGGGTTCCTCGAGGAAAGCTGGAGGTGCTTGCCGATTGGCCGTGGGCTATGGCCCGGGCGAGAGTGGCCGCCGCATTTCGCGATCTGGAATTTCCACACCCCTTCCAAAATTCGGCGAGAACGGCACTTTTCCCCTTGCCAAGGAACAGGTCGTAAACGTAGAGTTAGCCTAGGCCTTGGGGGTATTTAGGAGGCGGCACCCATATATAGGAACCCAGTTGCCGACCAGTGGTTTGCTTGTACGCGCGCCCTTCGCCACTGGCGAGGGAAGGCGGGCGGAGGCAGAAGAAGATGACTGCCATCATCACGGTTGCAAATCAGAAGGGTGGCGTAGGCAAGACGACAACGGCAATTAACCTGGCGGCGGGGCTGGCAAATCGCGGCAAGAAAACACTCCTCGTCGATCTCGACCCACAAGCAAATTCCACCATCGCATTTTACGATTCTGGGGAAATTTCCACGTCCATGTTCGAAGTGCTCAGCGACAACCGCGTGGGCGTCGCGAGCGTCACTAGAGCGACCAAGGACCCTCTGCTGTTCCTTTGCCCGGCGCGTCTGTCGCTGGCAAAACTGGAGCAGGTTCTCGCGGGACAATTCGACGCGCCTTTCCGGTTGAAAGATGCGCTGGCGCCGGTGTTGAAAGATTATGAGTACGTGATTGTGGATACTCCGCCGTCGTTGGGCATCCTGACGGTGAATGCGCTGGTGGCAGGGACGCATTTGCTGGTACCCATTCAGGCGGCGTATTTCGCCATCGAAGGAACCGACGATCTCCTGGAAACGTATGAGCGCATTCGGGCGCGGCCGAATCCCGGGCTCAAAGTTTTGGGTGTAGTCATCACCCTGTACGACAAGCGCACGAATATTTCCAAGGACACGCACGGACAGATTCGCAGCGTATTCGGTGAGGTGCTGTTCAAAACGAAGATCACCAAGAACGTGCGGCTGGAAGAGAGTCCGGCGTACAAGGAGACGATTTTTACATTTGCACCGAAGTCACCCGGGGCCGTGGAGTACAAGAAGCTCGCGGGGGAGGTTATCCAACGTGTCGAAGAGGATCGGGTTGCCAGTCACGCTGAAGATGCGGCATGACGCGCACTATGTAGAATCGCTGACAAGCTACAGCGGGGCGGCGGTAGGACGGATGATCCGGCTGGATCAAATTCGTCCGAACCCGGATCAGCCGCGCAAGGCGCTCGGTGATTTGCGCGAGTTGGCGGAGTCCGTGCGGGAAAAAGGCGTTCTTGAACCGCTTCTGGTTCGCTACGTGCCGCGCGAGGACTGCTACTACATTATCTCCGGCGAACGCCGATACCACGCGTCGCGCACCGCGGGTTTGCGCGAGGTGCCGTGCATCGAGAAAATGGCCGACGACGCCGAGACGCTGGAACTGGGCCTGATCGAGAACATTCAGCGCAAAGACCTTACACCGTTTGAGGAAGCGGACGGGCTACACCGGCTGAGCACACAGTTTGAATATACGCACGAAGACATCGCGAAGAAAATCGGCCGGGCCCGCTCTTCCGTGACGGAGACGCTTTCGCTGCGCAACATTCCCGATTCGCTGCGCCGGAGGTGCACCGACCGCGGAATAAACTCGAAGTCGCTGCTGCTGCAAATCGCGCGCCAACCGACGGAAAAGAAAATGGTCGAGATGTTTCATCGCATCCTGCAGGGTGGACTGACGCGGGATGAAGCGCGTCGGGAGCGCCGCCAGGAGCAGGCCGGACCGCAGAGGCCCCGGCCGTTCATCTTTCAATTTGAGCCGCCGGGCGAAACGTTCAGGTTCCGGATTCAGTTCAAGAAAAGCCACGTTTCCCGGGATGAGCTGATTTCCACGCTGCGCGAAATCCTGGCGCAGCTCGAAGGGAGTTCCTCCGAGGCGGATACTACCGCTGCCTAGCCGCAGGCCAGGTGCGAAGCTGTTGCGACCCGTTCGAAGCCCCGCCACGGGGAAGCTTGCAAATGCTGGACCTTTCTCCGCGCCAGATGCAGGCGATGGAACGGCTTATCGAAGCTGGCTTTCGTCCAATTGCGATTCCCCCGTACGAGAACGTGTTGTGCCTGAGAAAAGGCGATTGCGTCGCGGCCTTGGCGCCGGTTCCGAACGGTGGGCTGAAACTGCTGGCTCCTCCTTCCTACCTTGTGGATGGGAACTTCAGCGTGAAGTTGAAGCGTGGATCCGGTGAAGTGTTTGTTTGGAAGAAAAGAGAACTGAACGCCACGCCGGAGCGGGTGCGGGAGTTGGAGTCTTTCCGAAAAGAACTCCAGGAAATCCTGGAGTCACCCGCAAGGCAGTAATTCCACCGAATTGCAATTCTTTGCAGGTCGCGTCAAACTGAAATGCTCATGAAAACCTACGACATTATCTGTATTGGTGCAGGGCCGACCGGTCTTGCGACCGCCATCGAAGCAAAACGCGCGGGCATGCAGCCGCTGGTGATTGACAAGGCTTGCCTGTGCAATTCGCTTTATCACTATCCCGTGAACATGGTGTTTTTCACCACACCGGAGCTGCTGGAGATCGGAAACCTCCCGCTGGTGAGCGCGGCGGAAAAGCCCACGCGCGTGGAGGCGCTGAAATACTACCGGAAAGCGGCCGAGCACTATGAATTGGAGTTGCGATTGTTCGAGCAGGTGACCCATGTGGATGGGAACGATGGAAGCTTCGCGGTGGTGACCAAGACCGAGAAGGGAGCACAGGAACGATACTGCGGCAGAAAGATTGCGGTGGCGACGGGCTACTATGACTTGCCCAATATGCTCGGGGTGCCCGGGGAGGACCTGCCGCACGTTTCGCATTACTACACGGAGCCTCACGCGCTTTGGAAGCAGAACGTAGTAGTGATCGGAGGAAAAAACTCGGCGGCAGAAGCGGCGCTAGACTTGTACAGAAACGGAGCGCGAGTGACGCTGGTGCATCGCGGCAGGGAATTGGGTTCGACCATCAAGTACTGGGTGCGACCGGACATCGAGAATCGCATCAAGGCCGGGCAGATTACCGTCCTTCTGAATGCGCGTGTTGAAGAAATCACGCACAACGAAGTGGTCGTCGAGAATCATGCGCAGACAAAACGAATTCCCGCGAAGCAGGTCTTCGCGCTGACCGGTTATCACCCTGATTTTTCATTTATGGAAGGGATGGGAGTAGAGCTCGATCCGGAAAGCAAGAGGCCCTCGCTGAACCCGAATACACTCGAAAGCAACGTGCCGGGCATTCACCTGGCGGGAGTGGTGATCGGCGGGCGGCACACGGGAGAGATTTTCATCGAGAATGGGCGGTTTCATGGGAAGCAGATTGTCCAGGCGCTGAAGCAATGATTGAGTTTGGCGGAAAGCCAGCAAAGCCGCTGGTTTGCCGGGTTCCTTATGCTTTGTTAGACTGCTCGTATGCCATCGGTATTGCGTGAAGTGGGTGAAACCCTCGAAGCGCTGGTGAAGGGCTTTGGCGTGACTTTCCGGAACATTTTCCGGAAGACGGTCACGGAAAACTACCCGCACGAGCCGGTGCATTTTCAACCCCGCTATCGCGGAATTCACGTGCTGCATCGTGACGAGAACGGGCTCGAGAAATGCGTCGGGTGCTTTCTGTGCGCGGCGGCTTGCCCGGCGAATTGCATTTACATTGAGGCTGCCGAAAACACGGATGCGAACCGCATTTCCGCGGGCGAGCGGTATGCCTCGGTGTACAACATTGATTACTCGCGGTGCATTTTCTGCGGCTATTGCGTAGAAGCTTGTCCCACGGATGCCATCACGCACGGTCACGGGTTTGAACTGGCAACGTACGATATCAATTCCCTCGTTTACCGCAAAGAGCAGCTTCTCGAGAAGGCCGCGGTTGCGGCGGCGTCAGCGCGGTAAATCTCCTCTCATGTAATCCGTCGGATTTTCCCGAGTGCGATTTCCTCTTCGCGTTGTTAGAAGGATTCATGTGTTGGCGATCGCACCGGTGGTCGGCGGTAGCGTCCGCCAGTTCATAAAACGAGGCGAAGACCAATGGCCGGCGCGAGGCCGGCGGCGTGAAAGCCACCTTCCCGAGACGTTTGGGCGACTCGTTTTTCAAGCCTGTCGTTTCATTGATTCGGGAGCAATGTGCTAAAGAAGCACGACCGGATCGTTGATGCGCAAAAGCTTGCCAGACTCTGTTATCGCGACGCGGGTGTTGGTGGCCAGGCGGTAGTAGTGATCGAAGCGTGCCTCGGGAGTCCAGCTCGGAATGTGGCTGCGGCGATAGTCGGAAAAAACCCGCTGAAAGCCAGGAATGATCGCTCCTGTCTGCGGATTGCGCGGAGGGACGGGGCAGCGCGCGCAGGGATTGCTGCCCTCGAACTGCACCTCGCCGATACGAAACGGCACGAGAGCATTCTTATCCGCGGTGAAAAGCTGATCTTCCCAAAGTGACGGGACGCCGTCGATTTCCAAGGTGGTGCGGAAACGCAACCGCATGTCGCTCGAGGTAAGTCCGGGGAATAGAGCCGCAACTGCGTCGAGCGACGCAGTCGAAATGAGCGTAGGGCCGTTGGCGACGGTGTCGTCGGGGAAACCCTCGGGGGAATAGCGCACCGTGATAGGCTGGTCGAAAAAAGCGCTGAACCATTGCGCGGCGTCCGACCAACCCCCGGGGAACTGAAAAGTTTTCGTGGGAGTGCCACGGCGGTCGGGGACGGAAAGCGTCACCGAGCCGAGGTCCGGAGCGTAAGCCGCGCGAATTAAATGAACGGCGGCGGTGCGCTTGCCGTTCACCCACTGGCCGTCCGCCGAATAGAGGGCCCAGGCGCGGTCGAATTCCAACCCGCCGCCCGGCCCGACACGCGCCTCCTTGACCTGCACCGGGTCGAGCGCCTTGATCGGGTGCAGCTGAATAATGGCAAGCCGCGGCGAGACCGTCGAGGTTTCCACGCACCAAATTCTAACAAAACTCAGCGGTCAAGCGGCACGGAGAAACGCCTCTGTGGAAATTTAACCCGAGACGCGAAAGTGGCCGAGGACCACACGCACAAGAACAGCGCCGCCCAGCACGGCAATCGAGAAGCTCAGCAACGTGCCGATCAGAAAATATTCGGCAAAGTGCTCCGATTTGAATTCGGGATAACGGGCAATAGCCTTCGCAGTGAGGATCAGCCCGGCGGTGCCCGGAGACTGAAGCAACAGGGCGGTGAGGAGAAGGAAGCGCTCGAGCCAGCCGATGTAGAGTCCGGCGTTTTCCATGGGCTCGCCGCGCTTCTCCGGCGGGTCGAGGTTAACGCTTTCGGCCAGCGGGCGAGTCAGAGCGCGGATGAGATAGCCACCGCCAAAAATCACGCCGATGTAGGTGACAGGTATGAAAAGCAACTGACTCGGGACAGCGCGCCCCCTGCCAAGCAAGGCGATCACGCCGGCAAAAGGCAAGCCCGGCGTGAGCAGCCAGGCGGCGACTGCCACGCTCAGAAAGTGAAGAAATTGGTCGAGGACAAAAACGGTGGCGCCGCCGTTGAGCAAGGCTTTCGGGATGAAATGGTTTTTGGCAAAGTCGATGAGCAAATGCACGAAGGCCAGCGCCAGAAGAACGAAATGCGTGCGCAACCAGAAACCGGATCCCGCGAGGAAGAAGCTAACCAGGATGACCGCAGAAAGATAATGCGTGAGGCCATGAAGAGCATAGGCTAAGAGCTGGCCGCGCCGTTTTTGCTCGACGAGGCGATGGGTCTGAAAAACAAAATCGGTCAACAGATGAGCCAGATAAATCGCCAGAAACGCGCGAAAGAGGTTTTGCATAGATTTGTACAAGCTCTCTGATTTGTACGTTTTTGCGCAACAGTGCCGTTCTTAGCGCGAACAGCTTTTCGAGCGACCGCCGCAATGACCTCGAAGCGCGGCGCAGGCGTTCGAACGGCATTAGCCGAAATGGTGCTCGATGAAGATTCCGGCTGCTTTAACCGTCTCAGCGAGCTGCCAATAGTATCCCCGTTTCAGGCTTCGTGAAACCGTCGAAACATCAACCTTGAGCCGTTTGGCGGTTTGCTCGAGCGCCGGCTGGTCCAGGAAGCACCCGATGGCCTCCCACTGTTTCGCCGTGATCTGAGACACCAGGGTATCGTGCAACCCGTAAAGCAGATTGATCGTGTGGTTGAAGGGTTCGTTGTGCGAACCAAAGGCCGTCAGAACCTCGAATTTGTAGAGGCTGCCGCTTTTGACCTTCTCGAGGGCCAAGCGCGCGAATTGGAACGCTTCGCCGGTCAGGCGGTTGACCGGCGGCTGGATGCGGTCCGAGACTTCACCGATGCCGATCCCTATGTGGAGGGCTAGCGGCTGGAGCCCGGCGCGTAGGTCCAGAATCAGGGCCGGGAGCGCCGGCAGCTCGGCAGTCAGGGTCTGAAATTCGTCGCCGGCCGTCACGCTATACGGCAGGCGAATAAGCCTCTCGCGCAGATGCTTTTCCGAAGCAGCCGCGAGCTTTTTGCCCAGCAGGGCGCGCACGTCTTGGCGGAGGCTGGAGGCCAGGACGTCGGCGATCACCACGGCGTAGATTGCAGAAGACATAGCATCATTCCAGTTCCGATGTTTTCTTGAATTGCACATCCTCGTACAAGTATACATTATTGTACATAATAGTGCAAATCGTTATGTTTGTACAGTATTGTACAAGCCTGAAATTGTCAAGCGGAAATTTGCGCTTTTTCAGTACGTGTCGTGAAGTTCCGGCGGGTTGGGGCGGCTGGCTGGCGGTACGATGGTGTTCTCGCGCAGGTAAAGCACCATCTGGCCGTAGTGGTCAGCGTTATGCCAGACGATCACGGTGGCCAGGCCCAGCCGCGTGTTGGGGCCAGCATAAGGGCCTTCGATGGGATCGAACATGGTTTTCGCGTCCAAGGCTCCCAGGGACTTGCGGATGGCGGCAAACGAATCGCGCAGGTAAATCAGCAATTCTCGCTTGGTCTTCGCAGGGCTGGGTCCCTCTTTGTCGCAGGCGGCGGGCGGCGTCTGGCCGTCAAGCTCCGCGGCAAACGCAAAATTTGCGCACGCAACGTGCTTCACTTGTTGCGCAAACGTGCGCAGTTGGGCGGGCCCGAACTCCGCCTTTTCGTTCTTGAATTTGCCCTCGGCGGGACGATAGCCGTATTTTTCCTCGGGCATGGCTTCGGCGGCGGAGCGCACTTCGTACTCCTGGGACCGCAGGCCGCGCAGAAAGGCGGAAGCTACGGTTTCCTGCTTACTCATCTCCGCTGCGGTGGGCTGGCGCGGCGGTTCGGCTTGCTGAGCGCTTTGCGCCTCGACCGCCTGGGCCGGGACGAGACAAAGGACGAGCAGGGAAGGGCTGGCTCGAAGGACTGAAAGCAACACAGAGCATCTGCGATTTGCGCGCATTCGAGGTCTCCTTGGTCGAGAGTTTATCACTCGGAGCCTTCTGACACCCTCCGACGCGGCACGCCGAGTATTCCCGCGGAGCTTCTGAGGTCCGCAGCAAAGCTTCAGCAAACACCCGCGGCCTCTCCGCACTCGCCGGCACTTTCTTCTGGCTTTGCATTTGGAGTGCGGGAGCCTCGCCTCCGCTTTTTTGGCTCACACTATTTCAACGCCACCACCGCGATGCGCACAGGCTCAAGCCTGCGCTGATCGACGATCTCGTCGTTTTCCAGGTTATAGATGCCGGTGTTCGCCATGAAATAGAAATTTCCCTGGAAGATCGCTCCCGTTGTCGGATCGTCCACCAGATCCGTGCCACGTTCGAGCACTTCGCTCGCCGTGACCGTGCGTCCGTCCTTCGCGAGGCTCCAGCGCATGACGCGGTACGCGGCCGTTCCGTACTGCACGCCAATGAGATCGCCTTTATAACAATACAAGCCGTCAATTCCGGCCAGCGTGTTGTGCGCGCCAGGCACCACGTCCTGTGCCGCTCCGGTACTGAGGTCCATCACGATCACGCCGAGCATGTCCGCGACGTAAAGCAAATTGCCATCGCCGGACAGCGTGATCCCGTTGGGCACGAAAATCGGACGCGGAAATTTTAGGGAAGTGAACTTGTGGACCTTCCGGTCGAATCGGTAGACCAGATCTGCGAAGGAGTCCGTGGTGTAGACCTCGCGATCCCCGCGCAGAACCAAATCGTTGAGGTCGCGACGGCCCGTGCCGGGCGCAGAATATCTTTCCAGCAGCTTTCCTCGTGCATCGAAGTGCAGCAGCTCCGACGCTCGGGTCTCACCCGGATCGCTGGCCGCCCAGACGTCATGGTCTAGCGGATCGATTCGGATTCCGCCCACCGGATTCAAACCATAGAGGCCCTCGGGCACAAAGTCAAAGACTTCGCCTGACGTCGTAATCTTCACGATTTTCTTCCGGTGCATACTGCCCATATAGAACAGACGCTTCTCCGCATCCACCGCGAGCCCTTCGGGAAATAAGTCCTGGTCCGGCACGGTAAACGCCACTCGCGCGTGATGCACCGGCGGATAGCGTCGGCGCGTCTGCTCGACGAGTTCTTGAAAGTCGGCGTGGTCTTTCAAAACCCGGAGTCCGCGTGCCGCGCCCGGATCGAATCCCTGGTCCAGCGCAGCGCACTCTCTTAGCAGAGCCATGGTTTTCTGCAATTCACCCAGCCGCGCGTAAAGCCGCGCCAGGAAGAACAGCGCCGCGCCATGCTCTGGAAACTGTTGCGGCAGCGCCTCAATCGCCTGAATCTCCGAGTGAATTGTCTCCGCGTCCGGCGGGGCCGCTTGCCGTGGGATAGTCGACGGCGACCATAAGTAAGTTGACAAAATGCCAACGCCGGACACAGCGATCAGCATCGACAGCATGGTCCGCAGTGATGGCACGCTTCACCTCTAGGCCCACAGACGCCTTCATGCTCGGGAGGTTAGCAGCGTGCGCAGTTAGTGTCCTGAATCTTGACATCGCTGCCGGCAGGGCTCGTCGTCCCAATCCCAATGGGGCCGTCGCTTTCACACAACGACCGAGTTGCCAATCGTCTAAGAGCCGATGAACTTTGCTAGATTCCCGGGTGTCCCGCCCCTCGGGGTGACGTTTGTCCACGCGCTTGCTCTAAAACTCCCGGAACCGAAGCCACTACAAATTCTCCGCGTCATGAATAGCCCCGCTGACCTCCCGTCACGAAAGCCCGCTAGACTGCTCGTGTGCTTTCGGCTTGCCGATTGTGTATACATTTGAGTTATAATTCGGCCACTGAAATGCTCAGGTCTTTCACTCCTCATGTCTGCTAACGGGGCACCTATCGATCCAAATGGGCCGGCAGGGGCGCGCGTCCACGACAGGAAACTCGTTTCCTGGAAAGAGATTGCTGTTCACCTCGGCCGAGAAATTCGCACCGTACAGCGCTGGGAGAAGACCGAAGGCCTTCCCGTCCGCCGCCACGAGCATCAAAAGAGATCCACGGTCTACGCTTACGCAAAGGAGCTCGACGACTGGTTTAAGAAGCGCCAGCCCGCGGACGATCCCGAAGCCGACGCGGCCTTCGAGCCCGAGCCCGACGTCGCTGAGCTTTCTGCAGAGTCGGACAACGGCAACGCAAGCCTTGCGGCTCCGTCATCCTTGGCTACCGACGGCGATTTGGCTGTCTCGGGCGCCCGAGTCGCGGCACGTCGAAAACTGAAACAGCTTGCTAAGGCATTGGCCGCCGTCGCCGCGATTTTCATTATCGCGTCTGGCGTATTTAGATGGATCCAACCCGGCGCCTTCCTGCAGAAAAAAGTTCGTCTCGTCGTTATTCCCTTCACGAATCTCAGCGCCGACCCCAAGCAAGATTACTTCAGCGCCGGGCTGACCGACGAAATGATTACTCGGCTTGGAAGCCTCGACCCACAGCACCTGGGCGTGATTGCGGCCGCTTCTTCCAACGCGCTTAAGGGAAAGGCCATCGCTGAAATCGGCCACGCCCTCGATGTCCAGTACGCCCTGGAAGGAAGCGTCCGCCGTGACGGCAACCGCGTGCGGATCGACGTCCAGCTCATTCAGGTCAGCGACCAAACGCACCTCTGGGCCGAATCCTATGATCGCGACCTCAACGACATCCTGCGCGTCCAGGACGACGTCGGCACCGCTGTTGCCAGCCAAATTCGCGTCGCGCTGAACCCGCCAAACAGCAAACGCCGCACGACTGTCGCAAAGCGCACCGTGGATCCGGAAGCTTATGATGCCTATCTTCGCGGGCGTTTCTACTGGACCAATCGAGGCGATTTGCACAAGAGCCTCGAAGCCTATCAGCAGGCCATCCAAAAAGACCCACAATACGCCCTCGCGTACGCCGGCGTCGCCAGCGTGTACGCCCTGCTCGGACAGGTCCCCTACGACGACTTGCCGCCCAGCGAGGCCAAGCCCAAGGCGCGCGAGGCCGCGGAGCGCGCGTTGCAGCTCGATCCGCAGCTCACCGAAGCCCATGCCGTTCTCGCCAACGTGGCCTTCAGCTACGATTGGAACTTCGATACGGCGGAGCGAGAGTTTCAGCAGGCCATGGCGCTCGGCCCGAATAACCCCATCCCGCACATCTGGTATGGTCACTACTGCATTGTGCGCAATCGGCTGTCCCAGGCGCTCGAAGAAAACTCCCGCGCGTTGGACCTCGATCCGGTTTCGCCGCTGTTTAACACCGTCCGCGCCGAGATCCACTACCACGCGCGGAACTTCGACGCGGCCATTGATCAAGCCCGCCGCACCATCGAGCAATACCCGAACTACCCGTTGGCGTATATTTGGCTTGGTTCGGCGTATCGCGAAAAGAAGATGTACGCCGAGGCGCTGGAGCAGTTTTCCAAAGGGCGCCAGTTCTCTAATGACCGTCCCGCTCTGATCGCTTTGTACGGGCACACCCTTGCTGTCTCTGGCGACGCCGCGGGCGCACGCAAAGCCCTCGCAGAACTCCAGCACGTCGCACAGTCGCGGTACGTTTCCTCGCTCTACTTCGCCGCCATGTATATGGGCCTCGGCGAGAAAAGCACCGCGCTCGACTGGCTTGACCGAGCCTACCAGGAACGCAACGACCGCCTCGTATACCTCGGCGTGGATCCCATGGCTGACCCGCTGCGCTCCGAGCCTCGCTTTACCGAACTCCTCCGCAAAATCGGCATCCGTTAGCGGGCGGCCTTGCGCCGCTCGGCGATGTACTCCAGCAGGGAAGAGGCCCTTCGCGGAGCCGCGGGGGAGCAGGGAAGTCATTCCCTCCGCAATTCCACTTAGGCCTCTTCCGACCTGGGCAAAGCCGGCCACCGCGAGCACTCAAATCCCCGGAATCGTCGGCTGCAAATTTACGCCCATGGGAATCGTGGTGTAGATGGCGTCCACGTCCAACGAGGCGAAGAAGTTCCAGTCGGCGTCGGCGTTCGCAGGATCGGCAAACGCGCGCATGCCGAGCGAGTGCGCCGCTCCCACGAACGCGGCGCCGCTGCCCGGCTGTTGCTGTTCCGCCGGCCCGAGAAAGTCCATCTCTGCGCCAACCACACGCACCCCGGTCACGATGCCTGCGATTAGGAATTGCTCGGGTGAGGCATAGCCCGGCAAGCGAAACACAGGCCCGATCTCCGCCCACGTCAAGCCCAGCGAGATTTTCTTGTTGATGACGGTCACCGGCAATCCCGTTACGGTGGTGACTTCAGCCGGCGTCAGCAATTGCAGGCCGTCCAGGTCCAGCTCGCGCGGAATCTCCGGCGCCAGCTGCGAGGCTAGATACAGCAAGGCTGGCGAAAAGGAATCGAACATCGCTTGATTTCGTCATCCCCGCCTGACGCACTTCGTTGGCCGCCGCCGTCACCAGCGGCAGCTCGAATTCGTCCGCGGGATCACAATGCGGCGAGAACGCCTTTAATTCCACGATCAAGATGCCACCCAGGTCGTCACCCGCTTTATGATTAACATGGCGCGCCGCGTCCAGCACTTGGCGGAGCTCTGGCACGAACGGCAGCCGCGCCTGAAGCTGATCGAGGGTCAGCGAATGAACGCATGTGAAGTCGCTTAGAAAATCATCGTGGAAAACGGCCAGCTTGCCGTCTTGCGTGAGCTGTACATCGACCTCAACCACACGCGCGCCCAGGCGATAGGCGAGCTTCACAGAGTCGACTGTGTTCTCGATCGGCAAGCCCGGATTGGTGGCCGGATTGTACGGGCCGACGCCGTGATGCCCAATAGCAATCGGCCCCACACTCAGCCGTAGGAAATCATCGACGGTGCTGACCCGTTGATCGCTGTCGCCGTCAGGTTCTTGCGCGGCCGACGGCGTGGGGCCTGCAAACCAGGTAATCAGTGTAATAAGGACCGATTGCAGCACCGCCTTCCTAATCCCGGCTTTCGCAAGCGTTCCAACCCCTGAGGCATTCGCTTGGCTTTGCATCCCCGTGCTCCTCTTTTCTGCCTGACCTTCCCGTTTGCCTAGCCCGGCCCTGACCCGTCGGCAGGATGCGATGTCCTGAAACGTCCTTCAAGCGACAAGGAGCGACTGTGGGGGAATCGCCGCATTTGTCGCCAATTGTCGCTTCCCCGCCGTGGCCAAGCCCGGCCGGTTCGGCAGGGAAGTGGCCTTTTTCGAGATCTTCTGCCCGTTGCCAATACCATGTAACCAGCCCATGAGCTGTGAGATAGCAGATCAGGTTTCTTCGGACCGCTTCCTGCAACTGTGACTCTCGAGCTAAAAGCCACCGCGCCACGATCCTTGTTAAATGGTGTCGGTTGCCCTTTTAAAAGGAGGATGGAGCTGTCTTAAACCGCCCTAGCTGTCGGCCACGGGAAAGAGCTCGCGATTTGGAGCCCACAAAGCAGAGGAAATGCTATGAAATACGCCAAAGAAAGGCCCAGCAGGTGCGTCCTATAAGTTATATTATGTTAACTAAAAAGTGAGTGAGCCCTGAGCCCTCCCCGGACTCGGCCGTGAAACAGGAAAGTGGGACCTTGCTGCTACTGCCCCGCTTTCATTTTTGGGGACGGGTTATCGCTTGTCGGCCGACTTGCTCCCGTTGAGTTTGGCGAGTTCGTAATTGATGTACTGCTCGAGCTGGTGTGGGTCTGCGCCGACCATCCGCCTGCCATTGACGAAAACGGTCGGGGTACTGTTGACTTCGAGCCTTTGGCCGTTGGCGCGGCTCGCGTTGACAGCCGCGGCCGCATCCGGGCCGGCCATGCAGCTCTTGAAGGAGCCCGCGTCCAGCCCGACCTGAGCCGCGTAGTCGGTCATTTTGGCCCAGGCGTTTTCCGCGGAGATAATCTCCTGGTTGTCGTAGATGAGATCGTACATTTTCCAGAAGGCCTCCGGCTTTTGCTGGTAGGCGCAGCGCCCGGCGATGGCGGCGGTTCGCGCCCAAGGATGGAGCTGTTCGAGGGGAAAATCCTTGAAGATGACCTGTACTTTGCCCGGGTAGTTGGGCAGGATGCCTCGGAGGGTGTCATGCAGGCTGCGGCAGACCGGGCACTCGAAATCGGAGTATTCCACGATGGTCACGGGTGCCTTGGGATCTCCAAGCGCCGGCGCGTCGCTCATGCGGATCTGCGCCAGGTTCTCGGCAAGTGGGTCCTTAGTCATGTCCGACAGGTCGCCGCGAAAGAGGTATCTGCCGTCCTTGCTCACATAAAACTTCGCGTTTTGCTTGTTCTCGCCGAGGGTGACGTCAATGTCGGCCTCCAAAATTCCCTCGACCTGCGACTCCTTTAGCGGACCGACGACCAGCTTCACGTCCGGCCCGAACGCGTAAAGGTTCCGCAGATAGGCTTCGATATTCTTTTGCGTCTGAGACGTCGGGCCTGAAGCTGCCGGCGGGTTCCCCGTTACGGCCGGCTTTTGCTGTTGCGCGTGCACATTCAAAGCAAGCAATGGCGCGGAGGCCATGGCGATCAGTTTTAGGAGCTTTTTCACAAAGGACCTCTTCTTATTGGTGTAGGACAGGCATGCCTGCTTGTCCGCACTTAGGAGCCTTAAGGGATAAACTTCTGCGCAATCGGGAACGGCCGCCCAAATCCAAACGCCCGCGAAGTAATTTTCAGTCCGGGTGCCGCCTGCTTGCGCTTGTACTCATTGTGATCGACTCGCAGCGCAATGTCTTGCACCAGCTTCAAATCAAACCCGTAGTGGTCGGCGATCTCTTGCGGGCTCCGTAAATCCTCGATATAGGCCTTCAGGACGCGGTCTAACACGTCGTAGGGAGGCAGGGTGTCCTCATCCTTCTGGTTGGGCCGCAGTTCCGCCGAGGGCGGCTTTTCGAGGGTCGAGCGGGGAATCACTTCCCTTTCGCGGTTGATCCACCGCGCCAGTTCATAGACCATCAATTTCGGCACGTCCGAAATCACCGCCAACCCTCCGGCCATGTCGCCGTAGAGCGTGCAGTAACCAACGGCGTTCTCCGATTTGTTTCCCGTGCTCAGGACCATGGAGCCGAATTTGTTGGACAGTGCCATCAAGTAATTTCCGCGAATCCTGGCCTGAATGTTTTCTTCCGTGACATCCGCGGGCCGATCGCCAAAGGCAGGCGCCAGCGCCGCTTTGTAAGCTTCAAATACTTCGGTAATCGGCAAGGTGACGAACCGCATGCCGAGGTTCTTTGCCAGAGTCTGCGCGTCTGTCTTGCTCCCTGCCGACGAAAATGGCCCAGGCATCGAAACGCCCAGCACATTTTCCGATCCTAAGGCGTCCACCGCGATGGCCGCAACCACAGCGGAATCGATGCCGCCGCTTAGCCCCACCAGAACCCTCTTGAAGCCGCATTTGCGCACATAGTCGCGCGTCCCTGTCACCAAGGCGAGGTAAGCATAAGCAATCTCTTCGTGCGGCTGATCATGGACGTCGCCTTTCCCGGTTGCCGTATCGAAAATAACCAGGTCTTCCTCAAAAGCTTTGGCTTGCGCGGCTACCTTGCCTTCGGCCGTCAATGCGATGCTCGCACCGTCGAAAATCAAGCTGTCGTTACCCCCCACCTGATTTACGTAAATGACCGGCCGTTTGTGTGTCAACGCGATGGAGCGCAGCATCTCGAAACGCAGCGCACGCTTGTCGAGGGCGTAAGGCGAACCCGAGAGATTCAGCAACACCGTGCTTCCCTGCCGGACAATCTCGCTGACCGGGTCGCGCTCGTACAGTTGCTTGGCCCAGAAGTTCTTGTCGTTCCAAACGTCTTCACAGATGGTGATGCCAAGCTGCTCTCCGTCCAATCCGAAAACGTACTGTCGGTCCGCGGGCTGGAAGTAGCGCGTCTCGTCGAACACGTCATACGTGGGCAACAGCATTTTGCTCTGCTCGAAAACGACGCGCCCGGCGCAAATCAGCGCAGCTTTATTGGCAATGGACTTCCCTGTGCCGTTTTTCACGCGGCCCGCGTACCCGACAATCGACGGCACCGGAATCTTGGCCGCTAGCTCTTTTAGTTGCCGGTGATTTCGCTCGATGAAGGCCGGGCGCTCGAGGAGGTCCAGCGGAAAGTATCCGCACAAGCAGAGTTCAGAAAACACCACGAGCCCTGCCCCGCGCTCGTGGGCTTGCGCCGAAAGGCTCAGTATGCGAGACGAATTCCCTGCAAAATCGCCGACGGTGGGGTTGAACTGAGCGAGAGCTATTTTCATGCTCGAACTAAAGCATACGAACTGTCGCGCGAGATTGCAAACCATGCCCCTTCACAAAAAAGCTTGCTAATCTCCCTATTGACGGTGGCTGTGGCCCTGAGGCTTGCGCGCCGCAAGGCTGGCAATTCCCTGCTCCGCACGCAACTCGCGGTAAAAAACCGTCTGCAATTCCGGGAAGGCCTTCCGGAGCTCACCCTTATCTAAGAGGTGCGCCGGATTCCGGGGGCCACCGGGAAAATCCAGCTGCGCTTTTGTGTAGGTCTCAAACAGCAGCATTCCTCCAGGACGCAAAGCCCCGCAAATCTGCGGAAACAGCGATCGCTGCAAATATCGCACGCACAAAATCAGGAAATAGCCGTTAACCTCTAGCTGCGCGCTTTCCAGATCCGCCAGCACCAAGTCAATTCCTGCGCGCGCTTGCTTTGCTTTTTCTATCCTCTGAATTCTGCGCACCGGGAGATGCAGCGCTTGTGCGCGCTTTTCCAGGAGGTCCAGCGCCGCCGCCGACCAGTCCACCGCCGTAACCGGTCGTCCGTGCTCGGCCAGGAAAATCGCGTTTCTTCCCCTGCCGCACGCCAGGTCCAGCGCGGCACCGGTGGGCAGCAGCGGGCACAACTCGGCCAGAATCCCCGCGGGAGCCTCTGCGGCTTCCCTTGCCGCCAGGCTGTGCTTGGCGTCCCAATCGGTTTGGCTTGGGGGCATAACAAAGGGCTCCTGAACATTGTCGTCCAGGAGCCCAGGATCTTACAAAAGCCCTTTGGCGCTTTCCTTGCGCCAAATTAAACGCTGAACGAGCTGCCGCAGCCGCAGGTGCTCTTCACGTTGGGATTGTTGAACTTGAATCCTGCCCCTTCCAGCGTCTCGATGTAATCGATCTCCACTCCGTCCAGGTACATCGAGCTCATTTGATCCACGGCCACCTTCAAACCATCAAAATCGAAGATCTGGTCCGCCTCGGTGGTACTGTTCTCAAACGCCATGTGGTACTGGAAGCCCGAGCAGCCGCCACCGACCACTGCCACCCGCAACGCGGCAGGCACGGGGCTCTGCATGTTCATGATTTCCTTCACCTTGGAACTCGCAACCGTAGTCAAACTCAGCATAATTCCTTGGCCTCCGCACCACGGCTCGTGCCGCGGCGCTAAACACAACTACATTATAGCAAAACGTCCGAGCTGCCGCACCGCTCGTGTTGCCCTCGGAAACACCCATTTTCGAGCACGTTTCGACATCCACAAACGCTTCGCATACAATGAGATGCGGCCATGAAGCACCTAGTTACGCTCATTCCCGGCGAAGGCATCGGCCCGGAAGTCGCGAGCGCCACGCGACGCATCCTGGAAGCATCGGGCGTGGCGATCGAGTGGGAGGAAATCTCCGGGCGTGCCGGAGAATCCAGCGATCAAGGTCAGCGCGTCAATCAAGCTGCCATCGATTCCGTGCGCCGCAACCGTGTGGCCCTGAAAGGTCCCATGGCCACGGCGATTGCCGGAGGCCCGCCAAGCGTCAACGTGGCGCTGCGGAAATCGCTGGATCTTTACGCCAATTTGCGGCCCGTGAAAAACGTTCCGGGGGTAAAGTCCCATTTTGAAGGCGTGGACCTCGTCATCGTCCGCGAAAACACCGAAGATTTGTACTCCGGTCTCGAGCACGAGGTGGTTCCCGGAGTCGTGGAAAGCCTGAAGATCATTACGGAAAAGGCCTCCACGCGCATCGCGCGCTTCGCCTTTGATTACGCCCGCCGCCACGGCCGCAAGAAGATCCACGCCATCCACAAAGCCAACATCATGAAGCTGTCAGATGGGTTGTTCCTGCGCTCCGTCCGGACCGTGGCCGCTCAATTCCCTGAGATTCAGTACAAGGAATTAATCGTCGACAATGCCTGCATGCAGATTGTGATCGACCCTCTCCAGTTTGACGTGCTTTTGCTGCCTAATCTTTATGGTGACGTGATGAGCGACTTGGCTGCGGGGTTGGTGGGCGGGCTGGGCGTAGTTCCGAGCGCCAACATTGGCGACAATTGCGCCATGTTTGAGGCCGTCCACGGCACCGCCCCTGACATTGCCGGCAAAGGCTTGGCCAATCCCACCGCACTCGTCATGAGTGCTCTCTTGATGCTCGATCACCTAGGTGAACGCACTGCCGCAGAGAGGATTGAAGCCGCGCTACTGAAGACCTACCGCGATGGCATCTACACCACGAGGGATGTCGGCGGAAAGGCCAACACGGAGCAATTCACCAACGCCATCCTGGATGCCCTCGCCGCCAGGACCTCCAAGTGAGAATTGTAGCCAAATCCCGAGGGGTAGTGGACGACCCAAGTCTTTATTTTCCTTGCCTTTCCTGACTTTCCGTGGCACTATTTCTCGCAAATCAATCTGTCCCGTTGCAAAGGCGTGTGTATGCAGAGAACCCGATACCCGGAGCGTCGGCGCACGGTTCGGCTGCCGCTTCAGATCCCCGTGAAGGTACGCTGCCGCCTGCCCGAGGGGGAAACCATTGATTTGCAGGCTGCCACTTACGTGGTCAGCGCTCACGGGGCCCTGCTGCTGATGGACACACCGCTCATCCCAGGGCAGAACGTCCGTATTTTCAACGAGATGACAGCTGAATCGGCCGAGTGTTCTGTCACTTCCCTGCGGGAGAAGCGAGAGCGACGCTTTGTCGGCATCACCTTCACCTCACCAAACACCGACTTCTGGCATATCGTTTTCCCCAAATCCGGCACGCGCCAGGCGGTCCGCTCTCCGCAAACGGGCGCACTCGTTCCACCCGGCTTCCGCCAGGACGACAACAACCAGTTTTAAGCTTATTTCGTGCGAGTGGTTTAACGCGGCTGGCTCAGTTCCCTTTGCGACGCGAGGGCACCTTCCTGAGTTTGCCCTGTCAATTCTTTGGGATCTTACGTAAGACATCAAAGTTCGATGCGAACCCGCTGTCTTTTCGCTTGATGGTGTACGCGGCGGAGGAAAGCGATACGTTCGGGGAAATCCGGGCGGCAAGGCTTTGCGGTTTCTTTTTCACATCGGAGGTCAGCCCCACAACCACCTTTGTCGGCCCCCACCCTCATCTGGGTGCGTAAATCTGATACACCATGAAATAGATGATTACTCCCGTTACCGACACATAGAACCACAGCGGCAGGGTCCAGCGCGCAAGGAGGCGATGCTTATCGAATCGCTCGAGCCAGGCGCGGCGCAGCGTCAGGACAATCAAGGGCACAATTGTTGCTGCCAGGATCGTATGTGAGGTCAGCAGCGTGAAATACACCGGCCGTATCCAGCCCTGCCCCTGAAACAAGACTACTTTTCCCACGCGAATGTGATACGTCAGATACGAAATCAGGAAAAGCAAAGATACACCAACCGCCGACAACATGAAGGCTTTGTGTACGTCCTTTTTTCCCGCGCGTATTGCCGTGTAGCCGCACGCCAGCAGGATTCCGCTCAGCCCGTTCAGGCATGCATTGAGGGCGGCATTGGAAATCATGGTCTTGTTATATTCCGCATGCTTTCATCTTCCAGGATCACCATTTCACGCGTCACTATCACACGCTGCTCGCCACGCGTTGTCGGAATCAAGCCCTTAGGCGGCTTCAAGCGATCTCGATCAATTGAATCATCGCGGGAGTTTATCGTAGATCATCAACCCGAGCAGCAGGGGAATATGCAGAACTGTCGCATGCATCAGCCACTTAGCGCGCGCATTCGTTTTGTTGCTCGCGGCCCACAAGCAGACCTGCACTAGGGCGGTGCACACCACCAGCGCGCCGAAGAAATAGACCACTCCGGCCAGGCCAAGCACCGCAGGAAGCAGGCTTACGCCGACAAGCGCTGCGGCATAAAGAATGATTTGCCGAAAGGTGCGGGTACCTTCTCGGTCGACCACCGGGAGCATCAGGATTCCCGCGCGCGCGTAGTCTTCGCGGTACATCCAGGAAATCGCATAAAAGTGCGGGAATTGCCACAAAAACAAAATCGCGAACAACAGCCAGGCCCCGCCATCCAGCGACCCGGTGGCCGCGGCCCAGCCAATCAACGGTGGGACCGCGCCGGGAAACGCCCCAACAAAAGTCGCCCAAACGGTGCGCTTTTTCAAAGGCGTATACGCCAGTAAGTAGCTGAGGCAGGTGAGAACGCCGAGTCCGGAAGGGAGCAGTCCCGCAGCCAAGTAGAGGTCCACGGCGCCCGCAATCGCCAGCGCCACCCCGAATGCCAGCGCTTTGCTTGGCTCGAGCACGCCGCTCGGCAGCGGCCGCGAAGCTGTTCGCCGCATGTATCGGTCCGATTCGCGCTCCGCGTAATGATTTAGTGCTGCCGTTCCCGCGGCAATCAGCAGCGTTCCAAAAATCACGTGGCTCATGTGCAGCCAGCTAACCGGGCCGCGCACGCCCATGTAATAACCGGCAGCCGTGGCGATCAACACCAAAAACGACACATCCGGCTTCGTCAACGCGACGTACGCATTGGCGCGCGAAGCCAGTGTCAGGTCGGCGGTCGGAACCATGCTCATCCGGTAGAAGCCTCAGACGCCGCTGTTGCGGCCACTTCCCCGCCGCGCGGCACCAAGCGGTAGCACATTAAGACTACCAGCACCGAAAACGCAAACAGCATTGCCCCCACGACCGTGTGAACCACCGTCAACCCCACCATCAACGGCATCGGTTGCGGTGCTTCGGTGGTTGTCAGGCGCGACCAGTAGGCTAGGAGCCCCAGCAGAAATTGAATCCCGAAAATGGCGTGGAGCAGGATCCGCGCAACACCTAGTTCCCGCGACGCCCCAAACCGCTTGCGCAGCGCCACCGCAGTCCACGCAACCGTGCTAAGCACCACCAGGGCCCCCGCCGCGTGCGGCCAGATCGGAATATCCCTGTGCCGGAATCCCGCCCCAAGGATCACCTGCAGATAAATCACGACGGCATTCACTGTCGCCACAAAATGAATAGACGGCGAGCCTTTATCTTCGAGTTGCGGCCTATCGGAGACCCACCATTTGCTGGTGAATACCGCGATCGCCAGCACCGCGGCAAAGACGATCTGCGCAAAGCACGCGTGGATTACCGGGAGCCAGTAGTGCAGCAACTGAATCACCACCTGGCCACCAAGGATCGCCTGCACCACCACACCGAGCACGGCAATCGCACCTAGCCAGCGCAACCACGCCCGGCGCTCTCTCACCAGGAGCAGCAGGGCGAGCAACAGGGTGAGGATCCCCAAGCCGCCGGCGACAAACCGGTGCGAGAACTCGTAGAAGTCCCCTCCCTGCAGGGAGCGCAAGGGCGGCACCCATGAGCCGTGGGATTTCGGCCAGTCGATTACCGAGAGGGCCGCGTCTTTGGACGTCACCAGCGCGCCCGCGACAAACAGCAGGATCGTCCAGCAAACGGTGAAAACGGCAAATCGGTGAATTCCCGGGTGATAGGTAGACGTCATTCGAGAAGGCCTACGCGCGAATTATACCTTGAGCGGGAGCGATTTTGCTAAATCATACTGGTTTTGAGCGCCAGAGGATGGCCTTGACGGATCCGTCGCGCTCGGTTTCGCTATCACACGCTGGCGTATAATGGCCGCATGGACCATCGGAAACTCGTTTTGGTTCAGGTCTTTGGGTCGCAGGGTCAGGCGGACCTTGCCAAGAGCATGCTCGAATCTGCTGGCATTGACGCCCTGATCCAGGCTGACACCGCGGGCGGCATGGACCCTGCCATTGCCTGGGGCGACCTCGGTTTTCGCGTTCTGGTTCGCGAAGAGGACGCCGCCGAGGCGCGCCAGCTGCTTCGGCCTCCCCAGAAATCTGCCACTTAAACGGGCAAGAGGAGCGCGACGCTCTCAAGCTGTCGGCCTACACATTTGTGCCGATGGCTACGGAGCCGCTGGGGACCCAACCGCAATTCCCAGCGTGCGAAGGACCAGGTCTTTAAGCGCCGCGATAAACAGCGGTGCATCCCCCACCGCCGGCATCATCCGGAACGTCGCGATTCCAACCCTCTCTGCTTCTTCTCGTGCCTCGATGTTGATTTCGTGAAGCGTCTCTATGTGTTCGGTCACGAACGAGAGGGGAACCACCAGCATTTCCTTCACACCTTGTTGGCCAAGCTTCTCAATGGTTTCCGTCAGCGCCGGCTGTAGCCATTTTGCCGGACCCACCCGGCTCTGGTAGCAGAGCAGATGGGTCCTCGGCCATGAATCGTATTGCTTGGCCCCCAATTCGCATACCGCGCGCACCGTCCCCTCAATTTGCCTCGGATAGGGATCCCCTTTATTGACCAGGCTCATGGGCAGTCCATGCGCGCTGAACAGCAGATGAATGCTCGCGCCGTCCGCGAACTGCCGCAACACGGACGCAATCCGTTCCACCAGCGCCTGAATGTACAGCGGATGATCGTAGAAATGGTCAATCGTACGCTCCGGCGGCCCGCCGTCAGGGTCTCCATATACGCGGCGCCATTCTTTCAGGCTGCTGAGGGTCGTCGCGAACGAATAGTGCGGGTAAAGAGGCAGAAGCACGATCTCATCGAGGGGGCCCGCCTTGCGCAGCGACTCGACCGCTTCGCTTGTCAAAGGATGCCAGTAACGCATCGCGGTCACGGCTACCGGATCGATATGCGGCGACAGCGCCTCCGCCAGTGCCACCCGCTGCCGCTCGGTGAGCGGTCCGATCGGCGAGCGCCCGCCGATCTCCGCGTATTTCTTCGTGACGGGAATCGAGCGCCGCGAGGAAATCCATTTTGCGACGGGACCCCGTAACAATCCCAACGGCCCCAACGGAATAATGTCCGGATCGAGGAACAAATTCCGCAGAAACGGCTCGACGGCTTCGAGCGAATCCGGTCCGCCAAGCTGGAACAATACGATCCCGACGCGCTTCTTCCCCATCGAGTTATTTCCCCTTGGTCAGCAGGGCCTTCAGCCGTTCGACTTCCTCTCGCAGGGTGCTCAGGCGCTGAGCGATAGAGATGTAGTACACGAAAAAAATCGCCCAGCCCGCAAGATAGGCCGCGAGCACGCTATCGAGGTTTTTCATCGAACCTCCGCCTCCCTTCGCAAATCTTCCACGCTGGCGCGCAGCGCTTCCAGACGATACCTCGCGCTCAAGAGCAGAATCAGCAGGCCTGTCAGCGCGCCCCACATGAGCAAGTAGGAAACGCGCATTCGCGGCTCGAGCCCCGAGCCCGGTCCGCCCAGAATCACCGGCTGGGGATGCTGCGTGCGCCACCAGCGAATCGAGAAATACACGAGCGGCACATCCAGAAACGCAAAAATGCCGAACAACGCGCTAAACAGCGCCCGCTTGTCCGGCTCTTCAATCATCGAGCGCAACAGCAGATAGGAAAGGTAGAGCAGGCCGAGCACGAACGTCAGCGTCAGCCGGGCATCCCAGGTCCACCAGATTCCCCACACCGGATGGGCCCAAATCGGCCCGGTGACAAGCACCACGCTGATAAAAGCCAACCCCACTTCCGCCGACGATACGCCCAACCAGTCCGATTTCGCCTCTCGTGTAAAGACGTATCGAAGATTCGCATAGAAGCAAGTTCCAAAGGCCACAAACGCGCTGAACGCGCAGGAAATGTGGAGATAAAAAATCTTCTGGATCACTCCCATGGACCTCTCGATCGGCGCGTAATAGAAAGCGAGGTACGCTGTTACCGCAATCAAAACGAAAAGAATTGCCGCCCTAAAGGAACTTTTCACCACCCGCCCCTCCCTTACAGCAGCCGCCGACAGGCGTAGGGGCGACCTTGGCGCGTCCCAACCCACCTGAGCAACCATCTCGACGGCACGCCGAATCCATTTTCTCTCATTCCTCCAACAAATATTCTCCAAAAAGCCACAGCGCGGTCAAAAAAACTACGTCAAAGCCCGCCAGAAATCCCAGCCAGTCAGCCCGCAGCACCGGATTCGCGTCAAGAAGAGCGCCCGTGGCTTCGGTGCTGGCAATCAGCACTGGCGTCAGCAGGGGCAGCAACAGCAGGGGCAACATCAGTTCGCGCATACGCGCCTGCGCCGAGATCGCGGAGAAGGCCGTTCCGGGAATGGCCACGCCCAGGCTGCCCAAAAACAAAACCAGAAGCAGCTGCAGGAAGACCGCCAGGATATGCACGTTATAGAGAACCGCAAATACCGGCAGGATCAAAACTTCTGTCAGCAACAAAAAAAGCGTGTTCGCGCTTAGCTTCGCGAGAAAGATGGAAAAAGGATCACGCACGGACAGCCGGAGCGCGCTCAGCGTGTCGTTATTCTGCTCTCGCAAGAAGCACGGTTGGAGCATCAGCGACGCTGCAAACAGAAACGAAAGCCACAGGAGACCAGGGCCGAAACGATGCGACTCGCTCGCGCTCGGATCAAATGTGAAGCTGAAAAGCACGACGACTACCAAGATGAAGACCACGGTGGTCGTCAGCAGCTCCCGCGAGCGGAATTCAGTGCGGAGTTCCTTGCCCAGCAGCACCGTGGTGTCGGCCAGTAGTGCCATTCAGGCGCTCGCAAAGGTCAGAATCGCGTGCATGTCCGACCCGGCGCTCGAGTCCGCGACAACCGAACCAGCGTCCAGCCGGACTGCGCGCGTTGCCAGCGTCGAAATCTCCGACTCTCCGTGCACGCTCATTAGGATGGTACGTCCTTCGTCGCGCATCCGGCCGAGCGTATGCGCCAGCCAGGTGATGCCTTCCGGATCGAGCCCCGTGGCCGGTTCGTCGAGCAAAAGAACCGACGGCTCATCGAGCAGCGCCCGCGCGATGGCCACGCGCTGTCGCATCCCGCGGGAAAACGTCCGCACCAAGGACTTGCGCCGCTCGGAAAGCCCAAGTTCCTCGAGCAGCGCAGCGGCCCGCCTTCGTGGATCCGCGATTCCCTGCAACCGCGCGAAAAGCAGCAGGTTCTCTTCCGCGGTCAGTTCGTCGTAAGCCATCGTGGCATGCGCGACAAAGCCAGTTCGCGAAGCGGGATCGGGAATCTCGCCGTTTTGGCCCTCGAAACTCATCGATCCCGAAGAGGCGCGCACCAGCCGCGCGGCAATGCGCAGCAGCGTGGTCTTGCCAGAGCCATTTCTTCCGGCAAACGCCACGAGTTCCCCCGGGCGAATCTGCAGACTCACACGCCTGAGGGCATAAAGGCTTCCATAGCGTTTTTCGATGTTTGCGAAGCGGATTCCTAGGGGGGTAAATGGCGGTGCCGTCACCGGGCAACCTCAAGGACGCGCAGGTGCCGCAACACGCCCTGATGCTTGTTAACGCCACCCTTTGTCTTCATATACTCACGAACTGCCCAATGGTAAGTTCCTTGTTTTGATATTCATACAAAATTTCGGGTAGCCCATGCCACCGGAGACAGTGTCGAGAAATTATCCCCGCAAGCTTCTAGGATTGTCTCGACTTTGAAGTTTCGACTCTCGACCTCGAGGCCTTCGACGCCCGGAGGTTGTAGAGGCCGGCTTCCGCCCGGCATTCTTTGGGGGCGCGTTCAGCCTCGTACCAGGTCGCGCAGGACTTTCTCTGCCTTCGCGCGCTCCAGCGCATAATCTTCTTCGGAAATTGTTCCTGCTTGGTGTCGGAGTTCCAGGCGGAAGAGCCGCTCTTTCAGGGCATCCAGGCTCGTGCCGATGGCTGCATCCACCTCCGACAGACTGGCAGGCCCAGTGGGCGGAGCTTTCGGGGCAGGCGCAGCCGGCAATACCTGCGCCGGCGCTGCTGCGGGTTGCGCTTTCGGCTTCTTGGCCTTCGCTGTTGAGGTTGGCGGTACTCCAGCGGCGACTTCTCCCCCATTTACCGACACAACCGTCTTGCGGGAGAGCAGGTAGGCAAACGCCCCAAAGACAACCACGAATCCGCCGAGCAACGGCCACTTCATCGCGTCCAGCCTGCCCGGCACGGCCTGAATCTCTGGACCGCCGGACCCCGCGGCGCCTTCCTGGGCGTCTCGACCCTGCGGCGCCTGGTCCGTCCCCGCCGCGCTACCAGCCGGCGCCGTGCCCGAAACATTGACGGCCACCAAAGTTCCGGCCGGAACGTCTTGTCGCAGGTACAGATTCATCCCCTGCTCTTGTCCAGCCGCCGAAAATCCGTCACTACTGATCTGCATGCTCGGGGGAGCGACGAGCAAAAGCCTTCCTCCGGGATAAATCGTCGGAATCTTGAGCGCCACGGTGTTGCCTGGATACGGGACATCGTAGGAGTAACGCACCAAATTGTCGCCGGGGCGAAACGCGTATGCGATCGAATAACGATTCTTCTTCTTGTCGATAGGAAGTTGTTGCACCGGCATTCCTGCCGGCCCCTGCGCGTCAACTCGTTCCAGTTCTCCCTGTTCCGGCAAGGCAAAGTCAAACGTTCCATCCGTCTTGAAATACGCCTGTGGGGGTTGAGACTTGTTCTCGACCTGATATTCTTCGGCGACCTTCAAAGTCGCGCCGTTTGGCTGGAAGATCACGAAGTGCGACGAAACGTCAATCGTCTTGGGATCCTTGGAGGGTTCGTAGATCTCTAGCTGCACCGTGGCGCTGCTATTGCCCGGCGGTATCATGGCGTTGAAACGGACGCCACGATACATACCTTGCACCAGCATGGGCTGCGTGCCGACATTCGGGTTGTCAAAGCTGAATTCGCCCTGCGGACCGCTCTTGGCGTGGGCGAGTTCCTGCATGCCCCCCATCGGCTGCACCAGCGTAAGCTCCACGCCCGCAGCAAGCTGACCGGTAGTGCCGTTCTTTACGGTTCCGCGCACCGTGCCCGCTCGCGCGGTTCCCAATGACGCCAAGCCCCACGCAAAAGTCAGCGCCGCTACACTAAGACGGGCCGTCCAACGCATCATTGTGCGCTCCGGTCGCCAGCATGCGCGCCCCGTGGGCGCCGCACCTGCGCTTCTGTTACTTGATCGATTTCCGAAAGGACCAGCGCTGCGTCGTTTTCCAAAGCCGCTTTCATAGCCTCAAAGTCGCCTTCCGAATATTTTCCCGAGCGGTATTCAAAGCGCAAATCCCGCAGGTTGTCGTAAATCGTGTCGCGCCGCTCGAGCAACTGATCCAACTTCGTGCGGTGCGGCGCAAGGTCCGAAGCATCCGGTTGAATGTAGAAAATGAACAGCACCACGGCCGCGGCCAGCATCAGGCAGGCTCCGAGAACCGCCCAGTCTCCCGAGTCGGCCAGCATGGCTGCGAAAAGAGGGGTCTCCGCCACAGCTCAATCCTCCGTCGCGCGCTCCGCCAGCTTTTTGGCGCGTTCCAGAAGTTCCGGCGGAATGGCCTTTGCCGTAGCGGTGTTCCCCGCGGGTTCCGAGGGGTTCTTCGTCACCCACCGCGAGATCACGAAAATCACAACCAGCGCGCCGAGCACTAGATAAACCGTCGGCATGACCCAGGCCACGAGACTGAATCCCGATTTCGGCGGCTCGGCGTACACCGTGGTTCCATATTCCTGCGCAAACGCCTGCACAATCTCCTCGTCGGTTTCGCCCTTGGCGGCATGCTGATCGACTTCCCGCAACATCCCCTTCGCCGTGGGGCAGGGACCGGAGAACTCGCCCCCCGGATGCGAACACCCCGCCGCTGTCATGCTGCATGAGCCGCACATGCATTTGAGTTCGGAGCCGACCTTTTTGGCACGATCGGAAAACTGCTGGGCCCTGACGGGAACAATCAAGGGTAGCGTCCCGAGCCCGAGCAAAACGAGCATTGCCGTGAGGGTGCGCCCTCTAGTCATGGCCCCCTCCGAGAATGGTGGACCTAGCCACGGCGTGCGGCAAAGGCTCGACGGTGGAAGGTTCTCGCGCGGGCGCCAGCACGAGCACCGAGCGGCGATTCGGCAGTAGCGCGATCAGCGTCCCAAACACCACCGTGACGCCGCCAAACCAAATCCATTTCACTAATGGATTGAGAAACGCGTGTATCACCGGCAGCTGGGTGTCCGGGTCGGTTCCAGCGAACACGACGTATAAGTCTTCCTTCAACGTCGAATAGATCGCCACCATCGTGCCGTTCTCTTTGTTGGTGAGAAACTGCCGTTTCTCCGGAAACAGCATCATCATCGGCTTGTTGTCGCGGAGCACTTCGACGAGCAGGCGTTGCGCCGTGTAATTCTTTTCCGGCTTTGTATCCGTGGCTTGCAGAACCAGCGTGTACGGCCCGATCTGCATCGAGTCGCCCACTTGCATGTTCTTCTGCACGTCGCGATTAAACGCCGCCCCGGCCAGACCGAGAAACACGAACACCATGCCGATATGAATGATGTAGCCGCCGTAGCGGCGGGTGTTGCGCATGGTCAAGTCAATCGCGCAGGCGGCAAAGG
>DATAIH010000079.1:0-22106 GCA_036262755.1 Candidatus Acidiferrum sp.
ACCGTACCATCACAAACCGAGGTCATCCGAGGCCGACGCGGCCACTCCGCTGGAATAGCTGCGAAAGCGCGTAGTTCCCACGAGGAAGCATCGCGCCGTCGGCAACATGGACGACGGTTTTGCTGTGATAGAGTCGGTGGAAGGGCGTGAAGACCAGGTGAACACCTACACGAGAGTCTTCTGGATTGTGCTTGACAGCGTCGGAATCGGCGAATTGCCGGATGCGGCTGATTACGGCGACGTCGGAAGAAATACTCTAGGCCACATCGCCGAGTCGCGACCCCTGCAAATTCCCAACCTGACGCGCCTGGGACTGGCGAACATTGCTCCGCTGAAGTTTCAAACCGCACCCGCGGTCCCCATGGGCGCCTACGGCAAAGGAGCAACGCAGTCCCCCGGAAAAGACACCACCACCGGCCACTGGGAGATGGCCGGAGTGTGGCTCGAGCAAGCCTTTCCCGTATACAAGAACGGGTTCCCCCGCGAGTTGATCGCAGAGTTCGAGAATCAAATCGGCCGGAAGACCATCGGCAACAAGCCGGCGTCGGGAACGGAAATCATCAAGGAACTCGGTGAAGAGCATGTCCGGACTGGCAAGCCCATCGTCTACACGTCAGGCGACAGCGTCTTTCAAATCGCCGCACATGAAGACGTGATTCCCATCACGGAACTTTATCGCATATGCGAAACGGCGCGGCACTTGCTCGACGGGCCGCACCGCCTTGGGCGCGTTATTGCCCGGCCCTTCACGGGAGCCCCGGGGCATTTCGTCCGCACCGCGCGGCGTCATGACTATGCCGTGGACCCCCCAAAGCCGATGCTGCTGGATGTGCTTGCCGAGCGTAAGGTGCGCGTGCTGGGCGTGGGGAAAATCCACGATATCTACAACGGACGAGGTGTGGACGACTACCTCACCACCCAAGGTAACGCCGACGGCATGAAGAAATTGACAACCGCCGCGACAGAACGCAGACACGGGTTGATTTTCTCGAACCTCGTGGATTTCGACATGCTCTACGGCCACCGTAAGGACGTCGAAGGGTTCGCGAAATCGCTCGAAGAGTTTGACAGCATGCTTGGCGAATTCCTCCCGGTCTTAAGCCTCACCGATCTGCTGCTGATTACCGCCGACCACGGCTGCGATCCGGACCCGCGTTGGCCGACTACGGACCACTCGCGCGAATATGTTCCCATTCTGGTGTACTCCCCGGGAAACCGTGCGGGGGTAAACCTCGGCCTGCGCCACACCCTGGCGGACCTGGGTCAAACCGTCGCCGAGAACTTCGGCGGAAAAATCCCACACGGCACCAGCTTCCTTCGAGAGCTGGGGGCTCAGCGAACGAGCGAGGCGGTGCGGTAGCGCTCGGAGGTTACCGCGACGCCTTGGTTGTTGGCATGGGCCGCTTTCTGTGCGCGAGCTTTCACTCCGAAAACGACCAACTGCAGGCCCGCGCAAATGGCCAGGACAGCGATCACGGTGCGAAGCCGGTGAGCCGGAATGTGGCGCGACAACACGCAGCCGAGAAGCACGCCAGGCAGTCCGCCGAGCAGCAACGGAAACAATACCGACGAACTGACAGAGCCGAGGCTCCAGTGGAAAATGCTGCCAAGGACGGCAAGCACCAAGCCGAAAAGCAGGTCCGTGCCGACAACTTGCGAAGGCGTCATTTCCGAGTAATTGAGAAGCAGCATCGTGCCCAGCGCGCCGGCGCCCGCAGAAGAAAATCCCGACTCGACGCCGATGGGAAAGGCAAGCCAGGGCAGCCAGTGGGAGTTTCGGAAAGCGAATCCGTGGTTGCGTGCGCTGGGGGCAAAGGTAAGGGCAGAAGACAGGGCCAGCACCAGGCCTAGAATAATGACGATCGTCGGGTTGCCGCCCCGCTCGGTCACAAAGCGAAGCACCAAAGTTCCCGCCAAAAGGCCCGGAACCGCACCCTCGAGCAGCAGCCAGAAATACCTAGAGTGAATCTGCCGGTTGAACAGATAGAAAGGCGCGGCGACCAGGCGCACGACACCCGCAAAAACAAACGCGGTGCCAACGGCTTCGCCGGCGGAAAGCCCGGCGAAGAGCAGAAGTGCAGGCACGGTAAAACTGCCGCCCCCGATTCCGGTGAGTCCGACGGCGAGCGCAATGACGAATCCAATCAGAAGCCGCGTCATTCGGCACGCTCGGAAAAGGTGTGAATGCCGCATTCCAGCTTGCGCCCTCCCCAGCGGCCGGACCGCGCGTTGTCCGGATCGGCGGGTCGCGCCGTGCAAGGCTCGCAGCCAATGCTGGGATAGCCCGCGTCGTACAGCGGCAAATACGCCAAGCGACGACCGCCGGTGTATTCCCAGACTCGGGCCCAGGTCCAATCGGCGAGCGGGCTGACCTTGAGCACAGTCTTGCCGCTCGGAAGACGATGGTGCTCAATCTTCTTGAGAGTGGCGCGTGTAGGCGATTGCTCGCGGCGCAGGCCCGTGAACCAAACCTCGAAGGACTCCAGCGCTCTCATCAGCGGCGCGACTTTGCGAAGCTGGCAGCAGGCCGTAGGATCCGCTTGATACAACCGGCCGCGCTCGGCTTCCTGCTGCACCACGGTTTTTTCCGGGAAAACGTTGACGAGGTTCAGATTCCATTCGCTGGCAAGGCGGTCCCGAAATTCGTAGGTCACCGCGAAGTGATAGCCGGTTTCAAGGAACAACACCGGAATTTGCGGCAGACGCTTGCGCAGTAAATCGAGCACGATGATGTCTTCCGCCTGGAAGCTGCACGTGAGGCAGGCCCGCGCCGCTTGCCCATCCTCAAAAACCGCGTCCAGCAATTGCTCGATGTTCATAGCTTCGATCTGCTGCGAAGAGAAAGCGTTGAAAGTAAGGTTCATGTTCAGAACTCCTTTCCGGCGGGATGGTGTTCTGAGGAAAAGCGCAGTTTTTCAGCAAAACTCACCGCGTCTTCAATGACTTGCGCATCCGCTGTTTCCGCGTCTGGCTTCGCCGCGTCCGGGATTCTCGCTGCCTCGAAAATGTCCTCGCGTGGAAACTGGGCCAGGTCTTGCGGCGCTAGCGCGGTATTCGTGCAAAGCACGACCATACCCGCGGAGAAGAGCGAGGTCAGGAAGCCTGCCAGGACCGGCGAGGCCACTCCGGAGCCATCCACAACCACAACCTCGAAGCCTTCTTGGAAAAATGCACGTTCAAGTAACCGTGCCAGCGATAGTCGGTTGCCGAGGAGGAAAACTCCCGGCTTGTGGCCGTGGCGGCGGTACCTCTCCGCGACGGCCACTTCTCCGAGTAACCCGGTGACCCGAGCGTCACGGCGGTCTCCCGGGCCGGCGGCACCGGCCAGGAACGTTTCGCGAACTATTCCCGCTCCCACGGTGGCGTTCGAGAATGGATCGATCAGGATGAAGCTGCCGGTGGCGCGGCTGGTCGAGTAGGCGTCGAGGAAGAGCGGCTGGTTGGTTTCGACTTCCACTTCCGCGATGCCATTCATTTCCAGTCGTTCGGCCGGCTCGTGTTGCAAGGTATTGACGTTCACGCGATGAAGAATCCGGCGAACCCGGGCTTTCAGCACTCGCGTCGTCTGCTTCAAAAGGAGCGGCTTCCCAATCAAAAGCGGTTCCGCATGAAGCCAAACCACGGCCGCTGAAAAACTGCTCGAAACCGCGGGAAGATTCGATGGCGAAACCAGCATATCGCCGCGGCTCAAATCGATTTCGTTAGCGAGTTCGAGGGTGATCGATTGCGGCGCGAACGCCTGCGCCCGATTGCCCTCGAAGCCGACAATGGCCTTCACACGCGTTTCTTGCCCCGAGGGAAGCGCCAGGAGCGCATCGCCCGGACCGAGCGAGCCGCTCGCCAACTGTCCGGCAAATCCGCGGAAGCGAAAATCGGGCCGAACGACGTATTGAATGGGAAAGCGCACTGCATCGAACGAGCCAGTGTGGCGAAAATCCACGGTTTCGAGATGGCCCAACAGAGTCGGCCCCGCATACCAGGGCGTGTTTTCGCTGGCGCTGACGACGTTATCGCCCGCTAGCGCGCTGATCGGAATGCACGCGACGGAAGTGATGCCCAATCGCGATGCGAGCGAAAGAAAATCCTCCTGGAAACGGAGAAAAACGTCCTCGCGGTAGTCCACCAGATCCATCTTGTTAATCGCCGCAACAACGCGACGAATCCCGAGAAGCGACGCGATATACGCATGGCGATGCGTCTGCGTGAGCAACCCTTTCGTAGCGTCGACGAGGATGATCGCGAGGTCGGCGGTGGAAGCGCCCGTGGCCATATTGCGCGTGTACTGTTCGTGACCCGGTGTGTCGGCGATGATGAATTTGCGGCGCAGAGTGCTGAAGTAACGATAGGCGACATCGATGGTGATGCCCTGCTCGCGCTCGGCCCGCAATCCGTCCGTCAGCAGTGAAAAATCGAAGGAGCCGCTCGAACGGTTGATCTTGCTTTTTTGTACCGAGGCGACATGATCTTCATAGACGGCCTTGGCGTCATGCAGCAAGCGGCCGATGAGCGTGGACTTGCCATCGTCCACGCTGCCCGCAGTGGTAAAGCGCAACAGGTCTTTGCGCAGATCGGCCTCAAGAAATGCGGCAAGGCCTTCGGAACGCTCGGAAGCGGCAAAAGTCAGCATCAGAAGTAGCCCTCACGTTTCTTCAATTCCATGGATCCTTCTTCGTCGTGGTCGATGGCGCGATTTTCGCGCTCCGAGCGTCGGAAGGAGATCATCTCGTTAATAATCCTTGGAACCGTGTCCGCTTCGGAGCGAATCGCGCCCGTGCACGGGATGCAACCGAGCGAGCGCATCCGGCACTTGATCCATTGCACTTTTTCGCCGGGCAAAAGCTCGTCGGGAGAGTAAATCAGCACGATGGTGCCGTTGCGCACCACGGCCTGACGCTCGCGAGCGTAATACAACGGAACGATGGGTATGTTTTCCGCGTGGATGTACAGCCAGACATCGAGCTCGGTCCAGTTCGACAACGGAAAAACACGAATGCTCTCCGATTTTTCGATGCGCGAATTGAAAAGGTTCCAGAGCTCCGGGCGCTGGTTCTTGGGATCCCACTGGCCTTGGGCATCGCGAAAAGAGTAGATGCGCTCCTTGGCGCGCGATTTTTCCTCGTCGCGCCGCGCCCCGCCAAAAGCGGCGTTGAATCCTCCTGCGGAAAGCGCATCGAGCAAAGCCTTCGTTTTCAACAGGCCGCAGCATCTCTGCGTGCCCAAAACAAAAGGGTTTGCGCCGCGCTCCAGCGCTTCGCGGTTCTGGTGCACCATGAGCTCGGCGCCGATTTCGCGTGTGTAGGCGTCGCGAAACTCGATCATTTCGGGAAATTTGTAGCCGGTATCGATGTGCAGCAGCGGAAAAGGAATTCTCCCCGGATAAAAAGCTTTTTGCGCCAGGCGCAACATGACCGAGGAGTCTTTGCCGATGGAATAGAGCATGACAAGCCGCGAAAATTCCGCAGCCGCTTCCCGCAGGATGAAGATGCTCTCGGCTTCGAGCGTTGCGAGATGGCCAAGCCGACGTTCCAACTGAGGCGGAAAGGAAACTTCGGAAATCTCGGGTATGGCCGGCTTGTCCGCTGGCTCGAGCGTTCGAAAAGTCATGTCCTTGTTCCCTTCCCAGGAAAAAGTGCCCAAAAAACACAAAACCCACCGGCCAGCTGTTCTGGCGGTGGGCTTAAACGCAATCGGCTAGATGCTTCGGTTTAGACGGCTAGCCTCCCAGCGCCAGAAGACACTGTCATGCAACACAGACAACAGTTGCCTGCGCAGTCCTGGCGCCGATGGCTTGGGTAACTCACGCGTAAGAGTCTAGCGTGCATGCCCGGTTGGATGCAACCCGGCCGAGGAACGATACTTTTTCTGCTGACTATCAGTTTTTTTGCTGCCTGAAGCCCGGCCAACCGTAGCTCGGCGCGCCACTTTGCTTGTTCGGTTTGTTCGCTAGTCAGCTGGCGGTCCTGGAACCTGCAACGGGGAGCAGCTGGCCCCCGGCGGGACCGCTGTTTGAAACCAGGGTGAAGGCCTCGAGCTCGTCCGCGGGCACACCCTGGCCTTGAAGCAGGAATCGCCGGGATGGCCATGGGCCTGCGCTTCGCCGCATTCGGGCGGCTCGGAGATAAAAACGGGCAGCCACGCAGCCGGCCCAAAATCGAAGACGTGGAATGCTTGGGCCTGGTCCTGTGGAAGGCTACATCGCACAGAACGCCTAGACGTAACCCTTCCTACCTGGCCGGCGCGTCAATTTCCCGAGGAGGTCTGGTCCTGCGGAGCGTAGTAGCCGTTGCGCGTGCGGGCCACGAGTTTGCCCCGCCCGCGCGGTGGAATCACTTCGACGGACACGCTGCGGAAGCTGCCGTCGCGCCGGGTATTGGTGGGATAGTAGGCCAGCGTGTACTGGTTGCGGATGTCATGCGCCACCTGCTGGCAAATGTTGTGCACGTCTTCGACGTTCTCCGGGAAGTACGCAACGCCGCCCGAAGCCCGAGCGATATCTTCCAGCGCGCGCTTGGCCTTCTTCGCGCTCTTCTTGCTTTCCTGGCTCAGCAACCCGATGGTGTAGATCACCGTGTCGGTCTTCTGGATTTCGTGGATCGTTTTCTCCAGCGAGAAATGACTGGAATTATCTTCCCCATCGGTGACGATCAGCAGGACATGCTTGTCGCGGGAGGCCTTTTTCAAGTGATCGAGCGAACCGACGATGGCGTCGTAAAGCGCGGTGCTGCCGCGTGAATCAATGCGCTCCAGCGCTTCTTTCAGCTCTGGAATGCTGCTGGTGAAGTCCTTGTCCAGGTCGAGATAGAAATCGTCATTGAAATTGACGACGAACGCCTCATCCTGTGGATTGCTGGACTGCACGAGGGTGAGGGCGGCTTCATTCACCTTCGGCCGCTTGTCGCGCATGCTGCCGCTGTTGTCAATCACCAGTCCCATGCTGACGGGCACGTCTTCGCGCTTGAACAATGAAAGCTTCTGCTCAACCTTGTCCTCGAAAACTCGGAAATTTTGCTGTGTCAAGCCATCCGCAAAACGCTGGCGGTCATCCAGCACGGTCGTGTGCAGAACGACCAGGTTCACCCTGCTAATGATGGTCGAGCCCTGCTTTTCCGTGTTCTGCCCGGGCGGAGGAGGCGCGGGATTGGGCACGGGAATCTGGGCGCGGAGAGAAGGCGCAAAGAACACGCCGAGCCACAAAAACAACCCGAGAAGGAGCGCCGCCGGGCCCGGGAGATGGCGAGCGTAGCTAATGGCTGGGGGCGTAGTACCCCGTCTTGGTGTAGACGGTGAGGGGAGGGAGCCCCCTAGGGGCGCGCAATTTGATCTTGATCTTCCGCCACCGCGCGTCGTGCGCTTTGTTGCTTGGTCGATAGCCGAGCACATATTGGTTTCGCAGCTCCATGCCTATTTTCGTCGCAATATCCGGTAGGTCTTCCAGTCTCTCAACAGCAAACACGCGGCCCCCGGTCATTTCCGTGATTTCGCTCAAGAGCGAGGGCCCTTTCAATTCCTCCGGTGTCCTATTGCGCGATCCAAGCGGGTCAAAGATGCCGATGGCATAAAGCTGGGTATCAGCTTCCCTCACCAGGCGCTTGATATCGTTTTCGTTGTACCTACTGTGATTATCTCCTCCATCGGATAGGATGAGCAAGGCCCGTTTGGCGTTGTGTGCACCCCTCATCTCGCTCAGTCCCAGGTAGATGGCGTCCAGAAGCGCAGTGCGGCCCTTCGGAGAGGTGAGCATCAGGCGGCTCTGCAGGTCTTCGACGCTGTTGGTAAACGCGCTGGTCAGCTCAGCGCGTTCGTTGAAACTGACCAGGAAGAATTCATCTTGCGGGTTGGCGGTCTTAAAGAATTGCAAGGCCGCTTCGCGGGATTTGCCTACTTTGTTCGACATGCTGCCGCTGAAATCAAAAATTACCCCGATGGAGATGGGCACGTCCTCGGCGGAAAACGTAACTATTTCCTGCTCGACGTTGTCTTCAAAGACCCGGAAATTATCCGGGTCGAGACCGGTAACCAGTCGATTGTAAGGATCGGTGACGGTCACATTAACGAGCGCCACGTCCACGTCGACGTGCAGCGTGCCACCCGGCTTGAACGCCCTACCCGGTGTATCTTTGCGCACATCGTCGACTTCTTTTATCTTCGGCTTGGCGTCATCGACTGCCGCCTGGGCGTCTTCGTCTCGTACATCTTCCTTTTTCGGCTCTCCTTTTTTCGGCTCTTCTTTCTTGGGATCCTCTTTGGGTTTGTTGTCGTCAGGGGGAGCTTGCGCGGCAGCCTGAAGGAGGCCCTGAGCGCAGAGGAAGCAAACAACGAGAAGAAGCCGCAAAGCTACAAACACAGCGCGACGCGTCTCAGAGCGTGACTGCGGAACAGTCACCGGCAAATCGCGTTTCACGGCACCCCCTACGTCTCGGTCGGACCGGGACGGCCGCGCGGTTCGGTTTCACTTGGATTCTACCACTCGGCTTGATGAAAACAAGGGTAATCCTTCCGTTCGTCGTATCGATAAAGGCGCATGACGCGGCCGAAATCGCAGCGTATGGTAGCATCGCCGCACGAAATCGCCCCATTGTGCGGGACCGTGAAGAACCGGGACTTATTCCCGAAAACTGGGAGTCCAAAACAGATGGGTTCGATCAAAGTGGTGGTGGTCATTCCGGCACGCTATCTGTCCACGCGCCTGCCGGGAAAGCCTTTGGTGGCTCTCGCCGGAAAACCGATGATTCAGCGCGTTTACGAACGGGCACGGCTAGCGCAACGAGTCGATCGCGTCATCGTTGCAACCGACGATGAACGCATTGTGAGAGCGGTCGAGGACTTCGGGGGCGAAGCGCGCATGACGCGCGCGGACCACCGCACCGGAACGGAGCGCGTGGCGGAAGTGGCCGCCCGTGAAGAAGGCGAACTCTTTGTGAACGTGCAGGGTGACGAGCCGCTTCTCGATCCCCTGGCGGTCGATACCGCGGTTGCCTCGCTGCTCGAAGAGCCAGCCGCTTCGATTGCCACGGTGGCCACACCGGTCAAGACGCCTGCGGACATCATGGATCCGAACGTGGTGAAGACGGTGCTGGATTTCGATGGCAATGCGCTTTACTTTTCGCGGGCGCCGGTTCCCTGGGTGCGCGATGCGGCAAGCACGATTCAGGTGCGGCACTTGAAGCATCTGGGGCTGTACGTTTTCCAGCGCGACGCGTTGCTTGAATATCCCACCCTGCCGCAAGGCGAGCTCGAGCGCAGCGAACAGCTTGAGCAGCTGCGCTGGCTCGAAAATGGTTGGAAGATTCGCGTCGCGGAAGTGGAGCACGATGCGGTGAGCGTCGACGTAGCGGAAGATGTGGCGCGCGTGGAGAAACTGCTCGAACGCGAGAGCTGATGGCCTGCCACCATCCTCAGCTTAGCGTCAGCGGGGCGCCGCTTCCCTGGTTATCGTGCGGAAAAAAAGCCGCGCCCCTGGTGGTTGACACTATTGCTGCGCTTCGAGCACGCCCGCGACGATGCGCATCGCACCGTTATTGTCCCGGTTGGCAAAAAAGGCCAGTTGCGGACTCACAACATAAACAACCATGTGAATCGGGGTGACCTGCGAAAGACTCACATTCATGGTGTTATTGCTCGTCCCGTCGCCGTTAATCGCGATCTGGCCGCTGGTGCCAATGTTCGTGTTTAGCGTCACTCCGGTGAACTGGAAGATATCCGAAGTCCCGCTGAGGCTCAGATTCGAAACGTTGGCTTGCCCGAGGAAATCTTCTTCATCCTGGGAACCGAAGGAGCCCCCGCTCGTAACCAAGCCGCTCCAGCTGATCGCGTAAGGCCCGGAAATGTTGCTGCTGGTGAATGGACTCCCGGACTGCGCGGCAATAGACCCGTCGGCGACAACGGTCGCTATCCCCGTGCCGGGCGTGCCGCTGACTTCTTGTATGACGCCGCTGCTGGCTGAGCTCAGATAAAAAACAAAGGAGTAGACGCTGGTGATCGAGGACTGGAAGGAAAGCGTGCCGCGCCCGGTCGTCGCGTCATAGCTAAGGGCGCCCATGGACAAGCTGCCGCTGCCAAACTCATTCTGTGTGCCGCCATTGTTCACGTCCATGATCATGTTGCCCAGACTGCCGCCGGACGCGGTGAGGCGGCCCACCCGAGTCAGACCCCCATTCGCCGAGGAACCTGACACCAAGAACACAAAACTGCCGCTCGGACTTGGCGGCGGCGTGCCGCCAGATTGCGCGGCAGCATCTCCGCTGAGCATGGGGCCGGTACCGGACGAATTGATGCTAATGAACCTCACGCGCGTCGAGTCCACAATGTAAAAGGCATAGGTCTGACCCTCGATCGTGGCTGTGCCCCGGCCTGCGGCGGTGTTCGCGGGGTCCGCAACGAAGCTTCCCGTAATGCTGGTGCTGCTGGTCAACGCACCGTTGTCGTTCGAATCTTCCAGCCCGGTGGTGATTACCCCGCCGCTAGCGGCAAACCGTCCCACCAGAGACTGGGGGTTTGTAGTGCCATCGAGCCCGGTAAAATCAAAAACGTACGATCCCGAGACTCCCGCTGCGAATGCGGAGGAGTTCTGGAGAACGAAATTCCCGCTGCCCGTCGAGGCTTGATTGCCACTCGCGGTTTGATCCATCATGAAACCACCGCTGGTCGAAGTGAGTACGATCCCAAAGGCGATGGTGGCTGGAGCACCGCTGGAAGTCACGTTAAAGGTTAACGTTCCTCGTCCATCGGCATTGACGGTATAACTGCCCCCCGTGATGGGAATAGGCGCGGAGGAAGCCGTGCTGCTCCCACCTGCATTCACAACGTCATACACGCCGCCTTGAATGCCCCCGGAGCCGTTGGCGGTGAAGCTGCCCGTCCGCGAGAAAGGGGTCGCGGAGGTGGCGCCGCTGGTGATGGCTTCGCCGCTGGTCACAAAGGCGTAAGTGCCGTTGAGGCTAGAGGCGCTGTATTTGCCGGCGGGAGGCGGAGGCGCGATGGTGTTGCCGCCGCTACTGCAGGCGGCAATCCAAAGGGCAGGGGCAGCGACGAGCGCGGCAAAGAGGCGGTTCATCGCACACCTCGCAGAGCTTCCCTTTCGGCTGGCGTCAAGGTAGAGGCCGGTGTCAAGGGAAGGCCTCTAGCGTTGCGTACGGCGACAGCTACGGTGCCCTTTTGCACGATGCGCGCAGCAAAGTAAGTGCCCTCGCCGAGGGCCATGGGTTCGCCCACAATGCGAACGTTGTCGCCGGGATGCAAGGTGAGATCGCCAGCCTGGAGTACCTTGGCGTTGCCGACATGGACATCCACGGCTCCCGAGGCGGTTTGCAGGGTGAGGTGCGCCCCGATGGGCGGAATGGCCGAATTCGTTTGGTATTTTACGACCGTGCCGACAAGCGAGATTTCACGACTGGCATTATAGGTTCGCAGCAACTGCTCATCGGAAGGCATTGCCTTCTGAGCGCTTACGGCAAGAGAAAACGTCAGTGAGCCGGCGAAGATGAGACTTAGCAGTAGCAGTCGAATGGTAGATTTCATTGCCCCTTCCCACGTGTAAGTAGTGCCACTCGCAACCGTTCTGCGCTGCACACCCGGTCCGTTTCGAGAAGCAGACGCGGGCTCTATTGATTAGATAGCGAATCCTTTTTCAAAGGTTTTGCCCGGGAAACCAGAAGTTCCAGCCTTGCAACACTCGAGCGTCCCACAGCCCGCCGAACTTCACAGAGTATTCCCCATCCAGGTCAAACCCGTTCCCGGAAGGAAAGTTTCGAGAGACGAAAAGGATGGACTTTCCGGAGGTGCCAAAGGGTAAGATGAGGGTACAATGAGAGCGCTTTTGCGTCTAAGAGGGCGTCCCCGGTTCCGGAGTGGTAAAAGCGCGAGGATGAAATGAAACCAGAGCGTCGCGGGTTGGTTCTGCTGGTGGTGGTAGTGGCTCTATCGGCCGCGTTGGGCGGGATTTACGGCCCGAACATGCGGGCCACGGCGTCCTCGTATGAGGACACCCAGAGTTCGGTAAGAAGCTTTACGCGGGTGCTCGACGCGGTGCAGGGCAATTACGCGGAGAAGGTGGACGTCGACCGGCTCGTCTATCAAGGGGCGATCCCGGGGATGCTGCGCGTGCTCGATCCCCACTCGAACTTTTTCGACGCTCGGCAGTGGGCGTCAAATTTGGAAGACCGCCGCGGCCGGTACTACGGCGTGGGCATGACGGTGATTGCCCGGGGAGAGCACACCGTGGTGATGTCGCCCTACGTGGGCACTCCGGCATACAAGGCCGGGATCCGGCCGGGCGATGTGATTGTGAAGATCGACGACAAGCCGACGCAGGGCTTGAGCTCCACGGAAATTGCCGACCTTTTGAGGGGCCCCAGAGGAACGACCGTCAAGATTACCGTGTCTCGCGAGGGTTATGCCGACCCGCTGGCTTTCACCGTAATGCGTGATGAAATCCCGCGTCACGCCGTGGATCTGGCGTATGAGATCAAGCCAGGGATCGGCTACGTCCGGCTTTCCGGATTCAACGAAAAGACGGATGGCGAACTGGGCGAGGCCATGAAGCAGTTAAATGCGTCTACGCTCGACGGCTTGATTTTGGACATGCGCGGCAATCCCGGCGGGCTGCTCGACGAGGCCATTGCCGTTGGCGATATGCTGCTGGACAGGAACCAATTGATCGTCTCGCATCGAGGGCGCGCTTCGACCGAGCGCCGGTATTTTGCCGTGCGCGGAAACCAGGGCAACGATATGCCGCTGGTCATCCTGGTCAACAACAATTCCGCATCGGCCACGGAGATCGTAGCCGGAGCGGTGCAGGACCACGATCGTGGCGTGATTGTGGGCGAGACGACCTTTGGCAAAGGACTGGTGCAAACGCTTCAGCCGCTGAGCGAAAACACCGGCCTGGCGCTAACCATCGCGCGCTACTACACTCCGAGCGGAAGGCTAATTCAGCGCAATTACAAATCAATTTCGCTGTTCGAGTACTACGAACGCAAGGTCCCCGAGCACCCGACCGAAGTCCGGCTGACCGATAGCGGAAGGCAGGTCACCGGCGGAGGGGGAATCACTCCCGACATAACCGTTCGCGAACCGGAGCTCACTCATTTTGAAAAAGAACTGTTCCGTACGGACGTGTTTTTCCCTCTGGACACTACCGTCGGCGGATTCACGCGCCACTACCTCGGAACGCGACCAACGATTACCAGGGACTTTGTCGCGGATGACGGAGTGATGGCGGACTTCCGCAAATACCTCTCCGGCCAGAACCTCCGATACACGGAGCCGGAACTGGCGGAAAGCCTGGAGTGGGTGAAACGCAAGATCAGGCAAGAGGTTTTTTTGTCTACCTTTGGCCAGCCAGAAGGGTTCAAGGTTGAGCTAGAGGCTGATCCGCAGTTACTAGCGGCAATTGAGGCGATTCCGCAGGCGCGCGCGCTGTATGAGAAGGCGCGAAAGATCATCGCCGAGCACGCCGGCGTGCCAACCTACCGGCCGTGATTCGGCTTGCTTGCGTTCCGGAGCATTACCTCGAGGCCGACGGTTGCGCCGACGGCGGTGGCACGCTCGCGGCGACAAGGCGCTTCGGCACGCGGCCGACCTTCAGCCGCGTGACTTCCCGGCGGGCTTTCCCGTCAATGATCGAGACATCATCGCTGTCAGCGTTGCTAACGCAGACGTACTTGCCGTCGGGAGAGAAAGCCACCCAGTTCGGCCCGCTGCCGGTGGGCACGCGCGCGACAATCTTCTGCGACTTGACCTCATAGACATACAGCGCGTCGTCCAAAAGGCTGGTGACCCACAATTCCTTCTCATCGGGACTGAGCGCTAATCCGTGGGTAAGCGTGTTGATGGGCTCGTAGGGGTGCTCATGGGGCTTGGGATGCTCGGCGGGCATCTCCACCCTGCGCACCACTTTCTTTTCAGGGATATCCACAATGGCGAAGCCGTGAAGGTCGCTCAGAGCCACGTACATGGTGCGACCGTCGCCGGTGATCACGTAAGGGCGCGGCACTCCGCCGACGGGAATGCTCGCGGCATAGTCCATGGTCTCCAGGTCGATCATGTTTACGGCATGGTCGCCCATGGAGCTCACGAACATGTATCGGTTGCTGCCTGAGTCAAAGGCGTTGTGCGGAGCTTTGACGGGCAAGACCTTCACAACTTTTTGCCGGGCCGCGTCCACGATATCCACGCTGTCCGCGTCGCGAATCGGCACAGCCACGTATTTGCCGTCGGGGGTGACCGCGCACTGATTCGGCCGACCGGTCAACTTGATCTCACGGAGGAGCTTGCCGGTGGAGGTATCAAAGATGCGGAGAGTTTTGTCTCCCTCGGAGGTGGTGAAAAGGCGCTTGCCGTCTGCTTGGACTGCAATGCCGTGCACGTGCGGCCCGACGTTGATGTCACCAAGCACCTTCAAAGAATCCAGATCGATGACGGTGATGTCCTCGGCGATGCTGTTCCCTACATACAGTCGGGCGTTCTGGGCCGGAACAGGGGTGGGGAAACTCCAAGCGAGGGCGAGGCCGGTGAAGATCCACGAGCACGTTGAGAATCTCAATCGCATCGCAGCGCTCCTTTTCAAGCGCTCTCACTTTACGCCCTGAGGGATGGCAAACTCAATCGCCGGGAGCCCGATGCTTTTGGTCTCCAAAGAACTCTCGCTCCCCAGCGGGATCGCCGGGCGTGACACGCAGCGCGTAAAATGCCTGCTTTTGCCGTCAAAATTGCCGGATTTGACAGCAGCGCAGGTTCCGAAGATAATTGTTCGTACGTCAATCCTGTGGAGGTCGGATCGGCCCGGCGGGAACCCGGGCTACACGGATGGCGCCAAAATATATCTTTGTTACTGGCGGAGTTGTTTCCTCACTGGGAAAAGGCGTCGCAGCCTCCTCGATTGGTTGCCTCCTCGAAAGCCGCGGTTTCCAAGTCACACTTCAGAAATGCGATCCGTACTTGAACGTCGATCCGGGCACGATGAGCCCGTTTCAGCATGGTGAAGTGTTTGTGACCGAAGACGGCGCGGAAACGGACCTTGATTTGGGGCACTACGAGCGCTTCACGCACGCGAAGCTTTCCCGCGACAATAACTGGACAACCGGCCGCATCTACGAAACTATCCTGACGAAAGAGCGGCGCGGAGATTATCTCGGAAAAACCGTGCAGGTGATCCCGCACGTCACCGACGAAATCAAGGCGTGCATCCGCAAAGTCTCGGAAAGCGTCGACGTGGTCATCGTGGAGATTGGCGGAACCGTCGGCGACATCGAATCGCTTCCCTTCCTCGAAGCCATCCGGCAGATGCGCCTGGAGCTGGGGCCCGAAAATACGCTCTTCGTGCACGTCACGCTGGTGCCGTTTATTCCAGCCGCGGGCGAACTGAAGACCAAGCCGACACAGCACAGCGTGAAAGAGATGCTGGGTATCGGGATTCAGCCGGATATTTTGCTTTGCCGGAGCGATAGGCATATTCCGACGGAGTTGAAGAAGAAAATCGCGCTGTTTTGCAACGTGGCTGAGTCGTGCGTGATTTCCGTGGAGGACGTGGACACCATTTACGCGGTGCCCGCGGAACTCAGCAAAGAGGGCCTGGACGCGCAAATCCTCCGGTTGCTGAGGCTGGAGTCGCGGCCTTCGGACATGCAGCCGTGGATCGACCTCGTCTATCGCATGCATCACCCGGTCGGGGAAGTGCGCATTGCCGTGGTGGGCAAATACGTGCAGCTTGAAGACGCGTACAAGAGCTTGCGTGAAGCTTTGCTGCATGGCGGCCTGGCGCACAATCACAAGACCAGCCTCGATTGGATCGAAGCCGAAGATCTTGATTCTCAGGAAACCGCGGTGCGACGTCTGCACGGCTACGACGGGATTCTCGTGCCAGGCGGCTTTGGCAAGCGCGGAATTCAGGGAATGGTTTACGCGATTCAACACGCGCGCGAGCACAAAGTGCCGTTCTTCGGGATTTGTCTGGGGATGCAATGCGCGACGATTGAGTATGCGCGCGACGTTGCCGGCCTGAAACAGGCGGACAGCACGGAGTTCGATCCGCAAACACCGTATCGTGTGATTTACAAATTGCGCGAACTGCTCGGTGTCGACGAAATGGGCGGCACGATGCGGCTGGGCGCGTGGCCGTGCAAACTGGAGCCTGGATCGTTCGCGCACAAAGCCTACGGTAAGCTGGAAATCAGCGAACGCCACCGCCATCGCTATGAATTCAACCGCGACTTCGAGAGAACGCTGGTGGCCGCGGGATTGAGAATTACGGGGCGCACGCCGGATGAGAATTATGTAGAGATTGTCGAGGCACCCGAGCATCCGTGGTTTCTCGGCTGCCAGTTCCATCCGGAATTCAAGTCCAAGCCGCTCGAGCCGCATCCCCTTTTTGCGGCATTCATCGGCGCAGCGGTGGAACACAAGAAGCAGCGCTCGCGCGTGGCCTCTGTGAGCGTTGCCGAGCACCAACCAGCGCCCGCCTTGAGGGCAGCGCCCAGCGCTACCGCTTAATCATTAAGGCGAATCTTTCTTGTCTGTCGGTCCGGTTGTGCTTTTTGAAAACACCGCGTTGGAAATACCCGGGCCAGTGCTCAATGCCTGATGCTCCTATGCTATCTTCGTTAGCCTAATGGGGACCACACAGGAAATCGCGCTGGGCAGGCTGCGCCTTGGCGCTGGGAATCCGCTGTTTCTGATCGCCGGACCGTGCGTGATTGAAAGCGAATTGCACGCCACCGTGCTGGCGGAAAAGGTGGCGAAAATCGCGGCTGATGTCGGCCTGCCGTACGTTTTCAAAGCGTCTTACGACAAGGCCAATCGTTCTTCGCTGAAGGCGTTTCGCGGGCCCGGAATGAAGGAAGGCCTGCGCATCCTCGAAAAAATCAAAAAGGAATTGAAGGTGCCGGTCCTCACGGACATTCATGACGCTTCGCAGGCAGTGCCGGTGGCAGAGGTTTGCGATATCTTGCAAATTCCCGCGTTTTTGTCGCGCCAAACCGATTTGCTGATTGCCGCAGCCAAGACCGGCCGCATCATCAATATCAAGAAGGGGCAGTTTCTGTCCCCGTGGGACATGGACAACGTCGCGGAGAAAGTGGAGAGCACGGGAAACAAGAAAATTATTCTGACAGAGCGCGGCACCTCGTTTGGCTACCAGAATTTGGTGGTGGATATGCGCTCGTTCCCGGTCATGCAGCGGACCGGCTACCCGGTGGTTTTTGATGTGACCCATTCCGTGCAGCTTCCGGGAGGACAGGGCCGCTCGAGCGGAGGACAACCGCAATTTATCGAGCCGCTGGCGCGCGCAGCGGTGGCCGCAGGCGTGGACGGGATTTTTCTTGAGACCCACGACAATCCCTCGGCGGCGCGCTCGGATGGGCCAAACGCTTTGCCGCTTTCGGAACTGCAACCGCTGCTTTTGAAGTTGAAGGGCCTCAATACCGTCGTTCGCCGCTGGGGCACGTCGTCATGAGCCTGGAAACGGCCCGTCGCGTGCTCCAGATCGAAGCCCGGGCGATTCAGGAAGTGCTGGCACGCCTCAACAGCAGCTTCGAAAAAGCGGTGGACGTGTTGTTCGCGTGCAAGGGACGCGTGGTGGTCAGCGGGATGGGCAAGTCCGGGCTGATCGGCAGAAAGATTTCTGCGACGTTCTCGAGCACGGGCACCCCCTCGTTTTTCTTGCATCCCGCCGAAGCGCTGCATGGCGACTTGGGCATGCTGGCGCGCGGCGACGCGATGCTGACGGTTTCTTATGGCGGCGAGACGGAGGAGATTATTCAACTACTGGAAGCCCTCAAACGTCTGGAAATGCCGCTGGTTACATTGACAGGTTGCGCGAAGTCCACGCTCGCGAAAGCCAGCGATGTCGTGTTGGACGTCGGCGTGAAGGAAGAGGCGTGTTCGCTAAATCTCGCGCCAACGGCAAGCACAACGGTGGCCATGGCGGTCGGCGATGCGCTCGCCGTTTCCCTTCTCGAGAAGCGCAATTTTCGGCACGATGACTTTGCCGCGCTGCATCCCGCAGGGCGGCTCGGGAAAAAACTGTTGCACGTCGAGCACCTGATGCATTCCGGCCGGGCTTTGCCCCACGTCGCACCGGATACGCCGATGCCGGATGTATTTCACGAGATGAGCGCGAAGGGCCTGGGCATGACCACCGTGCTGGAGGCCGATGGACGTCTCGCGGGAATTTTGACCGACGGCGACCTGCGGCGCTTGATGGAGAAACATCGCGGCGGCGTTCTGGAACTCCGCGCGGCGGACGGCATGACAAAGACGCCACAGACCATCGGGCCGAAGGTGCTGGCGAGCGAGGCGCTGAATCTCATGGAGAAGAAAAGAATCACTTCGGTCGTGGTCGTCGATGAGGCGCGGCGGGCGCTCGGCGTGGTGCATTTGCATGATTTGTGGACGCTCGAATTGATGTGACGAAAAACCGAATGGATCGCGAGAGCACCGAGGAAGCAACGAAGAGAGGGAGAGGACCTTGGCGAAGATTCCGGCGAAAGTGGCCAGCAAAGCCAAACAGATTTCCGTGCTGTTGATGGACGTGGATGGTACGCTGACCGATGGCAGCGTGACGCTGGCGTCGACACCGGACAACCACGCCCTCGAAGTCAAGACCTTCGACGCGCACGACGGCCAGGGGCTTACGCTCGCGGTAACGGCTGGCATGCGTACCGGGGTCATCACCGGGCGAGGCAGCGCGGCTTTGCGCCGCCGGTGCAAAGAGTTGGACATAGAATTTGTTTACGAGAAACAAGGGCACAAAATTGCGGCTTACGAAGACGTTTTGCGTAAAACCGGTGCGAAAGAATCCGAAGTCGCGTTTCTCGGCGACGACTTGCCGGACCTGACCATCATGCGTCGCGTTGGGCTTGCCGTCGCGGTCGCCAACGCGGCTCCCGAAGTGAGGCGTGCGGCGGATTATCGAACGAAAGCCCCCGGTGGCAAAGGCGCCGCGCGAGAAGTGGTCGAGCTCATTCTCAAATCTAAAGGCATTTGGCAGGAGATGATCGACAAAGCCAGAGCGTAGGCCGGCTTCCAAAAGCCTCCCCTTGTCTGGCTGAGCCTCACGGTATATCGTCCAGCGCCATACGGGAGGTGCGCATGGCGGCACCGAGAAGCTCTCGGATGCAAGTTCTGATGTACGTGGTGCTGGTTTTCGCCTTCAGCTCGCTTTTCTACTTTCTCATCCTTCATTCGGGCAGCCTCAGCAATGGGCGCGGTATGTACGTTCTGGGGTTGATGTGGTGCCCGGCGCTCGCAGGCATGCTGACGTTGCGACTCAACGGGCGAAGCATTGCGCAACTCGGCTGGAAATGGGGTGAAACCAAATACCAGATTCAGAGCTGGTTCATTCCGCTGCTCTACGCGTCGATTGCCTACGTCATCGTTTGGGTCGCCGGTTTCGGGACCTTCGGCAATCGAGAGTACCTCGATGGGCTTGTCAGACAGATGCATCTCGGCGGATCGCCGTGGATTTCGATCGCGGTGGGCATTTTTTTGACGGGCACATACGGGATGGTCCGCGGCGTATCCAGTGCATTGGGCGAAGAGATTGGCTGGCGCGGTTTTCTCGTGCCGGAACTTTCCAAGACGACTTCTTTCACGCTGACGTCGCTTATCAGCGGCATGGTGTGGTCGCTGTGGCACTATCCCATCCTGATTTATGGCGACTACAACGCGGGCACTCCGACGTGGTACGGCCTGACTTGCTTTACGGTCATGGTCGTTTCCGGGAGCTTTATCTTCGCCTGGATGCGACTTAAATCCGGCAGCCTCTGGACGGGCGCCATTCTCCACGCAAGCCACAATCTTTATATCCAGGCGATCTTCACACCGCTGACGCAGAACACCGCCAGGACCGCCTGGTACATCGACGAGTTCGGGTGTGTTCTGCCACTGGTCACCATCGTTTTTGCCGTCTATTTCTGGAGCAAGCGGCGCGAATTGCCGGTCCTGTAAAGCCGCGCCGGCAATCCTAGAAATCACCTCATCTACCTTCCAGCCGCGTTGGCCTTTGCGGCGGATTTCAAGGGATAATGACGGATCATCCTGGTCGGTGAGGACCTGCCGATGCTCCACGCCTGGCACGACGTATCCCCCGGAAACGAGGTGCCCCGCGACTTTCAAGCGGTGATCGAGATCCCGCTCGGCTCGAACGTGAAGTACGAGCTCGACAAGCCCACGGGCCTGCTGAAAGTGGACCGTATCATCCACTCAGCGGTGTTTTATCCCGCGAACTACGGCTTCATTCCCCAAACTTACGCCGAAGATAATGATCCGCTTGACGTGCTGGTCCTGTGTCAAGAGCCGGTGCAGCCGCTCGCCCTGATCAAGGCGCGCGCCATCGGCTTGATGACCATGATCGATTCCGGTGCGAGCGACGACAAGATTATCGCCGTGGCAACCAACGACCCGGAGTTCAACGGCTACGTCGAGGCAAAAGAGCTTCCGTCGCACCGCTTGCTGGTGCTGAAGCGCTTTTTTCAGGACTACAAGCAACTCGAAGGCAAGCAGGTGCAAGTGGAAGACATTCGCCCGGCCTACGCCGCCCTCAATGTGATCGAGAAGGCCCTGGCGCGTTACCGGAAGGAGCGCGAGCGTCTGCGGACGAAGGACGACCACTAATACAAACGCGCTATTTTGCAGATTGCGGCCGCCGTGCTAAGTTGCTTGAAGGGTGCTGGCTCCGTGAAGCGTTTGCTCCTATGGTTTGCTGGCGGTCTCGCCGTGCTTTCACTCGCGGCGTTCGGTGCGCTTTGCTACATGGCGGGCAGCCCGAGAGACGCCTTTGGCATGGTGCGCTATGCCCTGCCGCACATGCATCGCGGCACGCTGCAGGTCGGAAGCGATGCCCCCGACGTTCGCCTCCTGGCGCTTGACGGCATCAATCATTTTCACATTCGCGAACGCATTGGCACGCGTCCGCTGGTGCTGGTGTTTGGCAGCTTCACTTGACCGCCTTTTCGCCGCCAGGTTGGCGACATCGTTCAGATTTACAACGACTACAAGGAGCACGCGGATTTTCTCACCGTTTACGTCCGCGAAGCGCATCCGACCGACGAATGGCAAATGAAGTCCAACCTGAAAGATGACGTCTGCTACGCGCAGCCGAAAACGCTGGAGCAGCGCGTGGCCATCGCCAAGGATTTCACCGCGCGCTACAAGTTTCCTTTGCCCTTCGGCATTGATGACATGAGCAACGCCGCCGACACCGCCTACGCCGCCTGGCCCGAGCGGCTGTATATCATCGATGAAACCGGGCACATCGTGTATCGCGGAGGGATGGGGCCATTCCACTACAAACCCGCTGAGGTTCGAGAATGGCTCGCGGCGAAGTACGGTCGAGTGAAGCACGAAGCGCTAACCACAGCGCCCCCCGTCTCGGCAGCATCCGCTCCAACGAGCACGTCTTCCGATGCGGCTTCCCGAGCGAGCACCACGCCTCTGTCTGCGCCCGCAAAATCCAACAAGTAGTTCCCCTCTGCTCCGCAGCGTCGCGCTAGAATCCGTCCGTGAAGCCGCGCTCCGCAAAGCACCCGCGCAAAAGCAGCGTACCGAAAAAAGTCGGGTTGGCGCGTGCGTTGTCGAAGCTGGGTTATTGTTCCCGTTCGCAAGCCGCGGAACTGATCCGCGCCGGGCGCGTGAAATTGAATGGGGCGGTGCGTCGCAATCAGGAAACGCCAACACATCCCGGCGTGGATCGCATTGAAGTCGACGGTGCTCCCCTCGCAGCTAGCGGAAAGATCTATGTGCTCTTAAATAAACCACGTGGCGTGGTGACGACGGCCTCAGACGAAAAAGGCCGCGAAACCGTTTATGCCTGCCTGCCGAAGAATCTACCGTGGATTGCGCCTGTAGGACGGCTCGACAGAGCCAGCGAAGGACTATTGCTGCTCACCAATGACTCCGAATGGGCCGCGCGCATTACGTCGCCGGAGACGCACCTTGACAAAATGTACCACGTGCAAATCAGCACGATCGCCGACGAAATCTTGCTCGACGCTCTCCGCAGCGGTATCCGCACGGGCGCCAGTGATTTTCTCCGTGTGAAGCAGGCCAGGGTCCTGCGACAAGGAGGGCGTAACTCCTGGCTCGAAATTGCGCTCGACGAAGGGAAAAAT